>NZ_CP034179.1:3698572-4028334 GCF_003860345.1 Caenibius tardaugens NBRC 16725
TTGCCAGCCCTTGGGCGAGCCTTGTCTTGCTGGCGTTGCTTGTCGGGCTTGTCCTCTGGGCGCATTTGGCGACCCCCCACCTGCTGGCGAGCGCCGCGACCGACATGGCAGCGGCGCTTGCGCGGCTCAAGGCGGGCATGGTGGATTATGCCGCCGCCTCGCCCGAAATCCTTGCCTACGATCTCGCTCCGGCGATCGGGCGAAGCCTCGCGGTCGAGACGGCCGAACTGGACAGCGCGCGGCGTCGTTTTGCGCGCGGCGAAGCAATCATCGACGCGGGCCTCGTGTTGGGTGGAGGCATCGCCATGGGCGCGATGCTGATCCTCTCCCATGCCTCCCTGCCGTTGACGGTGCTTGCCGTGCTGGCGGCGGCGGGTGCGATCGAGGCCCTTTCCGGCTATGTGCGCGGCGTATCGCGAAGCGCGCTGGTCGCGGCCGCCCTCTCGCGATTGGAGGGCATGGCGGGTCAACCCTCTGCGCTTGTCCGCAAGGCGACGGCATCCATGGCGCCCGCGCGGAGCATTGCCTTTGATCGGGACGGCCTGCATGTCCGGATCGTGGCGGGCGAGCGCTTGGGGATTTCAGGCAAATCCGGCAGCGGCAAGACCAGCCTTCTGGAAACGCTCGCTGGTATTCGGCCCGCTGGCGAGCATTGTGGCATTGCTCTTGATGACCAGCTTCTTGCTTCCCTGCCGTCCGAGGACGTGCGAGCGGCATTCGCGCTCTCGCCCCAGGATGCCCAGCTCCTGTCGGGAACCATCCGCGACAATTTGCGTGTGGCGCGCCCCGGCCTCAGCGACGAACGGCTTTGGGCGGCGCTGGAAGTCGCCTGCCTCGCTGTCGATATTCGCGCGATGCCGCATGGGCTTGACCAATGGGTCGGCGACGGCGGAGCGCGGTTGTCGGGCGGCCAGCGCAAGCGGTTGTCGATCGCCCGCGCCTTGCTTGCCGGCAGGCCGTGGCTGCTGCTCGACGAGCCGAGCGAGGGGTTGGACATGGCGACGGAGGCGCGGCTTGCGGGCCACCTCGACGCGTGGCTTCGCGAGACAGGGACCGGAGTCGTGGTGGTGAGTCATCGACCGACCTTCTTGAGTCTCGTCGGCAAGGGTCGAACAATCAACTTGAAGGATCGCCGCTAATATAGGGATATCTGTAGCTGGCCTGTGGGCGGATCGATTTGGCGCGCGTAATCAAATCCATTCAATCCACGTCGCGCATAAGGAGGAGCCTATCTGCCGCGTTCATACTACCGTTCCCGATCGATTACCTTGCCGTGGAGTGATCATTTGATATCGCTTGATATGGAACTGCTTCGTTCGCTTGCTGCGGCGCTCGCGGTAGGCGTGCTGATCGGTATCGAGCGAGGCTGGCGGCAGCGCGAGGCAGCGGATGGCAGCCGGGTCAGCGGTTTGCGCACCTTTGGCCTGCTCGGTCTTGCCGGCGGCCTTGCCAGCCATATGCCCGAAAGCCTTGCGGCGGTAATCGGGCTGGCGGTCACTGCCAGCCTGGTTCTTGGATATCGCAGCGAACAAGCCCGCACGGCCAGCCTGTCCATCACCAATACGTTGGTCGGCATTATCACCTTCGCCTTGGGATATATGGCCGGGCAGGGCCTGGTGAGCGAGACGCTGGCCGTCGCGGCGGTAACCACCTTGATCCTGACGCTCAGGCAGCAATCCCACGCCATGCTCAAAGGGATGAGCCACAAGGAGGTCGAATCGATCGCCACGTTCGCGATCGTCGCGTTGGTCATCCTGCCGCTGCTGCCGGATGCGAGCTACGGCCCCTTTGAGGCCTGGAACCCGCGGCAAATCTGGATGGTCGTCGTCGTCGTGCTCGGACTCTCCTTCGCCGGCTATGTCGCCAGTCGTCGGCTCGGCGCGGACAAGGGGGTCATGATAACCGCTTTGTTCGGGGCATTGGTATCGTCCACGGCGGTCACTGTTGCCTATGCCCGGCGTTTGCGCGCCAATGATGGTCCGCAAGGCCCCTTGATTGCTGGTATTGCGCTCGCCTCGCTCGTGATGTTCGCGCGCGTCCAGATACTCTCTTTTACCCTCATCCCCTACGCCAGCACATCGCTCGCGCTTGCAATGGTTCCGGCTTTCGTCGTCGGCGGTCTGACAACCCTTCTGGCGCTACGCTCCAAGGTGGATGGTGATGGCGCCAGCGAGGTGAAGCTGGGCAATCCGCTGGATTTCGGGCCGGCGCTTCTGCTGGCGGGCGCGGTTGCGTTGATTGCTGTCCCGGCACGTTGGGCGCTCGCGCGGTTCGGCGATCAGGGCATTGTCGTTGTGCTTGGTCTTACGGGCATGTGGGATGTGGACGCAGCCGTACTCACGCTCGCGGGGCTGCCTGAGGATATGTTGAAACCCGACACGGCCGGACTGGTGCTTGCGGTGCCCGTGCTCGCCAACACGATGTGGAAGGCTGTACTCACGCTGGTACTGGCAGGGCCATCAAAGCAAGGCTGGAAGGCGTCCGGCCCACTCTTCGCATCAGTTCTGGCATCTGCTGCCGGTATCGCCGCGCTCATGGTGTTTCGCTAGGAGCGATGAGCGGGCAGCTCGTGCCTGGTTCGAAGCTGGTTCAGGTCCATTCCTGAGGGGGGATGCGCGCTTTCGTTGCTGGCCGTGAATTTGTGGCGACGCAGAGCCATGGCCGGCTATTGTCGTAAGGGCCGAACGCGCCGCATCCGGCCCTTGGGCAGATCAGGCGGCCTGCGACAGGGCTTCGGCGATCTGATCCTTGATCGCGAGGCGGCGCTTGCGAAGTTCGGTCTCGTGATCTTGCGAGGTCGGTTCGATATTGGTTTCAGCCACGTGGATTTCGTCGTTCACGATATCATAATCGAGAAGAAGCTGCGCGAAGCGAGAGTCCGAAACCTTCAAGGCGTGAATCTTGTCCATCTGACCGGGGAATTCCTCGCTCAGGGTGTGGGGGGTATTCGACATAATTACTCCTTTGATGAAACTATGATATATAGCGAATTCGCGCGTGCCGGCACCCGTTTATGTCTGGGGCTGGTCACTTTGTTTTCGCCGATCAGCTCGATCGGCTCTTACGATGCTCGCGATAGGCCTGATAGGAATGCAGAATCTCGGCCATGCGGGCGAGTGCCTCGCGCCGGGCCGACGCGCTCTCGATATTCTGCAGTTCTTTTTTCAGATGGGTCGAAAAATCCGCATAGTCATTCTGCCAATCGCGGCCGACAGCCTCCTGTAGTTCCAGCTTTCCGGTCTTCAGGCGCTTGGACGAGGCGCGTGACGGCAGTGAATAGGTTTCCCCGATCTTCGGCGTGACAATCGATGCCGCAGCATCGTCCGCCTGCATCAGGCGGCGGAACGTCTCGATCGAGCCCTCTTCGCCGTGTCCCAGGAACAGGCTGCCATCGATCGGCTTCCGCGCCCTTATCCAGCGCTGCAGATCCTTCTGGTCGGCATGCGCCGAATAAGTGTCGATCCGCCGGATCTGCGCGCGCACCGCGACGTCCTGCCCCCAGATGCGCACGCGGTTCGCGCCATCGAGGATTGTCCGGCCAAGGGTGCCTGCGGCCTGGAAACCGACGAACAGGATCGTCGATTCACGGCGGCCGAGATTGTACCGCAGATGGTGACGGATGCGTCCCGCTTCGCACATGCCGGATGCCGCCATGATGATGGCTCCGGACATGTCGTTGAGCCGCATCGATTCCATCGTGCTGGCAGTGTAGTGGAACGAGGGGTGACGGAAGATTTCACCCGAGCCCATGTCTTCGAGTTCCCCGGCATGTTTGGCGAACACCTCTGTCGCGCGGGTCGCAAGTGGCGAATCGATGAACACCTGTGGATGCGCCAGGCGTCCGGTGTTGATCAGGGTCGCGATATCGAGGAGCAATTCCTGGGTGCGTTCGAGCGCGAAAACGGGAATGACGAGGTTGCCGCCGCGCGTAAGCGCTGCATTGATCTCGGCTTCCAGCAAAGTCCGGCGCTGCTCGATCGTCACGTCCTCGCGGACGCGGTCGCCATAGGTGCTCTCGCAGAACACATGATCGAGTCCTGCCGGACCCTCGGGATCGGCATGAAAGGCCTTGTGGTCTGGACCCAGGTCGCCGGAGAAGAGCAAGTGCACGCCACCGACCTCGATCTCCACGGATGTGGAACCCAGGATATGGCCCGCATTCCACAAGCGGGCCCGAAAACCGGCGGCAGGTGCGAACCAGTCGTGCAGCGCTACTGTCTCGACCTGTTCATAGGCCGCTTTGGAATCCGCTTCGGTATAGATCGGTTCGATCGGCTCCTCGTCCCGGCGATCCTGCCGTCGATTGCGGCGCTCCGCATCGCCCTCCTGAATTCGTCCGGCGTCGGGCAGCATGTAATACAGAAGGTCGCGGGTTTGCGGTGTCGCGAAGATCGGCCCGCGATACCCTTCCGCCGTGAGCCTGGGCAGCAGGCCGCTATGGTCGATATGCGCGTGCGTCAGGACAACGGCGTCGATCTTGCGCACGTCGAACTCGAAGGGGTCGCGATTGAGTGTTTCCAGCGTCCGGGATCCCTGGAACAAGCCGCAATCTATGAGGATCGTCTTTCCGCCATGGCGTAGTTCCATGCAGGAACCAGTGACTGTGCCGGCAGCGCCGTGGAAGGTTATGGTGGGTACGCTACTCATCGGTCCTCTCATTCTCTCGCCGGCGGTCCAATAGGCTGGTTATGCGCGGGTCGCAGGCCAATCATCTGTAAACTCGCCGATCTTCGTCTGTCCTTACGTATGGTTCCGAATTTGATCGGTGAAGCCCGGATCGATAGTGGCACTGAGATTGATTCCATGGAGTTCTTGCAAGGACGTGGGCGACGTCCGCGAACTGGTTGAGCTCAAGCAGGGAAAATGGAGGACGATGCCGCCCTCGAAGGCCAGACCTCGCTTCTTGACCGCGAAATTGCTCCCATGAGCCGGACGCTGGAGCGGATCAGGCGAGGCGCTTACGGCGAATGCTTGCAGTTATGGTATTCCACAAGCCTCGAAATGCTCTCTAACGTTGCAGCGATGATGTTCAGAACTTTCTTCGTAGACATCGTCCAGGACAATATCGTCACAAAATCTTGGCGAAGGTAGCGACCGATCCCTGGGGAAAAGGTCGCTTTGTTTTCGCGGCAGTGTCTCCTCTATTTATCGGAGTTCCCGCTAGAGCGCATAGCAATTCCGCTGTTCCCTCCATATTGGCCGATACGATGCTATAGAAAACGAGTTTCGCATCGCGGCGCGTCTGAACCAGTTCCGCCTTGCGCAAAATTGCGAGTTGTTGGGACAGGCCCGGTTGACCGATGCCGGTGAGGGCTTCGAGTTCGCCTACAGACTTCTCGCCATGTTCGAGGAGCGTCCGCAGGAGCTTCAGGCGGACGTCATGGGCGATCGCCTTGAGGACGCTGGCAGCCTCTTCAAGCTGCGTATCGGTGAAAGTCATCACTTGCCTGTTTTCCCATGCTTGTCGGGCTGCGTGCGGTGGAACCAGCAGCCATCGCCCGCCGCATCGAGCGCACCGTGCTGGTCCTGATAGGGCGGAAGAAGCACGTCATCGCCGGGATGCCAGCCTTCGGGGGTCACTACGTTGTCGTTGTCGACCCGTTGCAGCGCGGTCAGGACTCGAAGCAGCTCCTCCACCGATCGCCCGATGGTGGCTGGATAGCAGAGCTTGGCGCGGACAATGCCTTCGGGGTCGATGAAGAAGGTCGAGCGCAGCGTGGCCGCGTCGGGGGCGTTGTCCGCGAGCATTCCATAGGCGCGGCCGATCACCATCGAGGGATCTTCGACGATCGGGAAAGCGATGGTCACGCCGAAATGCTCGCGGATCGCCCTGATCCATCCGAGATGGGAATAGAGGCTGTCGACCGACACCGCGACCAGGTCGCAGCCGAGCGCCTTGAACCGATCGCTGGCGCGCGAGAGGGCGACGAATTCACTGGTGCAAACCGGCGTAAAATCGGCGGGATGAGAGAACAGCAGTACCCAGCGGCCGCGATGGCCGGACAGGGTCATGTCGCCCATCGTCGTGCGGGCGCGGAAATCAGGCGCGGGATCGCCGATCTGGATAGGGGAGCACACGGCATTGTCGTCTGCGTTCGAGTTCAACTTTCTCACTCCTGCAGAGAGGCAAGTCTTGAACCCTCTCCCTTACACGGTTACATCATGCGGGTAAACGATTAAGCGGTATTGGCGTTCCACAGGAGAGAAGCGCATGTCCGATGTCCCGCTGGTAGCCTGCCCGGTTTGCGCGAGCATCAACCGCGTTCCTGCAGCGAAGATCGGCGCGGCGCCAATTTGCGGGAAATGCGGAATGCCGCTTTTCCAGGGACAGCCGGTCGATGTCGACCAGGCGGCATTCGATCGGCATGTAGGTCGCGGAAGCCTGCCGGTTCTCGTCGATTTCTGGGCGAGCTGGTGCGGACCTTGCCGCGCCATGGCGCCGGCGTTCAAGGCGGCCGCTGCGGAGCTGGAGCCGCATGTCCGGCTCCTGAAGGTCGATACCGAAGCTGAGCAGGGTATTGCCGGGCGCTACCGCATTCAGTCGATTCCGACGCTGATCCTGTTCAGGGGTGGCCGCGAGGTCGCCCGACAGGCCGGGGCGATGGACCGTGCGCGACTCGTCGCCTGGACAAGGCAGGCGCTCGTCACCGCCTGATTCGGGGTGTGATGACCCCATACTTAGCATAAACGATGCTTTGACGTGTTCGCGCCTCTGGTCCCGTGCGCTGCGAATCCGGCCTAATTCGGCCGATTGCAGAAGTGATTGAAAAATCCGATCAAAGGAATTAGATTTATCGTGTTATCACGATTAATAGAAATGTGTATTCAATATCTGTCACTCACTCAGTCACAGGAGACGATAAAATGACAGACCAGGTCACTCCCTCCATGCCGCGGATCAACGAACCCGCGCCTGCCTTCAAGGCCAAGACGACCCACGGCGAACGCTCGCTCGACGATTACAAGGGCAAGTGGCTCGTTCTCTTTTCCCACCCCGCCGACTTCACGCCGGTCTGCACGACCGAATTCATGGGCTTCGCCAAGGCCGCCGACCGCTTCAAGGCGCTCAACTGCGAACTGCTGGGCCTCTCCATCGACTCGGTGCATTCGCACATCGCCTGGATGCGCAGCATCGAGGAGAAGTTCGGCGTCGAGATCCCGTTCCCGATTATCGACGATCTGTCGATGAACGTCGCCAAGGCCTTCGGCATGATCCATCCCGGTGCCTCGGACACCTCGGCCGTTCGCGCCACCTTCATCATCGACCCCGAAGGCATTGTCCGCGCGATGGTCTATTATCCGATGTCGAACGGCCGCTCGGTCGATGAATTCGTCCGCCTGCTCACCGCGCTCCAGACGTCCGACGCCAACAAGGTGGCGACGCCTGAAAACTGGCAGCCTGGCGAGCCGGTGATCGTGCTGCCGCCCGCGACGGCTGAAGCCGCCAGGGCCCGCAAGGACGAAGGTTACGACTACACCGATTGGTATTTCAGCAAGAAGACCCTCTGAGGCAGCTGGGCCGGCTTCGCGTCCCAAGTGCGAAGCCGGTACGCCGGGCCAGACAGGAAAGGACAAGGCCCATGGCCGACCCGCAAATCCGTGAAGCCACCCGCATCGTCGAGGCCGCGAGTAATGCGCGGCCCGCGGTCATCCGCAGCTTCTTCGACGAGGACACGTTTACCGTGACCCACGTCATCTCAGATCCCGCCACGGCCAAGGCCGCGATCATCGATAGCGTGCTCGATTTCGATCCGGCTTCGGGGCGCACCTCCTTCGCGTCGGCCGACAAGGTGATCGACTATATCCGGAGCGAAGGGCTCGAGGTCGAATGGCTGCTGGAGACGCACGCCCATGCCGACCATCTGTCGGCCGCGCCCTATCTTCAGGAGAAGCTGGGCGGCACGCTGGCGATCGGTCGCCATATTCTCACCGTGCAGGAGGTCTTCGGCAAGATCTTCAACGAGGGAACGCGCTTTGCTCGCGACGGCTCGCAGTTCGACCGGCTGTTCGATGACGGCGACCGTTTCAGGGTCGGCTCGATCGAGGCGATCGCGCTGCATGTGCCGGGCCATACGCCCGCCGACATGACCTATGTGATCGGCGATGCGGCGTTCATCGGCGACACGCTGTTCATGCCCGACTACGGCACGGCCCGCGCTGACTTCCCGGGCGGCGATGCGCGCACGCTTTATCGGTCGATCTGCCGCCTGCTGTCGCTCCCCGATCAGACCGGCCTTCATCTTTGCCACGACTACAAGGCCCCCGGGCGCGATACCTATGCCTGGGAAACGTCGGTCGGCGAGGAGCGAGAGCATAATGTCCATGTTCGCGACGGGGTGAGCGAGGACCAGTTCGTCGCCATGCGCGAGGCGCGCGATGCGACGCTCGGGATGCCGCGCCTCATCCTGCCGTCCATCCAGGTCAACATGCGCGGCGGCCACCTGCCCGAGCCGGAAGACAATGGCATGCGCTACCTCAAGCTGCCGATAAACGCGCTGTAAGGCCATGGCACTCGAACCCATCCAATATCTGCTTGGTGCCGGATCGGGCTCGCTCGTCGGATTCACGCTGGGGCTGGTGGGCGGTGGGGGCTCAATCCTCGCCGTCCCGCTCATGGTCTATCTGGTCGGCGTCGCCTCGCCGCATGTCGCGATCGGCACCAGCGCGCTGGCGGTCGCCGCCAATGCCGGGGCCAATCTCGTTCCCCACGCGCGCCAGCGGACGATCAAATGGCGTTGCGCCGGCATGTTCGCCGCCGCTGGTGTCGCCGGCGCCTATGCCGGATCGACGCTCGGTAAAGCGTTCGATGGACAGAAGCTGCTGTTCCTGTTCGCTCTGCTGATGGTCCTGGTTGGCGGGCTGATGCTAAAAAGCCGGGGCGATCCCGGCAATCCCGATGTCCAATGCCGGCGCGAGAATGCGCCCAAGGTGATCGGTTATGGGGCCGCCACTGGTCTCTTTTCCGGGTTCTTCGGCATCGGCGGGGGCTTCCTGATCGTGCCGGGACTGATGGCTTCGACCGGGATGCCGATGCGCAACGCCGTCGGATCGTCGCTGGTCGCCGTCACCGCTTTTGGTCTGACTGCCGCGCTCAACTATGCCCTTTCCGGCCTGGTTGATTGGGGGCTTGCTGCGGCGTTCATCGCCGGCGGCGTCATCGGCGGCCTTGTGGGCGCGGCGCTCTCTCGGCGGCTGTCGGCGCACAAGGGGGTGCTCAATACGATATTCGCACTGCTGATCTTTGCGGTTGCCGCCTACATGCTGTGGCAAAGCACCGCCGCGATCCTGGGCTGATTCTTGTAACGACGATGGGAATACATCGATGAACGATGCTGGGGAGAACAGGGAAGGTTTGGCCGCGCACGATTGGGCCGGCCAGGCGGGCATGCGTTGGCTCGCCCAGCTCGACCGCTTCGAAAGCATGATCGAGCCGATCGGCAGGGCGTTGCTTGCCCAGGCCGCATACAACTTCGGCGAAACGGTGGTCGATGTCGGATGCGGCGGTGGCTGGACCACGCGGCAGATCGCCACGGCCGTCGGCAACACCGGATTTGTGCTCGGCCTCGACATCTCACCCGATCTGGTGGGGATGGCCAGGGAACGGGCACAGCGCGCGGGCCTTGCCAATATCCGCTTTGAGCAGGGCGATGCCGCCACTGCGATGCCGAAAGAAGCGCCGTTCGATCGGCTGTTCTCGCGCTTCGGTTCGATGTTCTTCGCTGAGCCTTATCCCGCTTTCGCCAATCTGCGCCGGATGTTGCGCGATGGCGGGCGGCTCGACATCGCTGTCTGGGCGCCCATCGCTGACAATCCGTGGCAGCTTAGTGTCATGGGCATCATCAAGGAGCATATGGACCTGCCGACGCCGCAGTCGCGCGCGCCGGGACCATTCGCGCTCGGCGAGCAGGACTATGTGATCGACCTTCTCCAAAGCGCGGGTTTCTGCGAGGTCAGATTCGATGCCTGGACAGGTGAGCAGCGCGTGGGCGGCCCCGGCAGTGATCCCGAGAGCGCCGCTCGCTTCGTGCTTGAGGGGATGCAGATCGGCGATCTTGTTCGACAGAACGGGGCAGAGGTACGCAAGGCCATTCACCAGCATCTTGTCGAGCTGTTCGAGCGCCATTGCGATGAGAATGGCGTTCATATGGGGGCGAAGGCCTGGCTGGTGAGCGCACGGGCCTGAGAGCATTCAAGAAAAGGGTGATAATATGGCGCGCAAGAAGCTATCGCTTCGGCTTCCGGGGAAAGGTTCATCCGATGGTGACGCTGCCAATTCCGAGGAAATAGCGGCGGCGCTCGCACTGATCGAGACGCATGGGCAACGTGCCGGACAGGCTCTTGTCGATGAGGCGCAGGCTCCCATCAAGGCTCGCGACGATCACCGTGTTTTGTTTCTGGAACGTGTGCGCGTCGCCCTATTGACGATCGAGCCATCCTCGTCCGCCATGCGGCCTCAATGAAAGCTGAATGGTATCGTAAAGACCAACTGCTCGCTTTCCACGCCCATAGGCGGTGTTGGAAAAGGAGCAGCATTGCGCACCGTGCGGAGCGCCAGGCGATCGAGCGCGGCATTCCCGCTGCTGCCGGCCAGCTCGACGGCAATCAGCGCGCCGTCAGCCCCGACGATGAAGCGGACCGTTGCGACCCCGTCGAGGTGGATCCCCGCGGGCTTGCGCGCGGCTATTCGCGCCCAGAGCTGGCGCTGATAGGCCGCAAGCGCGGACTGTTTCTTATCATCCTGGGCTTGCGGCGGCGCGACCTCGGGTTCCGGCGCGGGCGGTCTGCTTACCGGCGCGACAGCGAACGGAGAGGCGATTGCTGGAGCAGCGGGTATAGGCGACGAAGCTGGTCCGCCTCTTTCTCCCGTCGTAGCCAGCTCAGGCGGGTGCGCAGGGCGCCGCTCCGGCGATAGGCGGGCCTCGTCTGTCCGCGATCGCGACAACGTTGAAGGCGGTGGTGACGGTGGCGACGGGGTAAACAACCGGAAGCGGCTCACCTGCACAGGCTGCGTCATTCGCAGCCGTCCCGATAGATTGGCATTGAGCGCCACTAGCACCAGCAGGCAGCATGACGCGGCGGCAAGGCCCGCGCCCAGGCGCTGCGACCAGGCCGAGGGCTGGCCATAGCCTGCCCTCGGCTCCTCGTTCATGTCGTGCGAGTTCGGGAGCATGGGCGCTCAAAACGCAATCGTGATCCCGGCGTTGACCGATCGCCCCCGGCCCGGAACCGGGCGGCGCACGCCGGTCGCCTTCAGATCGCCGAGCGACATGCCGCTAAGCGGAGCATAATAGGCCTTGTCGAACAGATTGTCGGCGCCGAGCGTCAGGCGAACCTTGTCGATGCGATAGGCGAGCTGGACATTGAGCAGCGCGTAGCTGCCCGTCCGCGGTTCGTTGCGGGTCGGATCGGCGCGATCCTTTTCCGTCACGATGTCGAGGTCAATCCGGGTTTCGAGGCCGCCGATCCGATGCTCGAGGCTCAGCGCCGCATTGAACGGCATCTGGTGATAGAGCGGTGCGTGGTCGGTCAGATTCTGGCCGTGCAGCCAGCTCGCGCGCGCGGTCAGACGCGCGGTGCCGGCCGACGACGATGACCATAGCGGCACGGCGCCCGATATGTCGATGCCGTAGATCTCTGCCTTCTGGTTGGCGAACTGCAATTGAACGAACCCGGTCGGACTGCCCATCATGTCGGTGAAGTCCGCCAGCTTAACGGCGTCGATATATTCGTCGACATGGGTGTAATAGGGCGCGATCTTGAACGACCAGCCATCCTTGCCGCCTCCGGAAATGGCCAGGGCGGCGCTCAGCGTATCGGCCTTTTCGGGGCGAAGGTCGAGGTTGCCGACATAGCCGTTCCCGTCGCCGAACCACCCGATCATGCGGCTCGCCATGCTGCCCCGGCCCCAGCTATAGCGCTCGTAGATATTGGGCGAGCGAACCTTGCGGGCATAGCCGATCTCGATATCCGCCCCGTCCGAAAGCGCGTAGCGGACCAGCAGGCTGCCGCTCCAATTGCTGTCGTGGCGCTTGCGGTCGGCCTTGTTGAACGCCGCTGCCGCCATGACATCGGCCATCTGCATCATGCCGGTGCCATAGGGCGCGACCTTGCCGGTGTTCATCCAGACCTGATCGTTACGGATGCCGGCGATGAGGGAGAAACCGCTATCCCAGCGCGTTTCCCACTCGAGGAAGGTGCCGAGCCGATCGCGCTTGGCCCCGTTGACGTTGATGAACGCATTCGGCCCCATCATCATATTGCCCACAACGGGCGGCCAATAGTCGTTGAGCCATTGATGCTGGAATTCGCTGCCCAGGCGCAGCGTGCCGCCGCCGAGCAATATATCCGCCTGGACGGTATAGCTCGCGCTGTGGACCTCCGTGTTCATCGGCATCCCGCCGGTCGCGGTCCCGCCCTTGTCGGCGAGGAAGTTCATGACGTGGTCGGTGTCGCGCCAGCTCGCCCGCACATCGAGATTGCCCCAATCGAAGACGCCGGCATAATGGCCGTTCAGGAACCATGATTTGTTGGACGTCATGTCCATATATTGGTTCGGGAAACCCTCATAGGGCGTGAAATGATAGCCGCCTTTCAGCTCGATCAGGCCGTTGCTGACTTGCGCTGCGAGATTGAGGCTGTGGTCGGTCTTGGCATATTCGCTGGACCGCACGCCCCCCAGCGAGCCGCCGCCCTTGAAATTGCCGGCCTGGGTATAGGAGCCGCTATAGGTCAGGCTGAGCCTGTCGCTTGCGGCCGTCACGGACAGCGCGCCGCCGAACCCGTCGCCATTGCTTCGATAGAAGGCCGATGCTTCGCCGGTCAGCAGCGTTTCGCCCTGTTTCGCAAAGCGGGGCGGAGCGCTCTCGACGCGAATGATCCCGCCGATGCTGTCGCCGCCATAGCTGACTGGCGAAACGCCGGTAATGACGTCGATCGCGCTCACGGTTTGCGGATCGGTGTAGGACAGGGGCGGATTCATATCGTTCGGACAGGCCGAGGCAATCGCCACGCCGTCGACCAGCACGGTCAAGCGCTGCGCTTCAAGGCCCCGGATCACCGGCAAGGTCGAGAAGCCCCCGGCCCCATAGCCGCTGACGCCGGGTACGCTTTGCAGGATCGCTGCGGTATCGCTCGAGCCGACCTGAAGGTCGCGCAGGCGCGAGGGGGAAAGCCGCTCACCCGAAACCGTCGACCCCGCCTCGCTCGCCGAGCTAACGTCGACCTCTGGCAGCGGCGTCCCGTCCTGGGCGAAGGCTCGCGAGATGGGGGCGCCCGCCAGCACAGCGACGAGTGCGGGAAAAGCGAAGCTCCCGGCGAGGCGAACCTTGAAAGTTGGTTGCTTGCTGGTGGAGCGAGCGAAGGCAGGCATGGTGGTTGCCGCGCAATGCGCGGAATCAAGCATAATCGTCATGTCGGAATCCTGATTCACATGCGGCGCCCCGGCGAGGGGCGCCCATCAACGGGGAATGTCGAAGGAATCAGGTGGTGGGAGGACCGATCGCCGGCGGGCGCAGATAGGTGCCGCGCCGGAGGACTATGCGGTTTGGACGCCGAAAAACCGTTGCGAGGATGAAGGCGAGGGCGACGGCTAGGAGCAGCGCATCGACGGCCGCGAGCGATGGCGAGGACAGGCCGGTAAAGGCGCAAGGCGCTTCCGCCTTCTTGTGCTCGTCATGGTCCTGCTCGCCGCCTTTGCTCGGCAACTTGATTGCGATCTTCTGAGGCCCTTGCCCCGAGCACAGCTGGACCAGGATCACGCCATTCGAGACGACCGGCATGAAACCCGCCGGCACCAACGCCTTCACGAGCAGCGCAGCGCCTAGCAGGAGCGCGCACAGCCAATGGTGCCGGACAAGGAATTTGCGAGCTTCGGTCACGCAGCATCCTCTAAGTGCAGGCTCGTTTCATGTCGAGAATGTTTGCTTGCCGTATGTTAGCTAGTCGTGCCCCGCTTCATCTGGTGCCCAGATGCTGTGGGAATCGATCTGGATCTTGAGCAGAGCACGATCGGCTTCGGAGCGCGCCTCGATTTCCATTCGGCGCGCGTCATTGGCCTGCCGGCGGGCATAGAGCATATCGGAGAGGTCGATCTGCCCGAGTTGGTAACCGCGCACCGTCCTTTCGGCGGCGTCGCCGGCGCTGCGCGCCGAAGCGTCGGCATTGCGCCAGGCATCGAGCCGGGTGTGCGCGTTGGAAAGGTCGGCATTGGCGGTCGCCTCGATGCTGCGCTGCACGGCCGCGAGTTCCATGCGCGCGGCATTGGCCTCGGCTGACGCCTGATCGGCTGCGGCTCTGCGATAGCCACCGCCGAGCGGGATTAAAGCCACCACGCCCGCGCCGGCTTCCGCGCCGCCGCGCTCGCTGAACAGGCGGACGCCGAAGCTCGGGTCTGCGATGCGATCCGCTCGCACCCGACGCGAAGTCACGTTCAGACGCTGCGCTTCCTTGTCGGCGGCGCGGATCTCGTGACTGCGCTCGATTACCAGGTCGCGCATCGCTTCCAGCCCCTGGGCGGGCAGCATGGGGTCGGCCAGTTCTGGTGGTTCGGAGGGGAGCGGGATTTCCGGAAAGGACGCTGCGAAGGTCACGCGCGCCTGTTCGCGCAGCGAGAGTGACGATGCGGCCTGCGCGCGCGCCTGAGCCAGCGCCGCCTGCGCCTGGTCGAGGTCGAGTTGGGCGGCGTCTCGCAGCGTGACCCGCCGCTTTATGGCGGCGATTGCCTCCTCCAGCCCGCGGACGCTGTCGAGATCGTTGCGATAATGGCTTCCCGCAGTGAGCCAGTCGTGCCAATAGCCGGCCAGCAGCAGCGCGGTTTGATGGCGGACATCCTCCATCTGGTTTTCCGCGACCTCAATGCCGAGCGCACCGGCTTCGCGGTCGAGCGCGGCCTTGCCCGGCAGGCGGAATGGGCGGCTGATTGTCGTATCGAATTCGTCGAACCCGCCTTCGCGATCGACGGTTCGGCGAATGTAGCTGCCGCTCACCGTCACTTCGTGGGGGCCTTTGCGCAGCATATCGCCGCGTGCCCGTGCGGCTTCGACGCGCGCAATTGCGGCGGCGACGCTGGGGTGATTGTCGAGCGCTTCGTTGACCTTGTCGGCAGGCGGCAGATCGGTATGCTGGGCCAGGGCAGGCGCGGCCGTCAGAAGGCCGAGAGCGGCGAGTACGATCCGCATCAGGCGATCCTTCCATGATCGAGCAGGGGCGTCGTGCGCCACCGGACCGGCAGATCGCGCCGCGCGTCTTTTACGGTGCGGAGCAGGTCGGGCACCGCGTCTGCGCTCACGATCAGTTCGAGCGTCGAACGCTTCAATTCGCCCGACACGCGCTCGGCGGTTCCCGCATCGCCAAAATCGCGACCTCGCACAGCTTCCCCGCGGACATGGATTGGCGTGGGGGAGACGGCGCGGATCGCGTCCACGAGAAGCTCGGTATCGCGGGTGGCGCAATGGAGGGTGAACAGCAGGTCAGGCATTAGCGGCCTCCCCGGCGCTTTCCCCGAAGCGCTCGAACAGGATCGGCAGTAGGACCAGCGTCAGCAAAGTGGAGGTAATGAGGCCGCCGATCACCACGATCGCGAGCGGCCGCTGGATCTCGGACCCCGGCCCGCTGGCGAACAGCAGGGGGACGAGGCCGAAGGCCGTGATGCCGGCAGTCATCAGCACCGGTCGCAGCCGACGCTGCGCGCCCAGGCGCACGGTCTCGGCCATACCCACCCCGTCGGCGCGCAACTGGCGGAAATAGGCCACCAGCACCAACCCATTGAGCACGGCGATGCCGAGCAGGGCGATGAACCCCACCGACGCCGGGACCGAGAGATACTCGCCCGACAGCCACAGCGAGATCAGCCCGCCGACCATCGCGAAGGGGATGTTGGAGAGGATCAGCAGCGCGGCGCGCAATGAGCGCAGCGCCGCCAGCAGGACGAGGAAGATCAACACCAGCGCTACGGGCACCACCATCATCAGCCGGGCCGATGCGCGCTGCTGGTTCTCGAACTGACCGCCCCAGACGATGCTGTAGCCTGCCGGTAGCCGTACCTTGGCGGTGACCTGCGCCTTCGCCTCATCGACATAGCCGACCAGATCGCGGCCGGAGACGAAGGCCTGCACCAGCGCGAAGCGCGAGCCGTTCTCGTGATCGAGCTTCACCGGTCCCTGCGTGCGCTCCACCCGCGCCATGTCGCTGACACGCGCCAGCGTGCCATCGGGCGTGCGCAATTGCAGGTCGGCGAAACGGGCCGGATCGCTCCGGATGCCGTCGTCACCGCGAATGACGATCGGAATGCGTTTCTGACCTTCGGCCACGACCCCGGACCGCACGCCCTCGACCTGTGCGCGCAGCGCGTCCTGGAACTGGTCGACCGGCATCCCGAACCGCCCCGCCGCCGCGCGGTCGATGTCGAGTTGGAGATAGTCCACATTGTCGTTGGCGACCGTCAGGACCTCCGATGAGCCGTGGATGCCGGACAGGATATCCTGGATCCGACCCGCGAGCTCGGCGAGCGTTGCGGTGTCAGGCCCGAAAATCTTGACCGCTAGATCGCCGCGCGCGCCGGTGAGCATCTCCGAGACGCGCATCTCGATCGGCTGGGTGAAACTCGATTGGATACCGGGCAGGCCGTCCAGCGCCTTGCGCATTTCCCCGACGACGAAATCCTTGTCCCCGCGCCATTGCGAGCGCGGCTTCAACTGGACGAAGCTGTCGGTCTCGTTCGGTCCCATCGGATCGAGACCGATCTCGTCGGAGCCGACGCGGGCGATCACGTCCTCCACCTCCGGCACGGTGCGGAGCGCGCGCTGCACCGCCATGTCGCCGGCCACCGATTGGTCCAGGCTGATCGAGGGCAGCTTGGTAAGCTGCACGATCACCGAGCCTTCGTCCATCGTCGGCATGAAGGTCTTCCCGGCCGCGCCATAAGCGAGGCCCGCCAGCACCAGCCCGGTGGCGGAGAGACCATAGACCAGCTTCTTGTGCGCGAACGCCGCGTCGAGCAGCGCCTGGTAGCGCGGGCCGATCTGCCGCATGATCCATGGCTCACCATGATGGCCGCTCCTGAGGCTGAAGGAGGCAAGGACCGGCACCAGCGTCAGGGCGAGCAGCAGGGAGCCCGCGAGCGCGAAGACGATGGTGAGCGCGACGGGCGCGAACAGCTTGCCCTCCAGCCCCTGCAGCGAAAGCAGGGGCAGGAACACGAGCGCGATGATGACGATGCCCGCCGACACCGGCACGATCACCTCGCTGGTTGCGCGGAATACGTGGTTGAGTCGGGGCGTGTCCTCGCCCTGGGCATGGCTCAGGCGCTCGACGACATTCTCGACCACCACCACCGCGCCGTCGACCAGCATCCCGATCGCGATGGCGAGCCCGCCGAGGCTCATGAGGTTCGCGGACAGCCCCATGACGCGCATGAACAGGAAGGTGATGAGCGCGGCCATCGGCAGGGTCGCCGCGACGATCGTGGCCGCACGCCAGTCGCCGAGGAACAGGATCAGCAGCACGACGACCAGCACGGTCGCTTCCAGCAGCGCCTCCTCGACCGTGCCGACCGCGCGCCCGATCAGATCGGAGCGATCGTAGAAGACATGGATCTGCGTGCCTGCGGGCAATCTGTGCTGAAGCCCGGCAAGCCGCGTCCGCACGCCATCGACCACCGCCCGCGCATCCGCGCCGCGCAGCGCGATCACCAGGCCCTCCACCGCCTCGGCCTTGCCGCCGCGCGTCACCGCCCCATAGCGGGTGAGGCTGCCGGTGCCGACTGTGGCGACGTCGCCCAGGCGGACGATGCGGCCGTCCCGGCTGGCGATGACCAGCGTTTGCAGATCCTCCACGCTGCGGATCGCGCCCACGGCCCGGACGATCAGCGATTCCTCGCCATCGGTCAGGCGCCCCGCGCCGTCATTGCGATTGCCGCTTTCGATCGCGGTGCGCAGATCGGAGATCGAGAGCTTCGCGCTCGCCAGCGCCACCGGATCAGGCCGGACCTCGAAGGTACGAACATAGCCGCCCAGCGCGTTCACGTCCGCGACGCCGGGCACTGTGCGCAGCGCCGGGCGGATCGTCCAGTCGAGCAGTTCGCGTTTCTGCTGGAGAGACAGCGGCCCTTCGATCGTGAACATGTAGACGTCGGACAGGGGCGTCGAGATCGGCGCGAGACCGCCGGTCACGGCAGCAGGCAGATCGCCCGTCACGCCCGCCAGCCGTTCGGCGACCTGTTGGCGCGCCCAGTAGATGTCGGTGCCGTCGGTAAAGTCGATGGTTATGTCGGCGATGGCATATTTGGCGCTCGAGCGCAGGATCGCCTGGTTGGGAATGCCGAGCATCTCCGTCTCGATCGGCGTGATGACGCGGCTCTCGACCTCCTCCGGCGTCATGCCGGGGGCTTTGAGGATCAGCTTCACCTGGGTCTGCGCGATGTTGGGATAGGCATCGACCGGCAAGTTGACAAAAGCCCAGACCCCGAGCCCGGCCGTGGCGGCGGCAAGGATCAGGACGAGCAGACGATAGGACAGCGCGGTGGCGACAAGCGAACGCAGCATCGGGAGAGCCTATTGCGCGGTGGCGAGCGCCTTGAGCGCGCTCGTACCGGAAACCACCACCTGTTCACCGGGCCTGATCCCGGAGAGCAGCACCGTGCGGCCATCACTGCCGCCGCCGCCGGTCACGGCGCGCACGGCAAAGCCGCCGCGCGCGGTCACGAACACAACCGGCTTGCCGTCGATCATGGTGACCGCCGTATCGGGCACGCTGACCGCGCCCGCCGGCGCCGGGCCGACGATGACGATGCTGGTTGCGCGCCCCGCGACAACACCGGGTCCGGCCGGAATCTCCGCCTTGAGGCCGGCCGAACGGGTCGCGGGATCGATGGCCGTTCCCACCGCGACGATCCGGCCGGTGAGGTTGGGAAGTAGCCGCACGCTCATGCCGGGGCGCACTTGCCCGATCAGCCGTTCGGGCAATTGGCCGACCACTTCATAGCGATCCGTCGCGTCGATCACATAGGGCGCGGTGGTGCCGTCCACCGGATTGCCGGTCTGGATGGAGGCGCTGGTGACGCGACCCGCGATAGGAGCCGTCAGCGTATAGGAGCCGCTGGCGCCATGACCGCCCACCATCGCCAGGATGCGCGACTTTTCCGAAACGTCGGCGCGAGCCTCGGCTGCGATGGCATTGGCTTCGTCAGCGCGCGCGCCTGCGATGATGCCTTCGCGGCTGAGCAGGGAGAGCCGCGCGGCATTGGCCTCGGCTACGCCACGCCGCGCGTTCGCGCGGCTGAGGTCCGCGCCGATCGTCAGCACGTCGCGGCTGGCGATGATCGCCAGCGGCTGGCCCCGCCGCACGCTGTCGCCCTCGACCACGAGAGTCCGCAACACGGTGCCGGGAAAGGTCGCGGCCACCGCCACCCGGGCGTTGGCGGGAGGCTCGATCATCGCGGGGATGGTGGCGAGCGCCGCATCCGCGGCTGCCGTCGCGGGCATAAGGCGGATACCCATCTGCGCGGCGCGGCGCGCATCCACCGCCAGGATCCCATCTGTCGGTTGGGCGTTGCTTGCCGGCGCGGAGTTGCCCGTCTCGACCGGCCGACTGGCGAACCACCACAGGCCTGATAGAATCAAGGCGATCGTCGCGGCGCCCGCAATGAGGGTGTATCGTCTGGACATGCGCTCGGGCTAGGGAGCGTTCCTGACCGAACCCTGACGGGATATGAGGATTGAAGATCAGGTCGCGGGAAAACGCAGCACCAGTTCACGGTCGGCCGGATCGGTCTCAAGCGTGCCGCCATGGGCCGCCATGATCCGGTCGACGATAGCGAGGCCGAGGCCGGCGCCATCCTTGCTCGCATGGTCGGCGCGGCGGTGGCGTTGCACAAGGTCGCGCAACCTTTCGAGCGCCAGCCCAGGGCCCTCGTCCCGCACGCCCAATAGCGCGTGGGGGCCGGCGAAGACCTGGATCGTGCCACCAGCCGGCGTCACGCGCGCGGCATTCTCGATCAGATTGCGCAGCGCTGCCGCAATCGCTTCGCGCCTGCCGTTCACGACCGCAGCCTGACCGCGGGTATCGAACGCGATCAGCTTGCCTTGTGCGATGATCCCCGGCGCCACGGCGCTGACGACCTCGCTCGCCACATCCGCGAGTGACACCTGTTCGGGAGCGGTCTGGGCGGCCTCCGCCGCGTCGATCTGCGCGAGCAGCATGAGTTGGTCGATCAGCCGGCGCATGGCCGCCACGTCTTCCTTGAGGCGCGCGGCGTCGTCATAGTCAAGCCGGTCGAGTTCGAGAGACAGGAGGGCGAGCGGCGTGCGCAACTCGTGCGCGACGTCGGCGGCGAACGCTTCCTGCCGCCGCGCGGCCTGATCGAGCCGCGCCAACAGATCGTTGACCGCATAGACGAAGGGTAGCGCCTCGGCGGGCATTTGCGACGCATCGATGCGGAACCCTCGTTCGTGGCCCTGTGCAGCCTCGATCCGGGCGGCGGCATCTTCCAGCGGTGCGAAGGCCTGGCGGATCACTCGGAGCACCATGATCGCGACGGGAACGAGCAGGACGACAAGCGGCAGAGCGACATGCTCAAGCATTTCCTTGATCGCGCGGATCATCGCCGCGCGTGCATCGAGATGTGTGAAGGTGACACTGTAGAAGAAGGCGACCGCCGCCAGCAGCAGAACGGTGCCCGCCACACCAATCAGGCCCAAACCGCGTTTGAGGCGCCGTGAGATGGAGCGCTGCACGGTCATGCCTTCCCGTCCTTCAGCATATAGCCGACACCCCGAACGGTATGGAGCGCGCCGGCCACGCCCGTGTCTTCGAGCTTGCGGCGCAGACGCGAAATGGCGGCTTCGACCGCATTGGGGGTCACCGGATCGTTGAAGCTGTAGAGCGCGTTCTCGATCACTTCGCGATGGACCACCGTGCCGGCTCGCCGCATCAGCAGTTCCAGAAGGTCCGCCTCGCGGCGCGAAAGGTCGATCTCGCGATCGCCAATGCTGGCAGAGCGGCTTGCCGTGTCGAAACGCAGCATGCCGACTTCGATGACGGGCTGGGTTCGAACGCCAGGCCGGCGCAGCAGGGCGCGGATGCGCGCGGCGAGCTCGTCGATCTCGAAGGGTTTGACGATATAATCGTCTGCGCCGGAATCGAGACCGGTGACGCGATCCTCCAGCGCCCCACGCGCGGTCTGGATGATGGCAGGCGGCATCTGCTGATATTTTCGGCGGCTCGCGAGCCAGTCGATCCCGTCGCCGTCGGGCAGGCCGAGGTCGAGTATGATGGCATCATAGCTCGCGCTGCCCATCGCAGCGTCGGCTTGTGCGAGATCATGGGCAACATCGCACACGAAGCCCCGGCGCTGAAGACCGTCGGCGATCAGTGCCGCCATTCGCTCATTATCTTCGACGATGAGAAGGCGCATGGGTTTAATGTAGACTTTCCACCAGGAACGAAAGGCAAGAAGGATTGAAGCTTTCTACCAGACCATCAACCGATGTTTTCAATCCCTTTCCTCGTGCGAACCGTGATGGGAATGGCGTTGCTGCGGCGCGAAGGCGGTCGGATCCACCATGACAATGGCGATGATTGCCAGAACGATCGCTGCGGCACCAAGTAGAGCCGCAAACAAGCCTGGTCCCCGAGCCTCACGCACATTCGGATAGAGGCTGTTCTTCTTGCGGCCGCTGATCATCGCGCGAACAAGGTTTTCGCCGGTGAGCAGCGACATCAACAGCACGGCGCCGACATGAAGCCCGATCAAAGCAAGCAGGCTGTAGGCGAGGGCTTCATGAAGGTCTTTGTCCATGCCGCCTGCCGCAACGCTGCTGCCGCTCCAGATGACGATTCCGGTCAATCCGATCAGCGCCACGACTGCGATCGCGCCCAGTGGATTATGACCCACGGAACGTCGAGGATGGCCAGCTAGAAGGTCGCGTGCATGGGTGGCGATTGCTGTTGGCCGAATGAAATTCACGAACCGGGCATGCTCGCCTCCGACGAAGCCCCAGATCAGACGGAACGCAAGCAAGGCAGCAGCAGACCATCCTGCGACCATATGCCACGATGCGATCGGACTATCGTCGTCGGAAGAGAGAAACGCGATCGAGATCGCTAGGACCAGCAGCCAATGGAATAGCCGTAGCGGCGTGTCCCAAACCTTGAATGTCCTTGTATATTCAGAATTTGTCATCACGTTCGCCTTTCCAGCTGGAAGGGCTACGGGTGTTCACTGACCGAATCCTGACGATGTGAGCAGCGTGGTTCAAACCACTGTTCCGAACAGCCTCCCGATGCCCGCGGTCGCAGCCAGGGCCAGCGCGCCCCAGAATGTGACCCGTAGGATTGATTTCATGGGGCGGGCGCCCCCGGCCCAGGCGCCAAGCGCGCCCAGCAGTGCGAGAAACAACAGGGTTGCCGCGACCTCGATTGCGACGAGGCTATCATGCGGAACGACGGCGACCAACATCAGGGGCATGAGGGCGCCTGTGCTGAAAGTTGCGGCGGATGTGAGCGCGGCCTGGATAGGGCGGGCGGTCACGACTTCGGAAATGCCGAGTTCGTCGCGGGCATGCGCGGCCAGCGCATCCTTTGCCATTAGTTCGTCGGCTACCTGCCGGGCCAGTTCCTCATTCAGACCGCGTTTGACATAGATGTCCGCCAGTTCCTGATGCTCGAGCACCGGTTGAACGGCGAGTTCACCTCTTTCCCGGGCGAGGTCGGCATTCTCCGTGTCCGCCTGAGAGCTGACCGAGACATATTCGCCGGCGGCCATCGACATGGCGCCTGCCACCAGCGCCGCCATCCCTGCGACCAGGATATTGGCCTTGCCCGCGCCGGAGGCTGCGACGCCGACGATGAGGCTCGCGGTCGAAACGATCCCATCATTGGCTCCCAGCACTGCCGCGCGTAGCCAGCCGATGCGTGACACCGCATGGCGTTCGGGATGGGATCTTAGTCGGCTCATGGTGTCCTTCGTAAAATGCCGTGAAAAAGTTCAACAGTCTTTCCTGACGAAACCCTGACGATGATTGGTAGCCGGCATAGCTCAGCAATCCCTACTTGAATCGGTCTACATTTGTCGCACCACGCTGAAATCGGCACTCGGTGAAGGGGCCGTCACGCTTGAATCCATAGAGATTGGAGAGACCCGGCCTAGTTCATGTGATCATGGCCTCCTGCAGGCGGCTCATGAGAGGCAGCGCCAATTCCAGATCATCCGGTTCGACGGCTGCCTCCAATATGGTTTCGACGTGCATGACGGCTATGTTCACAGCTTTGGCCTTCGCATGACCGCGGGGATCGATTTCGGAATCCGTCTTCTTGCGAAACTTCGGGGTGAAGAGACTGCAAAAATTACGTAACTCGCGATCGAATATGATCCAGCCCCCCGTTCGATACGGGTCGTCCACGTAATGCGAGTCCTGAACTAATCGCGACAGCGCGTGCGATTATGGGTGAGGATGCGGCCTATCAGGCCGCTTTGATCGCTGCGGAACGTCGCGTATGAGTGAGAGGCGCGTTAGAGGGGCTTACAAGCCGCATCAGCTTCCAGCCCAGGAAATAGCGGAACGGGAGCCGAACTGGGCAAGGATAACTTGCACTACGTCGCTCAATAACTGCGGCAATCCCCATTCGGATAACGGAAACCGAGCGTATATTGCGAGATGAAGCGATACGGCCTTCCGCTCGAACATGATCGCCGTCGCTGGACAATGGAAGCCGTGGACCGAAAGGGAGGTCCACGAAATCGTAGCCCGATCACGGGAAAGGAATTATCTTTCCCGATTGCTGACCCACATGCTTGCCGTTTTTCGCTGGCGGATGATCGAACAAGATTGGCGGCGCCTCCTCTCGCTGCTTGCTCCGTCAAAGTGAGCGGTTTCGCGCGGGCATCGTCCCCAGTCTACCGTTTCGGCGCCTTTGGGCGCTGCGCGCGGATTTCCGCCAGCAGCACGCCAAGATATTTCTCAGCTTCGGCAGCTTCGCTTTCGGGATAGGCGGCCGTCATGCGTCCGCTCCAATAGCCATAGTCGACTGTCGTCAGGCTGGAACGCCATGGTTTGCCGTCGCGATAGCCGGTGAAAGTTCCGCGATAGGCCTTGAGGCGGCGATTGGTTGGGATCGTCGCCGGTCCTTCCGACACGATGGTCGGCGCGGCAAAATGGGACATCGTAGCCTGACGCATGATCATATAGTGGTCGCGTGGCGGCATCTGGTCGATATGGACCACCGCCATCCGCACCACGATGCGATCGTCGCCGGTGCCGAGTGGCCGGTCGTAGCCGATGGCGATATACTCGCCGCCCGGATCGAATGCCCGTTCCCTGAGGCGGGTAAAGCCCTCGAATTCCTCCGGGAAGCGCAGGCCGCTGGCCACGTGGACAAGAGTTGTGCCGTCCGGCGCCAACTCAAATCCGTCGGGTACCGCGATTGCCGTGGCGTCGGCCGAAGGTGGCGCAGCGGGCGCGGTTTCAGCCAGTGACGGAGCCGCCGAGGACAGCCCCAGCAGGATGGCGGCGGCAAGGGAAACTGGAACGCGCAATGATCGGGACATCGAAGTCAAATCCTCTGGTGAGTATGTCGTAATTAGGCCGGTCTTCGCAATTACGGCAGGGGATTGTTTGGAATCAGGCGGTAAGACGCTGCGATGGACGCGAAGTCGGGATTGCACAACGTCATCGTTCGTTTGTATCCGCTTGGGCATCCTCGCCCGTGAGCACGGTCAGGGATGTGCCTGTACTCCCGCTTTCGAGGGTATCGGCCGTGACGATCAGCGTGCTTCCCGGTTTGAGCACCGACAGCAGGCCCCGTCTGAAGTCCTCGGGAAGGATTAGCCGCTCCCGGTCCTGCCGCGAGACTTCCCCCGTCTGTGCACCGCCAAATACAGGGAGGAACATCCAATGCGTCCCGTGTTCGTCGATGGAGGCGAGGTTGAAGGCCTGAAGGCCGGAGATCTTGCCGCGGATGGCGACAGGCGCCGAACCGATTTCGATGCCGTTTCGCAACACCACGGCGCGCTGGTCCGCCGCGCTGACGATTATGGAGATCGGCCCTGTGAGTGCTTTCTCTGGCTGCCAGACCGTCAAAAAGGCATTCCCGAACGACGAGCGCCGGGCCGTATCCTGCAGGATACGGGGAGCTGGGGCAAAGCGCGGAATCTCGCTTGCCTGCGTGATGATGACCGTCAGGCCAAGCTGCGTGACATCATAGAGGTGCTCGGCGAACGTCAGGGGAAACCGGATGCATCCGTGCGAGGCGGGATAGCCCGGAAGATTGCCGGCGTGCATGGCAATCCCGTCCCAGGTGAGGCGCTGCATGTAGGGCATCGGCGCGTCATTGTAGAGGTTCGATCTGTGCGCGACTTTCTTTTGGAGGATGGTGAAAACCCCGGTGGGCGTTTCGTGGCCGGCTGCGCCGGTGGAAACGGTCGAGATGCCGATCAGGACGCCGTTGCGATAGACATAGGCCCGCTGCCTGGCGAGGCTGACGATGATGACCACCGGACCATCGGGAGCCGTTTCGGGCGCCCACAGGAACTCTCCTGGCCGTAACGCTTCCACGCTCGCCGCGATCGATCCTGGATCAAGCGCCATAGCGCGGATCGGAGCGGCGGTCAGGCAGAGCGCGGCAGTCATGGTGCCGGCAAGAAGCGTTCGGCGCGAGAAGCGTGTCGATGGTGCGTGGGATGCGCCGGCCGTTGCCACGGCAGTGAGCGTCGGGGTTCGCAATATGATGTCTGGTGTTGTGATCTTATCCATCCTCTTCTGATCAGGCCATAATATCGGTCTGCTTCGCGACGGCCAGCGAATCCTTGCCGAAGAACATTTCTGTCCGTCCTGCAAATACACGGCGACACGTTCCTTGGTTGGCGGACCACTGCTGCTATGTTGCGTCGATATGACCCCGCGAACGATTCTGTTTCCAACCGATTTTAGCGGTCGCTGCGACCGAGCCCGCGACCGCGCGATACAGCTGGCGAGCGAGTGGCGCGCACATCTGGTTCTTCTCCATGTTCAGAGGGATCCCGATCCCGCAGACATGCTCGACGGACTGCAGGCTGCCGAGAGTCGCCTTCATGCCCGCTTGCGGGCGGAGGTGGCGGACCCGGATATTCCGGTCGAGACACGCCTCGCCACCGGCGCCGTCTCGCAGGCGGTGCTGGAAGCGTCAACCGCATGCGGGGCGGATCTCATCGTGACCGGCATCTCGCGCCATGACGATATCGGGGATTTCCTGATCGGCACGACCGTGGAGCGCATGATACGCCATGCTCATGCGCCGGTGCTTATCGTGAAGGAAAAGACTCAGCACCACTATCGCCGGGTCTTGGTCGCAACCGATTTCTCCGGCTGCTCGGCCCAGGCGCTTCGCACGGCCATGGCCGCATTCCCCGCTGCCGAGATCACTCTCGTTCACGCCTATCACGTGCCGCTGGAGGCACTTCGGGGCCGGGAAGGGCCGGCAGCTGCGCTGCAGGCCAGGATAGCCTATGATCTGGATGCCTTTCTGGACAGGACCGATCTGCCCGCCGACGCACGCGACAGGCTGGATATCAATGTCGACTATGGCGAGGTTTGCGAGGTTGTCCGCAATCATGTGAAGCTGAGCGAAACCGACCTGGCCGTGATCGGAACGCACGGTCGATCGGCCCTGACGGTGGCGGTGCTCGGCAGCACGGCGCGGGCGCTGCTCAGCCGTCTCGATTGCGATGTCCTGCTCGTGCGCCAGCAGCCGCAGGCGGATGCTGCCGTCTGATCCGGATCGTCATCCTTGCCTGCCTGGGCTTCGTCGCGGCGTCGATGCTCGCGACCTGGGTCTACGGCCTGTTCGCCAGTCGCGCGCAGGGGGAGCCTTCCTACGCACTGTCGATCGAACGCGGCCGGACGCCGCTCGATCAGCGTATTGGCGCCACGACGGATGCGCACCCCGGTGAGAGCGGCCTGCTTTTGCTGGACGAGAATCTCGACGCCTTCGCGGCACGTGGATTGTCGGCGCGCAAGGTCGAGCGCTCGCTCGATCTGATGTATTACATCTGGCACGACGATCTGACCGGCCGCCTTCTTCTGGCCGAGGCCCTGTCCGCGGCCGATCGCGGCGTCAGGGTGCGGATCCTGATCGACGACATCGGCACCAGCCATACATCTGATGCGATGATCGCCATGGCGCATCATCCGCATATCGAGATCCGTATCTTCAACCCGACCCGGGCGCGGCAGGGCGGCTTGCGGCGCGGCATCGAAATGATGCTGCGCGCCTTCAGCGTGACCCGGCGCATGCACAACAAGGCCTGGATCGCTGATGGCCGCGTCGCCATCCTTGGCGGGCGCAATATCGGCGACGCCTATTTCGATGCCGCGACGCAAACCAATTTCCGCGACATGGACGTGCTGGTGATGGGGCCAGCCGTCGCCCAGACGGAGAAGATCTTCGACGATTACTGGAACAGCGGCCTGGCGTTGCCGGTCGATAGGCTTTCGCCCTTGAAAGATCCTGGCGTGGCGCTGACGCGGATCGCCGCCGAATTGAGCAACGCTGCCAATGAGGCTGCCGCGCGCCCCTATCTGGAGCGCATCGCCAAACGGCTCTCGCTTCTCGATCCCGAGACCACGCGGCCCGACTGGACTCGCGCCGCCCGCGTGATCGCCGATCCGCCGCGCAAAGTGCTGGGCAAGGAGGGCAAGAACTGGCTGATGCACGACCTGCTGCCGGTCTTCGATGCGGCGCGGGAAAGGCTTGAAATCACTTCGCCCTATTTCATCCCCGGCGAGGAAGGCACGGCGGCGCTCGCCGCGATTGCGGCAAAGGGGGTTTCGGTCTCGGTCCTGACCAATTCTCTTGCGGCAACCGATGTCGCCGCGGTCCATGGCGGTTATGCGCGCTACCGTGTTCCGCTGCTCGAGGCAGGGATCAAGCTCTGGGAATTGCGGCCCGAGCATCAGGAGCGGGACTTTTCCCTGCGAGGATCGAGCCGGGCAAGCCTGCACACCAAGGCTTTCACTGCCGACGGGCATATGGGGTTCATCGGCTCGATGAACCTGGATCCTCGTTCGGCTTCCCTCAACACGGAAATGGGCGTCCTCTTCGAGTCCGAGGCCCTGGCCCGGAAGATGGCTGCCATCTGGCAGCGCGATACCGCGCCCTCCCGCAGCTATGAGGTCTGTCTGACGTCGGATGGCGACGTGGAATGGGCCGGGAGCCGGAACGGCGTGCCCGTCCGATACGACCGGGAACCGGAAGCCTCGTTCTGGCGCAGACTAACCGCACAGGCCATTGGCCTTCTGCCGCTGGAATCGCAGCTTTGACCCAAGCAGGCTTTCGGCGCCGTCTTCAATTTTGCGTGTTGCCGACGAATGGACCGTCTGCGACGGGGACCTGTTTCCTTGAGATCATGCGCTTGAGCGCGGATCGTTGTCGGAGCGCAGAAATCTGCTCCAGTCGATCTGGGCGAGCGCAGCAAGCAGGATGATCATGCCGATCTGCATCGCGATGCCCCACGGACTGGTGAGGCGCTCGGTAAAGACGTCACCCAGGCTCGATTTGCGGATCACGCCTGCTGTCGCGGCATAGATCGAATAGGAGACGAGACGCCCGACGAAAAACGCTGCTGTGAACTTCCCCAGCCTGATACCCGCAAGGCCGGCCGCTTCGAACAGTTGCGCCGAGGGAAGCGGAGAGAGAGCGAACAGTGCGAGCCCGAAAATCGCGCTTTTCGGTCGGTCCTCGACGACTTTTTTCGCTGCTTCGAGGTTGCGCTTTTGTTTCGCGGGCAAATAGTCCTTGAGAAATCGAAAGCCCCAGGCAAGCAGCAAACGTCCAAGAGCGGCCGCGAGCGCGCCAATGAACACGATCAAGGCGACAGGCAGATCGGTCGTCAGGCCATAGAGAACGATGATCGACCATGTCGGGGGACCGAACGCGGGCAACAGGTTGATACCAAGGACGATCAGGAAGAGAATCAGGCACGCGGTCATTTCGCCTTCGGCGTTATCGCATTTGCGCAGGGTCAGCGAGCCGGATGGGAGAGATGTCTTTCAGCCTGTCAATCCATGCGTCTACTTCTCGACGCGCGTCCAGATCTGCGACCGGCACCCGATGCGCCCGACGAGGCAGCCGTTCGCCTCGAGCCTGTTGCTGTCGAGTACCGTGACGCGCCCGGTGAAGGTCCGGCCGATATCGGGCACGAAAACGCGGCCGCGCCACACGCCGGGCTGCTCCTGCTCGAAATCACGAAACAGCTGTGCGCCCACCAGAGGATCCGGGCTGCCCTTGCGCGCATCGGCTTTCGCCTTGTCGTTAGCCCAGACGACGACACCGCACATCCTGTCGTCGCACGGTTGCGCGCGGATATGCACACTGTTTGCAGGGTTGCGCCAGATAGTCCCGGAAATGCTCGATGCCGGAGCATTTCCGACCGTTGCCGCCAGGATGAGCAAGACCGAAAGCGGTTTGTATCCTCCGATCATCCTGGCGTTTCCTTTGTTGTTCGGGGCAGGGCACCCTTGCCGCACTAAGTCTATAGCTTACCGATGCGGCGCAGACCCATGGCGAGGATGATGAGGAAGGTTCCTCGCAGCAGGAAGCTCAGGCCGACCGCCAATGCCAGGAAGGCAAGTCCGGTCGCGGGATCGCTGAACAGGAGGAGACCGCCCAGAACAGTGTCGAGAACGCCGAGTAGCAGGCGCCAGCCCCGGTCATGCGCAGACTGGAATGCGCCGACGATTTCGAAAACGCCGATGATGAGCAACCAGGCGCCGATCAGCGCGACGAGCGTCAAGGCCCCGGCGAAGGGATTGAAGAAAGTGATGGCGGCCGCGACGAGGCTCAGCACGCCGAGGAGGATCTCGATCCAGCGTGCGCGCCGGGAGAGCGAGGACAACCCGGCCGCGATAGCCAGTATTCCGTATATGAGGAGCGCCACGGCAAGGAAAACACCTGTCGCGAAGCCCGTCGCGATTGGGTTGAGGAGCGCAAAAACGCCGATCAGGATCACGAGCAGCCCATAAGCCAGGACCCAGCCCCAACTGGTCTCCAATGCCGGGTCGGCCATACCATAGGGGCTGGAATAGCGCCTCGATTGTGACGGCATGTGAAGGGCTCCTTCTTGGTGACTCGGAACTTTTGCTGTGAGCGTGTCGACTATTGCCAGAGTGCAACCTCAAGTCGAGCAGGAAGCGCTGATGTCGCAGGAGGCGTCGCTCAAGTGCGTGATGTGCATGAAGGCGGGTTTCAACGCACCAGTGCCACGCCCAGACGAAAACGGGTCGTATGGCGATCATAGTCGAGCAGATTCTCGCCATAGCCGATGAAGCTCTGGCCGAAGAGATAGAAGTCGGGTCCCCCACCCAATAGCCGCGAGAGCGGATAGGAAAGATCGGCGGCGAGTGCGCCTTTGCCGCTGGAGACGCTGAACCGCGTGGATGTCGTAAGGCGCAGGCCGTCATCTTTCCCGACTTCCAGGAAGAGCGAGCTATTGCCCCTGTAGCGGCGGATATCGGGATTGTCGGATTTGTCGCCGACAAGGAGGGAGAAGCGCGGAGCTACCGACAGGCGATAGCCGCCGCCCAGTGGGAAGGCGGCCATCGGCGCCACATAGAGCGTGTTGAGGCTGCGGGAATCGAGACCGGAGCGACCGTTGGATTCATGGCGAAAGCCGCCCTGTGCGCTCAGCGAGATGCCGCGTGTCAACGTAGCTGAAGGGGTCAGGTAGAAGAGTTCCGGCTGATAGTCGATGTTACGAAACGGCGAGGAATCCGCGCCAAGATCCCAGAACATGCGCTGGGTATAGGCAAAATGCAGTCCGTCGCGCCAGGAAAGTGGCAAGCCCTGGGCGCGTCTCGTTCCGAAAATCTGATATTTGAAGCTGATCTGGATGCGTGCGGCGCTGTCGGTGCTCGGACCATAGACAGCATAGATCGGTTCATAGGCCGACAGGTTGGCGAAAAAGGCGTTGCCCGCCGACCGGTCCGAGGGAGGCGGCACAGCCTTGTTTTCCAACCCCGGCGCGTTGGGAGGCCCGGATTGCGCGGAGGTGTTCGTGGCTATTTGCGCCCCTCGGTCCGCGGGCCGCAATGCCAGCGTGATCTGCCGCGTGCCCCATGCGGGAACGGAGATCGCGGCGCCTTCCAGCGACAGATTGGTCCTCCGCGCAAGCCGGTAGGTCGCGCGCGTGAAACCGCCAGGTGGAATGATCGGGTTTGGAGGCGTCGTCGCCATGCGCTCCAGCCAGACGGTGCGAGAGACGCCGCTCTGCTCCACCTGCGCTTCGATGCGGTCCGGAAGGGCCATGCCCTGCGGATCGCCGCTGTCATTGAGCAGGCGCAGATCGACCAGAACGGCGCCGGTTTCGTCCTCCTGCCCGGCATCGCTGATCAGGATTTCGACGGGCGATGCGGCATGAGCCGCGGCAGGGGTGGCAAGCGCGATGGCGGCAAGGCTTATCGCGCGCCTCATGATGGATTCTCCCCCAGCACATGCAAGGTGTGGAGCGCGATCATCCGTTCCTCGTCGGTGGGAATGACGCGCACCGCGACATGGCTGCCGGGCGTGCTGACAAGCGGGGCGCCGGCAGCGTTCGCCTGTTCGTCGAGTTCCACGCCCAGCCATGCGAGGCGTGCGCAGATACGCTGGCGCATCGCGGCGTCGTTCTCTCCGATCCCGGCGGTGAAGACGATGCCGTCCAGCCCGCCCATCGACGAGGCGAGCGCGGCCGTCTCGCGCGCGGCGCGCCAGGCGAACAGCGCCATCGCCTCTTCCGCTTCCGGCGCATCGCTGGCCGCGAGCGCCCGCATGTCGCTCGACAGGCCGGACACGCCGAGCAGGCCGGACTGCCGGTAAAGCATGTCCTCCACATCGGCCGCGCTCATGCCCATGCGGAGCTGAAAGTGCAGGATCACGCCGGGATCGATAGTGCCGCAGCGCGTGCCCATCACCAGGCCGTCGAGCGCAGTGAAGCCCATGGTCGTATCGACGCTCCTGCAGTCCCGCATGGCGCAGAGGCTGGCCCCGTTGCCCAGGTGCGCCGCGACCACGCGGCCCGCGGCCAGCGCCGGGTCGATCTCCGCGAGACGCATTGCGACATATTCATAGGACAGGCCGTGAAAGCCGTAGCGGCGGATGCCCTGATCGTGGAACTTGCGCGGGATGGCCAGGCGCGAGGCGACGTCCGGCTTGTCGTGGTGGAAGGCCGTATCGAAGCAGGCGACCTGCGGCAGGTCGGGTTTCAGCTTCGCGATCGCGCGGATCGCCGCGAGGTTGTGCGGCTGATGCAGCGGGGCGAGGGGGCACAGCGTTTCCAGCCTGTCCAGCAGGTCGGCATCGACCAGGCGGGGCGTGACGAAGTCCAGGCCGCCATGCACCACGCGATGGCCGATGGCGATCACGTCCCGCCCTTCCAGCGGATGATCTCCCGCCCAGGCGAAGAGGTCCGCCAGGAGATCCGCATGGCTGAGCGCAGCGCCGTCCGGCCAGTCCCGCTCGATGAGGATTTCTCCCGTCGCGGAGCGGGCCCGCAGGCTGGGCGCGATGCCGATCTTCTCGATCTTGCCGCCTGCCGAGAGCGTCAGCCCGTCCCGGCCATCGAGCGTGAACAGCGAGAACTTGATGCTGGACGAACCGGAGTTGATCGCGACGACGGCTTTCATGCGCTCGCCGTCCCCGGCAGGCCGGGCGCGGCCTTGGTGGCGGCGCGCGCCATCAGCACCGCGACCGCGCAGGAGGCGAGGCGGGTGCGCAGGCTGTCGGCCCGGCTGGCGAGGATGATCGGCACGCGCGCGCCCAGCACGATGCCTGCCGCGTCCGCACCGCCCAGGAAGGTGAGTTGCTTGGCCAGCATGTTGCCAGCCTCCAGGTTTGGCACGACGAGAATTTCCGCTTTGCCCGCCACCGGCGAGACGATGCCTTTCTCCTTCGCGGCGGCTTCGCTGATCGCATTGTCGAAAGCCAGGGGTCCGTCCAGCACGCCGCCCGTGATCTGACCGCGATCGGCCATCTTGCACAGGGCAGCGGCGTCGAGTGTGGATTGCATCGCGGGATTGACAGTCTCCACGGCGGAAAGGATCGCCACTTTCGGTTCCGCGATGCCGATGACATGGGCAAGGTCGATGGCGTTGCGGATGATGTCCGCCTTCTCCTCGAGTGTCGGCGCGATGTTGATCGCGGCATCCGTGATGATGAGCGGTGTCGGATGGTTCTGGACGTCCATGACATAGGCATGGCTGATCCGGCGCTCGGTTCGCAGGCCCGTGGCGGAGCGCACGATGGCGCCCATCAATTCGTCGGTATGGAGCGAGCCTTTCATCAACAGCTTCGCTTCGCCGCCGCGCACCAGGTCCACGGCCTTTGCCGCCGCTTCGTGGCTATGGGCGGCGGATACGATGCGGAAAGGCGAAATGTCCTTGCCGGCGTCTTCGGCCGCCTTGCGGATCTTCGCTTCCGGCCCGACCAGGATCGGCATGATGAGATTGGCTTCGGCGGCTTCAATCGCGGCCAGCATGGCGGCCGCGCTGCAGGGATGAGCCACCGCCGTCGGTTCCGGCACGCCATTGGCGGTCATCTCGATCAGCTTGCGGTAGCCGTCATGGTCGCGCAGGCTGACCTCCGGCAGCGCCGCACGGGGGCGGCGGACCTTCTCGGCCGGCGCCTTGACTTCGGCCTGGCCGCTGATGACTTCCTCGCCGTCCTGGTTGACGCAGCGGCAATCGAACAGGATATCATGGTGCGCGCGTTTTTCCGCCACCGTCACCGACGCCGTGATCGTGTCGCCAAGGCCTACCGGCCGCGTGAACTGCAGCGACTGGCTGAGATAGATCGCGCCGGGGCCGGGCAGTTCGGTGCCCAGCACGGCGGAGATGAGACCGCCGCCCCATAGTCCGTGCGCGATGACGCGGCGGAACATGTCGGTCGCGGCATAGTCGGCGTCCATATGCGCCGGGTTCACGTCGCCGGACACGAGCGCGAAAAGCTGGATGTCCTCTTCGGTCAGCGTGCGCGAGATACTGGCGGTATCGCCCACTTTTATCTCGTCGAAGGTGCGGTTCTCGATCATGGTTCCGTCAGTCATTGCTCAATGCTCCAGCACATAATGGCCGGGAGCATCGGCGATCGCCGCATAGCCCTTGTCCGCTGCGCCCATGGGCGGCGGCGCACCAGGTTCTCCCGAACGCGCGGCCAGCCATTCTCCCCACGCCGTCCACCATGAGCCTTGCTTTTGCTCGGCGCGGCTTGCCCATTCTTCGGGATCGTAGGAGGTGCCGTCGACCTCGCGGGTCAACACGCGGTAGCGGCGGCCCTTGTGGCCCGGTTCCGAAACGATGCCGGCATTGTGCCCGCCGCTGGTCAGGACGAAAGTGATCTCGGCCCCGGTCAGCAGGTGGATCTTGTGGACGGAATGCCATGGCGCGACATGATCGCGCTCGGTTCCGACCACGAACAGCGGTTTGCGGATGGAGGCAAGGTTGATGGTTCGCCCATCCACCCGGTATTTTCCTTCGGCCAGGTCGTCGTCGAGGAACAGGCGGCGCAGATACTGGCTGTGCATGGCATAGGGCATCCGTGTGCCGTCGGCGTTCCAGGCCATGAGGTCGTTCATCGGTTCGCGCTCGCCCATCAGGTAGGTGGCGAGCACACGCGACCAGACCAGATCGTTGGAACGCAGGATCTGGAAGGCGCCGCCCATCTGGCTGCTGTCCAGATAGCCCCGGCTCCACATCATGTTCTCCAGCAGGTTGAGCTGGCCTTCGTCGATAAACAGGCCCAATTCCCCCGGCTCGCTGAATTCCGTCTGTGCGGCCAGCAGTGTGACGCTGGCGAGCCTGTCATCTCCGTCGCGCGCCATGGCCGCGGCCGCGATCGAGAGCAGCGTGCCGCCCAGGCAATAGCCCATGGCATGGATGCCCGTCGCGCCGGTGATCGCCGTCACCGCATCGAGCGCCGCCATCGGTCCGAGGTGCCGGTAGGCGTCCATGTCGAGGTCACGGTCGGCACTGCCGGGATTGTGCCACGAAATCATGAACACGGTGAAGCCTTGCGCCGTCAGCCAGCGGACCAGCGAGTTCTCGGGCGACAGGTCGAGAATATAGTATTTCATGATCCACGCGGGCACGATCAGGATTGGCTCGGGCCGCACGGTGTCCGTGGTCGGTTCATACTGGATCAGTTCGATCAGCTTGTTGCGGTAGACGACCTTGCCTTTGGCCGTGGCGACGTTTTCGCCCACGCGAAAGGCTTCGGCGCCGACCGGCGGCAGGCCGCGCGCCATGTGCTGCATGTCCTCGACCAGGTGCCGGAAGCCGTCGACCAGGCATTGGCCACCTGTTTCCGCGATCTTGTGTTGGAGAACGGGATTGGTGGCGAGAAAGTTGGTCGGCGCGAGCATGTCCAGCATCTGCCGTGCGGCGAATTCCACCATGTCTTCATGATGTTTCGAGACACCGCCAATGCCTGTCGTCGCGGCGTGCCACCATTGCTGGTTGAGCAGGAAGGCCTGAGCGACGAGATTGAAAGGTAATTCTTTCCAGGCGGGATCGGCGAAGCGCCGGTCCTGCGGCAATGGTTCGATGGCCGGTTCGGCCTCGCTGTCTTCCATGCGGCGCTGCAGATAGTCGAAAAGCCGGGCATGCTTGCGGATGGCCTTGGCGCCAAGCTGCATTTGTTTGCCCGGCGACGTGGCGAGATGAATCCCCCAATCGGCCATGGCAAGCAGGAGCGTGGCCGGCGAAAGGCCGAAAGTCGTCTGCGCGATGGCCGCCGATGCCGTGCGGTCGAGCGTTTCGCTGATTCCGTCCAGCGGATCGTCGGAAGGCGGAGGGGACGTGGCCATGACTATATACTCCGAGTTCCGCTGGAAGGTGCCTCGTCTCTCCGACAGGATTCCACAGCAGATGTTTGGGCCGCCCCTCCCGGTTCTTCTTATGCCGAACGGTACTGCATAGGTAAGATAGAATGCAAGCCGCACGGAGCTTGGTTGCGACCGGACGGCTGTCTGACGGCCAGTCGCAACCGCGGGCGCGGGGATATTCGGCCATGGCCTGCTGGAGAAAAAGGAGCCTCAATCATTGAGCGTAAAGCCACTAGGTATAGTTCACGATGGCGATGCATTGCCTGGAGATACAGTGTACGGCGGTCGTCATCCCGGGCAATTTTGCGGGAAATTGAAGGAGAATGGATGATCCGCGAGATCGCCATGATGGCAGCGGTTGCGCTGGTGCTGGCCGGCCGGGATGGAGACGCGTACTGACCCGGCTTTTGAGGGACCTTGGCGGAAATCTCGGGCATGATGCCCAACTCGTATCGCCGGCCGCGCGTTCGGAGAGCGAGCCGCTTGCGCCCGCGTCAATCGGACCGGTCGCAGTCGAGCGCGCGCCGACGGTTCTTTCGATCGCCGGGATCGAGAAGTCCTTTGGCAAGCGGAAGGTGCTTGACGATGTCGCGCTCGAAGTGCGGGCAGGCGAAATCGTGGGGCTTCTGGGGCCAAACGGGGCCGGCAAGACGCTCTGCTTCTATGCGATTGCCGGCCTGATGAGCGTGGATGCCGGCAGGATCGAGATTGGCGGTCAGGATGTCACCGCGCTTCCCATGGATCGAAGAGCGAAGCTGGGCCTCGGCTATCTTCCCCAGGAAGGATCGATCTTCCGCGGCATGACGGCTGCGGAGAATATCGCGGCCGTGCTCGAACTGCATATCGCCGATCGCGATGTAGCTGCCGCGCGGCTCGATGAACTTCTTGCCGAGTTCAATATCGCCCACATTCGCGACGTTCCCGCACAGCGGTTGTCCGGCGGGGAACGCAGGCGCTGCGAGATCGCCAGGGCCATGGCGGCAGCGCCCTCGGTCATCCTGCTCGATGAACCGTTCGCGGGCATCGATCCCATGTCGATCGCCGACGTCAAGGCGATGGTGCGAAAGCTCAAGCGAGAAGGCGTGGCGATCCTTCTGACCGACCACAATGTGCATGAGATGCTCGAACTGGTCGAGCGGGCCTATATCATCGATCAGGGCAGGATGCTGTTCGAGGGCGGCCCAGAAGCGGTACTCGACAACCCCGAAGTCCGGCATCGCTATCTTGGCGAGGGCTTCAGGATGTGAGGCGGTTACCGCGCCCTTCGTTCAGGAACGGAATGGCCTTTGCCATGAGGTCGAGCGCTCGCTCGATATAGGCAGCCTTTGTCCGGGTGGTGTTGTGCAGATCATGGCGCTGCAGGATGCGCTGGCGCGGCACGGTGACCAGCGCGTCGAAGAGAAAAGCAGCGAGGAACGGAAGATCGCCTGCTTCCTCGCTGTTCGGTTCGCTCGCCTCGGCAAGGATCGTCTGCATCAGATCGATGCCGAACTGGGTGCCGATCGCGGGCTGTGCCCGCATCATGCCCGGATTGTGGTTTGCCAGCCAGATGATGAGCGCTTCGATGCCCACGACATCGCCTTGAAGCGACAGGTCGAGCATCCTGCGAGCGATATAGGCGATTTTTTTGCGGGTGCTTCCTCGAGGGACCGATGCCGCGATCGGATCGAGATAGCGGGCAAGGCTGTGTTCCATGGCGGCGACGAGCAGGGCGAGCTTTGAGCCGAAGCGGGAATAGAGCGTTCGCTTCGATGTCTGTGCGGCGGCGGCGATAGCTTCCATACTCGTACCCTCGACGCCGCCGGCGATGAATTGGGCAAGCGCCGTCTCGAGGATATGATGTCCAAGCCGGGCTGCGACCTCCTGTGGCGGCCTTCCTCCCCTGGGATCGCGGGCAGGCAGACGCGAGCCGGTTCCCGATGCGGCGCCGTCATCTTTCATGAATCGCTCGCGGCCCATCGCTGCTTCATTCCAGCTTTCGCGCTTGATCGGCAAGTGATACCGGGCAATATCAAAACCACTAAGTGTAGATACTAATAGTCCGGAGAGGTGCTTGCCCATAGGCGTACCGCCTGTTTGAACCAGAATGGAACCGGACTAGATGGCTCGCAGCGCTCATATTACTGGCCGTTTATGCGGGTTCCGGGCCGTCATGGCGGCGATGATCGTGCCATCTTTCCTGTCCGGCTGTTCCTTCGCGCCGCCCAATGTCCGGCCGGCCCAGCCGGTGCCGCAGGACTATCCCGCGCCAGCCGCGCTGGGCGCGTCCATCGCGCGGATCGGTTGGCATGATTTCTTCCGGGAAGAGCATCTGCGTGTGCTGATCGCGGCCGCGCTGGAGAACAACCGCGATATCCGTATCGCCGCGGCCCGCGTCGATCAGGCGCGCGCGGCCTGGCGTATCGAGGGATCGGCGCTCTATCCCGAACTCAACGCCGTCGGCACCGGCACGCGGGGTCGTTCCATCATCAGCCTGCCGGGCGCAGGCACGCAGAGCTATGACATCAAGCAGGTCACCGCGCAGGTGAGCGCGAGCTGGGAAATCGATTTCTGGGGCCGTCTGCGCAACCTGAACGACGCCGCGCGCAATCGTTATCTGGCGACGGAAGAGGCGAAGCGCGCCGTTGCCACCGGCCTGATCGCGCAGGTCGCCAATGGCTATCTGCTGGAGCGCGAATATGAGGAACGCCTCGCGCTTGCCCGGCGGACGATCGTCACGCGCGAGGACTCACTGCGGATCATGCGCCGCCGCTATGAAGTCGGGTCCGGCTCGAAGCTCGAAATGACCCAGGCGCAGTTGCTGCTGGCGCAGGCGCAGGATGCGCTGCAAGCGCTTGAGCAGGACCGCGACGTGAACCGCAACGCGCTGGCGCTGCTGGTCGGGCGGCCCGTGGAGATCGTGCCTGGGCCCCTCGGTCTTGCCGAAACCGGACCGGATATCGCCCTTCCGCCGGGCTTGCCCTCCGACCTTCTGGTCAACCGGCCTGATATCGTGGCGGCGGAATATCAATTGCGGGCGGCCAACGCCGATATCGGCGCGGCGCGGGCGGCGTTCTTTCCCAATATCAGCCTGACGGGTGCCTTCGGCACGGCGAGTTCCGATCTCGACGGGCTGTTCGGCGACGGGAGCCGCGCGTGGAGCTTCACCCCGACGATCGCCCTGCCGCTGTTCAATGCGGGCCGCCTTTCCGGCAACCTCGATCTGGCGAAAGCGCGGCAGGTCGAAGCCGTGGCCAGCTATGAAAAGACCGTGCAGGGCGCGTTTCGTGATGTTTCCGACGCGCTGGTCCGGCGCCGGCAACTGGCGTTGCGGATCGACACCGCGCGCAGCTCGCTGGACGCCTTGCGCGAACGGGCTCGGCTGGCCGGGTTGCGGTTCGACAACGGGCGTTCGGCCTATTTGGAAGTGCTGGACGCGCAACGCGACCTTTTCGACACCGAACAGGCGCTGATCCAGTTGCGCCGCGCTCATCTGGCGAGCGGCATAGCCCTCTACGCGGCGCTTGGCGGGGGCTTTCCCGCCGAAGTCGTCCACGACAGCAACGATCAAGGCGGAGAACACAGGCGATGACGGCGTCCCGGAAGACATGGCTCATCAGGGGCGGCATCGCGGCGGCGCTCGTCGTTGTAGCTCTGCTCCTTTGGCAGGTGCTCAAGCCCGGCGATTTGCCCGAAGGCATCGTCGGCGGTAACGGCCGGATCGAAGCGGTTGAAATCGACGTTTCCGCCAAATCGCCCGGCCGCATCCGCGAAATCCTGGTCGACGAAGGCGCGTTCGTGCAGGCGGGGCAAGTCGTCGCCCATATGGATACGGACGTGCTGAGTGCCCAGAGGGCCGAAGCCGAAGCGCAACTGGCGCAGGCGCTGAACGGCATCCAGATCGCGACCAGCCAGGTCGCGCAGCAGCAGAGCAACCGGGCGGCGGCTCTCGCCGGCGTCCGCCAGCGTGAGGCGGAGCTGAACGCGGCGCGCAAGCGGCTGGCGCGATCGGAAACGCTGGCGCGAGAAGGTGCGACCGCCGTGCAGGAACGGGATGACGATCAGGCCCGCGTCGAAGGCGCGGCGGCGGCAGTGGAGGCCGCTCGCGCCCAACTCGCGGCCGTCGACGCGGCGATCACGACGGCGCGCAACCAGGTGATCGGCGCGCGTTCGCAGGTCGATGCCGTGCGCGCCACCATCCAGCGGATCGAGGCCGATATCCGCGACAGCGACCTCAAGGCGCCGACGGCCGGCCGCGTGCAATATCGCGTCGCCCAGCCGGGCGAAGTCGTGGGTGGCGGCGGGCGCGTGCTCAACCTGGTCAATCTGGGCGACGTCTACATGACCTTCTTCCTGCCGGAAACGGTCGCGGGCAAGGTGGCGCTGGGCAGCGATGTACGCATCGTGCTCGATGCGCTTCCGGATCGTGCGATCCCTGCGAAAGTCAGCTTCGTTGCCGATGTGGCCCAGTTCACGCCCAAGACGGTGGAGACGCAAAGCGAGCGCCAGAAACTGATGTTCCGCGTGAAGGCGCAGATCGATCGCAAGTTGCTCGATCGCTATATCACCCAGGTCAAGACCGGCCTTCCGGGCATGGCCTATGTGCGGATCGATCCGAAATCCGAATGGCCCGCGAAACTGACCGTCAACGTGCCGCAATGACGGAAGCTGTCGCCCGCGTTTCGGGCGTGAGCCTGCATTACGGCAAGGTGCTGGCGCTCGATGATGTGAATCTTGAAATCCCCGCCGGGCGCATGGTGGCGATGATCGGCCCGGACGGCGTCGGCAAGTCCAGCCTGTTTTCCCTGATCGCGGGCGCGCGAGCCATCCAGGAGGGCCGGGTCGAGGTGCTGGGCGGCGACATGGCCGAGGCCCGCCACCGCAACGCCGTGTGTCCGCGCATCGCCTATATGCCGCAGGGGCTGGGCAAGAACCTCTATCCTACGCTCTCCATCGACGAAAATCTCGAATTCTTCGGGCGGTTGTTCGGGCAGGACGCGGCCGAACGCGAGCGCCGCATTGCCGACCTCACCGAAAGCACGGGCCTCGCGCCGTTCCGCAAGCGCCCGGCGGGCAAGCTTTCGGGCGGCATGAAGCAGAAGCTCGGCTTGTGCTGCGCGCTCATCCACGATCCCGATTTCCTGCTGCTGGATGAGCCGACAACCGGCGTCGATCCCATGTCGCGCGCGCAATTCTGGGATCTGATCGACCGCATCCGCGCGAACCGCCCGCACATGAGCGTGCTGGTCGCCACGGCCTATATGGAAGAGGCCGAACGCTTCGACTGGCTAATCGCGATGGACGCGGGAAAGGTGCTGGCCACCGGCACCGCAGCCGACTTCTATGCACGCACCGGCGAACAGTCGCTGGAACAGGCGTTTATCTCGATGCTTCCCGAGGAGCGCCGCCGCGGGCACAAGCCGGTGGAGATTCCGCCGCGCAGCGACGGCGGCGAGGCCGAGATCGCCATCGAGGCGCAGGGGCTCACCATGCGTTTCGGTGATTTCACGGCAGTCGATCATGTCGATTTTCGCATCGAGCGCGGCGAGATCTTTGGATTCCTCGGCTCCAACGGCTGCGGCAAGTCGACCACCATGAAGATGCTGACCGGCCTGCTGAAAGCCAGCGAAGGCCAGGCCTGGCTGTTCGGCCGCGAGGTCGAGAATGACGACATGGCGACGCGCCGGCGCGTTGGCTATATGAGCCAGGCCTTCTCGCTCTACTCGGAACTGACGGTCCGGCAGAACCTCGAGCTGCATGCCCAGCTCTTCCATGTTCCCGCCGGGGAAGTGCCGGCCCGCGTGAGGGAAATGGCGCAGCGGTTCGGCCTGGATGGCATCATGGATGCGTTGCCCGGCGCCTTGCCGCTGGGCCAGCGCCAGCGGCTCAGCCTAGCCGTCGCCATGATCCACAAGCCGGAAATGCTGATCCTGGATGAACCGACGTCCGGCGTCGATCCGATCGCGCGGGACCAGTTCTGGCAGATGATGATCGACCTGTCCCGGCGCGACAAGGTGACGATCTTCATTTCCACGCACTTCATGAACGAAGCGGAGCGGTGCGACCGCATATCGCTGATGCATGCGGGCAAGGTGCTGGTCAGCGACACCCCCGCCGCCATTGTCGAGAACCGCGGCGCGGCGGACCTGGAAGAAGCGTTCATCGCCTATCTTCAGGATGCGAGCGGCGAGACGCCGACAGAAAAGAGGGACGATCCGGTTCCTGCGGGCGCGCCTGCCGCGGCCGATCAGGACATTTCGGCTGCACCGGCCCGCTCCCCATGGTTCATGCGGCGCCGGATGATGAGCTATGCCCGGCGCGAAGGGCTGGAATTGCGCCGCGATCCCATCCGCGCCACCCTGGCCCTGCTGGGCAGCGTCATCCTGATGTTCATCATGGGCTATGGCATCAGCATGGACGTGGAGGACTTGCCGTTCGCCGTGCTGGACCGCGACGGCACGACCACCAGCGAGAACTACGTCCTCAACCTGGCCGGATCGCGCTATTTCATCGAACGGCCGCCGATCACCGACTATAGCCAGTTGGACCGGCGGATGCGCTCGGGCGAACTGAGCGTGGCCCTGGAGATTCCGCCCAATTTCGCGCGCGACCTGCGCCGGGGCGTGCCGGTGCAGATCGGTGTATGGGTCGATGGCGCCATGCCGCAGCGGGCCGAGACCGTGCAAGGCTATGTCCAGGCCCTGCATGCCCACTGGCTCAGTGAAATGGCCGTGCAGGAAACAGGTGCGCGGCCATCGATGGGTCTCGTCAATATCGAGCTGCGCTATCGTTACAATCCGGACGTGAAAAGCCTTGTAGCCATCGCGCCGGCCGTGATTCCGATGATGCTGCTCTTGTTCCCGGCGATGCTGACGGCTTTGAGCGTGGTGCGGGAAAAGGAGCTGGGTTCCATCGTCAATTTCTACGTGACGCCGATCAGCAAGGTGGAATTCCTGCTGGGCAAGCAGCTTCCCTATGTCGCGCTCGCCATGCTGAACTATGTCTTGCTGGTGTTCCTCGCCGTCACGATGTTCGGTGTGCCGTTGACGGGCAGTTTCCTCGCGATGACGCTGGGCGCTCTCTTCTATACGCTGTCGGCGACGGCCATCGGCCTGCTGTTCTCCATCTTCATGCGCAGCCAGATTGCCGCGATGTTCGCCACCGCCATCGGCACGATCCTGCCCGCCGTGCAGTTTTCCGGCCTGATCAACCCGGTGTCCTCGCTCGAGGGGGCGGGCGCGGTGATCGGATCGATATATCCCGCGACCTGGTTCGTCACCATCTGCCGCGGCGTCTTTTCCAAGGGGCTGGGCTTCGCCGACCTCTGGCCTGACCTTCTCGTGCTGTTCGCGACGTTTCCCGTCATCCTGGCGCTGTGTGTCGCGTTGCTGCGTAAGCAGGAGAGCTGATATGCGCCACGCGGCCAACATCTACCGGCTCGGCATCAAGGAACTGCGCAGCCTGTGGCGCGATCCGATGATGCTGTTCCTGATCCTCTATTCGTTCTCGGTGGGGATCTACGTCGCGGCAACCGCCATGCCGGAAACGCTGCACAAGGCGCCTATCGCGATCGTCGATGAAGACCAGTCGCAGCTTTCCAGCCGGATAACCGGCGCCTTTTATCCGCCGCACTTCACGCCCCCTTCGATCGTGGGACTGAACGAAGTGGACAAGGGGCTGGATGCCGGGCGCTATACGTTCGCTCTCGACATCCCGCCCGATTTTCAGCGAGACGTACTTGCGGGACGCCAACCCGGCTTGCAGCTCAACGTTGACGCTACGCGGATGAGCCAGGCTTTCACGGGCGGCGGCTACATCCAGCAGATCGTGCAGGGCGAAGTTGCCGAATTCATGAAAGGCACGCGTGCGAGCACGCCGGTCCCGGTCGAGCTGGCGCTGCGCGTGCGGTTCAATCCTACGCTGGCGCAAAGCTGGTTCGGCGCGGTCATGGAAATCATCAACAGCGTCACCATGCTGTCGATCGTGCTGACGGGCGCGGCCCTGATCCGCGAGCGCGAGCACGGCACGATCGAACACCTGCTAGTGATGCCGGTGACGCCGTTCGAGATCATGGCCAGCAAGGTCTGGGCCATGGGGCTCGTTGTCCTGGTCGCCTGCGCTTTCGCGCTTTTCGTGATGGTGGAAGGGGTACTGTCCGTTCCCGTCGAAGGGTCGATCGCGCTGTTCCTCGCCGGAGCGGGGCTGCACCTGTTCGCCACGACCTCCATCGGCATCTTCATGGGGACGATCGCGCGCTCCATGCCGCAGTTCGGCTTGTTGCTGATGCTGGTGCTGCTGCCGTTGCAGATGCTGTCCGGCGGTTCGACGCCGCGCGAAAGCATGCCGGAGTTCGTCCAGACGGTCATGTTGGCCGCGCCCACCACCCATTTCGTGAAGATGGCGCAGGCCATCCTTTACCGGGGCGCGGGCTTTGACGTGGTCTGGCCCCAGTTCCTGGCTATCATTGCTATCGGCGCGATCTTCTTCGCCATTGCGTTGGCGCGGTTCCGGCGAACCATCGGCACGATGGCGTGAGGAGGCAGTCGAATGTCAGAACACCAAATTGCGTGGGACATCGTAACGATGCTTCAGACTAACGATTGCCGAACGGTTCCGCGCAGGTTTCGCAGGAGAATAATACCGGCGGCGGTGTCGCGGATCCTGAGCCAGGTTTTCGAAACAGCGAATCCACGATTGCCCTAGCAGCCTCACGCGTCAGCCATAGCGCTGGCTGACGGCTGTGAATGCCCCCTATCTCCCATAGGTATCACAACGGCTTCTTCTGGCACGTTTGCCGGTGCACGGCCAACACAACCCAAGGAGGATGCCATGTATGTCAATGCCAGAATGCGTGAGACACTCTCACGCTTCAATGCCGCTTCTTCAATGGAAGCGCTGCTCGCCGCCTTAGCTGATGCCGCCACGAAAATGGGCTTCCCCTATGTCGCGATGATCCAACATGGCGGCCTCCCACGCTTGGTCGAACGGGCGCTGGTTATTACCAACTATCCGGCGGAGTTCGTGCGTTTCTACACCGAGAGCCACGCGTACGTCATCGATCCAGTCTATGAGGTGAGCCAGTTGCTGGACCGCCCGTTCAGCTGGGACGAGATTCCCGGTTATGTCGATCTCACAGGCACACAATCAGCCCTGTTCGAAGAAGCGCGGCTGCATGGTCTCGTCCACGGTGTCACCGTGCCGCTCCACATACCGAGCGAATCCCATGCGTCTTGCACTTTCGCACGCGCGGAGCCGATCATGGCTTCGCCATCGCTACTGACGACGCTCCACATCGTCGCTGCCTTCGGGTTCAAGGCGGGCCTCAGACTACATCATGCCTCGCGCGGACATGACGTACCCAGGCTCACGCGCCGCGAAGCTCAATGCACGGCATTGGTCGCCGTCGGCAAGAGCGATTGGGAGATCAGCCAGATACTCGGTCTGAGCGAGACCTCGGTGCGCTATTTCGTCTCCCACGCAAAGCAGCGTTACGGCGTCTACAAGCGCTCAGAGCTTGTCGCCAGGGCGCTCATCGACGCGCAGATCCTTCGAAACGACCAAGGGATCATTGAGGCTGGACCCCGCCGCCCGCGCCACAGGGCGAAACGGCGCAGTCCTTGACAGTCCTGTCGGTGTCGCCGTGTTGCGCATCCCGTCAATTGGCCCGCGAATCGCCATGCCTAGGGCGGATAAGTGTATTGACCTACGGTCGCACGATCCAGTTTGCCGAGCTCTGATAATGCCAAGCAAGGCTTAGCCAATTTCGAAATTAATAAACTCGACAGTAGTTTCCCAATCTGTCAAAATGCATAGCATGGCTTCGCAAACATTAGGAAAATTAAACCGGCTGCAACGGGATCTCCCAGAGAGCCTGCTGGTCGACGCGGCATGGATGGAAGCCCATGGTTACTCATCATCGCTGCGGAGCCAATATGTTCGCGCGGGATGGCTCGATAGCCCGACCCGGCGCGTCTATCGCCGCTCGCGTGGACCGCTCACCTGGGAACAGGCCGTTATCTCACTGCAATCCCTGTTGGACCTGCCTTTGACAGTTGGCGGGCGCACAGCGCTCGAACAGCAGGGCTACGCTCATTATCTCTCCATAACGGTGCGCGAAGTCCATCTCTATGGGCCAAGCCGGCCGCCGACATGGCTCGACAGCCTGCCACTCGATGTCTCGTTCCGCTGGCATAACAGCCTCCGGCTGTTTCCAGTCGACGGCGAGATTCCTCCCGAGCCTGCGCCCCGGATGTCCAGCACCGCCGGCACGACCTTGCCGATCCGCTGTTCGAGCAAGGAACGCGCCGTTCTCGAACTGCTCGATGAGCTTCCCCATGAGAGCTTCCATCAGGTCGACATGCTGATGGAAGGAATGAGCGACCTCAGCCCACGTCGCCTTCAGACACTTCTTGAGGCGTGCGCGAGCGTAAAAGTGAAGCGTCTCTTCCTCTTCTTCGCGGATCGCCATGGCCATGCCTGGCGTTCGAAGCTCGATGTTTCCCGCCTGGATCTCGGATCGGGCAAACGCGTCCTGGTCAAAGGAGGGAAGCTCGACCGGCGCTACAACATCACCGTGCCCTCCGACCTGGCGGGAGAATAGCTGTATGGCGTTTCTCGACGGCTACCGGAGACAGGTCGCTCTTCTTCTGCGTGTTATGCCTCACGTCGCGAAGGAGGATATCTTCGCGCTGAAAGGCGGAACAGCGATCAATCTGTTCGTGCGTGACCTGCCGCGACTTTCGGTGGACATCGACCTCACCTATCTGCCGATCGAGGACCGCGCGACCTCGCTCGCCACGATCGATGCGGCGATGCTGCGGATCAAGGAACGCATCGAGGAAGGACTGGTCGGAGCCAGGATTCATGCGTCGCGTTCCGCTGACGAAAAAATCGTCACCAAGCTCATCGTTCGTGCGGATGATGTGCAGATCAAGATCGAGGTCACGCCAGTGTTGCGCGGGACGGTCTATGATCCCGTCGTTATGGGTGTCGTTCCCGCAGTCGAGGACGCCTTTGGTTTTGCTGAGATTCAGGTGGTGTCCTTCGCCGATCTCTATGCGGGAAAAATCGTGGCGGCGCTCGACCGGCAGCACCCTCGCGACCTCTTCGACGTCCGCGACTTGCTGGCGAACGAAGGCGTCACAGACGATTTGCGACGTGCATTTCTCGTCTACCTCGCCAGCCATAATCGCCCGATGGCCGAGGTTCTCGCTCCCGCCCGTAAACCGCTCGCCGAGGAGTTCGAGCGCGGTTTCGTCGGAATGACTCACCAGCCGATCACTCTGGCGGAACTGGAATCAGCGCGTGAAGACATCATCGCGCGCATGGTTGCCGGGATGCCTGACACTCATCGGCAATTCCTTGTCGGCTTCAAGCGTGGTGAACCGGACTGGGCGCTTGCGGGCATTGATGAGGCGAGGCGACTGCCCGCGGTCTTGTGGAAGCAACGTAACCTGGACCGGTTGGACCCTGGCAAGAGGCAGGAGCTTGTTGCCGCGTTGGAGAAGCAATTGCTGCCGGGATAGGTCAGGCGCCCCTCCGACGCCTGCAGGTCAGCCTGTTTGCGGCGAGCAGCGCGGAAGGGTGGTGGTTAGGTGAAGTGCGGGAGCAGCGAGGAAAGGGTGGAGGTGATGGGAGAGGGAGCCGCTCGCGTTTGGGACCAGCAGGTACATTGAAGGCTTACGGTTCGACATGGATTTTGGCGGAATGGCCGGGCAATGTCTTTCCGCTAGCGCTGCCTATATTCTTGGTGATGCAGGCGCGCGAACATAGCGCACAGCGTGGTCGAGGCGCTCCGCCGCGTCGGCCTCGCTGATGCGGAGGCGGCGTGCGATCTGGCCAACGGTAAAGCCGTCATTGCGATGAAGGAACAAGGCCCGCATGGTCAGGTGCGGTAGATCGGTAAAAACAGAATCCCATACCTCGCCTTCTTCCCCCATCTTGCCCGACGACCCCATGACCCTCTCAATCACATCGTGGAGATCGGCAGCAGCGGGTTCCTGCAAGGCGTATAGGATCGCCAAGGACTGCTCCATCATTTCCAGCGCTTGTTCTTTCAATTCGTCGTTGCCCGGCTCGTTACCGCTCCCCATGCTCTCACCTCCTTCTTAGTTGCAGAGGAGCATGACAGAAATCGCGGGATTTTCATCAACAACAACCCCCAACTTGGATATTGTTGTGCGCTGGCTTTTTGCGCGAAGGTGCCATGCGCTATTTTATGATTTCCGAGCCGTTAGCCGGACTTCAGATTTTGAAAACATCATGACTGCCAGCCTTACAGGTCGCGCCGCCGCTCGCATCAGCGGAGGTGCCGAGAATGGGGTTGCCCGGGGATGGAGATGCTCGAGATATGGAAAATGCACGGTCTCGTGCCGACCTTGTAAGTCATATGCCCAGCAGAAGCGGCTGAGACGCAGTCCGTGTTGGACACCGCAAAAGCTGTCCCAGCCGCGACATTTACCGGAACTGGCAAGAACGACCGTCATGCATTGACATTGGTGACGGTTATTGCGGCGGCGCCAATACCCTCTCTCTGGAATTGACGCCGCCACATCGATCCCTGTTCGCAAAGATGGGTCAATGCCGATAGATTAGAAGCGTTGTTCCCAATCGGTTTCCAGATCGAGCCGATTCACAAATGATGGAACACCGACAGAATTCTGCTATAGTCCTCCAGTGAGGATATAGCGATGAACAACGCCGCCCATATTCAAGCGCCCGAACCGGCATCGCCTCGGCTGAAACCGTCCGATTGGCTCTGGCGTCCGTGGTACGCGAAGCTGTGGTGGTCGGCAATTCCGGTCTGGTGGATTGGCATGGCTACATCGACCAGGATCGCGCCGCTTGAGGCGTTCTACGACAGTGCGGCGGCCGGTTTTCTCAACCTCCTGTTCTTTCCGATGACGGCACTCATGGTGCTTGGACTCGGCTATGTGCAGCAGTGGGTGGCCGGGTTTTCATCGACGGGCGAGGGTACGCCTGTGTCCGATGAAGCGGTGGCCAGAACCTCCAAAAGAATGTGGGAGGAACATGAGCGAGGAATGGAAGACCTTCGTGCTGGCACCGATATATTCGATCCACGGTCGGGAGGTCTCTACATCGGCAACCCGCTGAGCCTTCAGCACCCTAGTCGGTTCTTCAAGCACTAACGATTCTTGAAGCTGCTGTCGCCATCGCCGGGGCTGCCATCCACGTCCGTAGAAAATCTACCGCTCTTCAGGACGGAGTTCTGTTCGACCGAAGTCAGGGGCCCGGTAATGTCGAAAGTTGCCCGGCCGGAATCCGCATCATGGAGATATCGGTTGCGTATGCCATCCGGGCCAAGAATCCGGTCCGACAGTTCACGCGAGAAGGTCGCCGCCGGGTCGCTCGAGCGCGCGGCTTCGCGCTCGGCGGCGGCAATCGCTTCGCGCACGTCGTAGTTGACGATGTCAATCGACGACTGTGCTGTCTCGTTGCTGATTCCGACGTCACGACTTTCAAAACCAAGACTGGCGCCCACTCGACCTGAGGTCGACGTGGTCTTCTGTGGCGACTGCGCTTGGCCCGCTTGCTTGCCTTTCTCTGCAGGCTGCCCGCGACCGCCTATCGCCTCCGATTCATCGACCCCAACCGAGCCTCCGAGTTGAGCGCCGACGCTTGTACCGATCGTGACATTATCCTGCGCGGATCGCGAGAGCCCGCGCTGCCACCCGGTCTGCGCGATGATCGCCTGCACGTCGCGCGTAAGCGTATCGGCCACCTGCGGGTTCAGACGCCAGTTGCCATGACGGTCCATCTCGAACCCGCCCTTGAGCCAGTTCTGCATCATCGCCTGGCCCTGTTCGCCGCTGCTGAGGAAATGCTCGATCGTGTCGGGCCCGGCCTGTTTCCCTGCCTCGAACCGCGTAGAGGTATCGTTGCGGGCCGATTGCTGGAACCCGACCGAGCTGGAGACGAGAAGATCGTTGTCGGCGAACGAGAACCTTGCCCGCCCGCCATTGGCGACCGCGCCCAATTGGCTCTCGTTGATGAGCCCGCCGCGCCACATCTGCGCCGCCGTCTCCGGGGTGAGATTGAGGCTCAGATCGCCATTCTGCGCCATGGCGATCTGCCGCTTCGACATGTCGACACCATGATCGGCCAGCAGCTTCTGCATGCGCGTCAGGCGCTCATTATCGATGATCCGCGTCATCCGTTCGTTGCGAGCGCGGTCAGCGATCCCGGCCGCACCACCTTCGGCCATGTCGACCTGATTGCCGGCGCCCTGCGACAGCGTGCGGATGAAGCTGTCGAGATGTGCGGCCTGGCGCACCGACATGCCCGCGGCGGCCGCGCCTTCCGCGAACCCGGCATTGTCGGCCTGTCGCCGCTGCTCCCCGATCCGGGCGGCCGAGCGCGTACCGTCGTGACCGACCTCACGCTGCGCGTCGAGCTTGCCCGACCGCTCCGCAAAATCGAAGCCCGCTGCCTCGCGGGTGCGGCCATAGACGCTGGCGCCCTCGCGCGCGGCCTCGACGGTCGCACCGTCGGCGGTGCCGACCTGCACGGCGGCATTGTAGGTTTCGAGCGCCCGCATGACCTGCGCCTCGTTGCGGCCGGTTGCGCGGGAGAGTTGGGAAATGGCTGTCGACCGAGCCTCTCCGGATAGCGCATTGATAAAGGCGATGCGGCGGGAGGTTTCCTGGACTGAGAGGCCGAGCATGGAGGCGGCGTTGCGCTGGCCCTCATTGCTGCCGGTCCTATGCGCCTGCTCGGTCGCGACATTGCCGCGCTCGATCCGCCTTACATTGTCGCCAGCAAAATCGCGCCGGCCTTCCATCGCGCCGACTTGAATCTGCGCGCCGGTAAGATCGTTGCGCAGCATCTGCTCCTGGTCGAAGGTATTGGCGATCAGTTTGGCGAAGGTCGGATCAGCCGACGCTTGGGCGATCACCGTCGAGGCTTTGAGCGCGGCATCCTTTTGGTCGTAGCCGTTCCTCTCAAAATGCCGCTGGGCTCCGGACAGCATCATGTCATAGGCGCGCGTATCCCCGAACGCCTTCCACTGGACCATCTTCTGCGTGAAGGCCGCGAACGAACGTTCCCCGGATTGCCCCTCGCCAAAATAGCCGGTGCCAAGGCTGCGGAGCGCATCCTTCTCGGCAAAATTATGGATCGCACTGGTCGCGGCATTGTCGCGCACGGCGCGCACGGTCGCGGGATCGGTGAGGCTGCGGCCGGTGAGGGCAGGGGAGAGCCCGCCCAGTTCGCGTGCCGCATCGAGCTTGCCCATGCCGAATGCGGCCGTCCCGCTGGCGCCGCCGCCATGTTCGCCGAGCACGCTGCTCGCGGCACCGAACGCACGGGTTGCGCCGAAGGCCGAGCGCTCCCCGAAATCCCCGAAGTTCGAAGCCGCGCCCCGCCGCGCCATGGTGCCCGCTGCTCCCGCCTGCGCCTCGAGCGCGCCGGCATAGCCTTCGCTGGTGGCAAGCGGTGCGGCGGCTGCCGTGCCCTGACCCTGCACACCGAGCGCGCCGGATGTGAACGAGGTGAACACATTACCGGAGAACCGGAAAACCGTGAAGACGAACGCCCCCGCAAGACCCGCGGACGCGGTGCGGAAACTCCCGAAGATGGCGAGCGCCTTCATCGCGGACGACGGCGCCAGCATCCAGGCATTGGCCGCGACATGGTTGGCGCGCATCTCGGCCAGCACATCGGTCGCGCGGCCGAGCGTCAGCTGATAGATCCCGGCGTCGATCACGCCCCAGAGCGCCACGAAGACGAACAGGCCGAGGGCGAAGGAAGCCACGCGCAGATTGATCGGGGTGAGGATGAACAGCAGCGCGACGGGCATCATGAAGAGCATGATCCCGAAGACCGTCGCCCGGATCGTGGGCATCCACTCGTTGGCCGTCGACATGGTGGCCAGGCCTGACGAGACGACAGCGCGATTGGCCATGACACGCGCCGCCGTTGCAGGACTGTCCTCGAACAGCACATCGCCCACCGTGCTGCCGAGCATCACATTGGTCAGGAACTGCTGGAGCGAGAGCGGCGTATCCATCATCATCTGGCCAAGTTCGCCGATGTTGGAGCGGCAGCGCTGAAGCTGGGTCGCATTGCCGATGTCGTAGCCGGTGCGGGTGCAGACCTGCGCGACATAATTGTCGAACAGCGCAGGTTCGGAGAGGCGTGTCGAGATATGTTCCCACGCCTCGTTGCAGCTCACCGTCGTGCCGCCCTTGTCGGTGGACGTGAACACCGTGCTGAAGGTCGCCGGCCCCGCCATCGCGGCAAAGGCGGCAGGAAGATCGGTCGCCGTGCGGAACAGCTGATCGTCGTCGACGCCATAGGCGGGCGAGACCCGCGCGACCGGATAGCATTGCCGGACATAGTCCTTGATCGTCGCGTCAAGGAACGTGTCGGTCATCGGGCCGCGCGGGCTCGCTGCATTGAGGAACAGGTCGAAACTGTGCCCGCCCGCCCCGAACTCAAGCTTGGCATGGGGATCGGTGGTGTTGTCGTCGATCACTTCCGCGAGCGCGCGCTCCATCATGTTGGTCATGCCCGCGACCAGCACGATGAGGTTCGGCACGTCGCCGACCGGCTGATAGGCGTTGCGGACGCGGTCGTAGACATGGACCGTGCCCGTCGTCGCGACCAGGCCGACGAACAGGCCGACGCCGATCAGCATCTGGAACCCGAAGGCGACGATGCCCATGCCTTGCCCGCGGATGCTGGCGAGCAGGACGCCGAGCGCGATGCCCACCACCGCGACGATCAGCACCAATGTCTCGTAACGCGAATCCCCGAAGATCATCGAGACGAGGCGGAAGGCGTCCACCGTCTCCGCAAAGCCGTCATAGGTGTGGAAACTCGCATCGATCGCCAGCGCGGGACTGGCCGAGAAGAGAGCGATCAGGACCGAGATCGCGCGAACTAAGCGGTGCATGACGCGGCCCTCCGTCAGCGGTTGCGGTTGGCGGCGGCGCCGGCGGCGTCGCGCGCATCACGGTCGCGCTGGCGCACGACCCCGGCATAGTTGGCCGAGAGGTTCGCCTGGTTGAGGGCGGCCATGTAGGACTGGCGCATCTGCGCGCGCTGGCGCAGCACCTCGTCGCGTAGCCCGCTCAATTGCTCAATGCCCTTGGCGAGGATGCGGGTCTGGCAGATCCGGGCGCTGCCGGCATCGGCCGCGCCGGCGGCGGTCACGCCACGTTCGGCATTGGACACGGCAAAATCTATGCTACGCGTGAGGTCGTTGAGCATCTGGTATGCGAGCGTCAACGCGACCAGTTCGTCGGTATCGCCGATCACGCTCTCGACCAGCCCCTGGCGCACGCCCCATTCCAGAAGACGATAGACGGGGAGGGTGCGCACATTGGCGACGAACTGGCGTTCCTCCGCCGTCAGCGCGGCGCGCGTGCGGATCTTGATCGCGATCGACTCCATCCGGCCGCGCGCGAGCACCAGCGCGCCCTTGCCGCTGCCGTCGGTCGAGCAGTCGGCCGAGGTCGGCGGCACCGCGATCGCGCGGGTCTGGACCTTGCCGGTCAGGAAATCATCGACGCTCTCGGTGTCCTGCCGCGCGCAGGCGGGGATAGCCGTGAACAGCGGTACCTTGTCCGCCGGGTCCCAGCGCATATAGACGTCGCCGACGCGGGCGCGCATGACGCCGGCCCAGTCGGACGCGCCGACACGCGCGGCGGCATGGGCGAGGAGCGAGCCGGTCTTGAAGATGTCGGTGACCTCGGCCGGGCAGTTTTCCAGCGCGTCGCGCAGATCCTCGGTCGGATTGCCCTGGTTCGCCTGAATCTTTTCGCGGCTCTGCTGATAGCTCTTGGAGAAGCCCTCGCGGACGCTCTTGTAGCCGGTCATCTCTTCGATGATGCCCGACATATTGTCGTCGCCCCGGGCGATCTGGACCATGCGGTTGGCGAGCCGGCAATCGTTGACCTGGATCGAGTTGAGGAAGTTGGTCGCCGCCTCCATCTTCGAGATGATGTTGCCCATTTTTTCATCGAGGGTTTCCAGCAGGTACTGGAAAGCGACCGCCGGGGCGGCCTGAAGGATGCTTTCGAGCTTCTGGACGAGATAGTCGGGATCGAGGAACGACATGCCGCCCAAAAACATGTCGATTCCCCCGCAGCCCGCGCGGACCTTGGGCAGCGTGACCGACATGAGATAGTCGTTATGGACATCGATCCGGCCCGACATGCCGCCCGCGGTGATATAGCCGCGGGTCTGGTCCTCGAACGAGCCGGGGCTGGTATAGGTCACATTGTCGAACCAGCTTTCGGCCCAGCTTTGCGCACAAGCCGGTGTGGCGAAGGCAACGCAAGCCAGCAGGGGCAAGGCGAGCAGGGTCAGGCGGCGGCGCGGGTTTGCCATGGCGGGCAGCTTTCGTTTGCGCGGGCAAGGGTCTGGCTCCCCATGTCAGTTCCTTGCTCGGTTGGAGGATGGAGGCGTGGGCGCGGCCACGATTCCGGTGAACTTCGCCATGCCGCGCACGCCGACAGCGGGCTTCACCCCGGTCAGCATCTTGGCGGCGAGGTAGAGATTGCGCGCGAGGTTGGGCGCGTGATCGGTGCCGATCGCGACGGGAATGATGCGATTGGAATCGGCGACAGGGCGGACCCAGGCGACCGGATGCCCGACCCATGGCAGACCGAGGCGCCCGGAGCGCAGCATCGCTTCCTGGCTGCCGATCGTGCGGACCTTCCAGCCATAGCGTTGCCCCAATGTGCCGAGCCGCGCCCAGAGATCGGCGCAGGGGATGCAGCCGGGCGCCGTGCTCATCTCGACGATGAACGCGGGGGCCTGGCCTTTCATGGTTTCGGCGAAGTCGGGCGGCCAGTCGCGCGTCACCGGAACGCGGGCGAGCCATTGGCGCATCTTCGCGTCGGTGGCGACCGGGTGGATCGCCGCGCGCATCGCCTGTTCGTGCGTCGGCGCCTGCGCGTGCGCGGATCCATTGGCCATGAGCATCGCCGTAAGCAGGATGGGGGCAAAGCGGATCATGGCCGGGGTCCCATCCGAACGTCCACCAGATCGCCGCCCAGGACGCGCGGATCGGTGGCGGAGACCGGGCCGTTGGCGAGCGCGTCGAAGAACCCGTCTTCCTCGCCCGCGCCGGTCAGGAACTGTTCGGGCCGGATATCGCCCGCGAGCAGCCGGACCGCCTGGTAGGCCATCTGGATGAGGTTGGGATAGGCCTCGACCCCGCTGGCGATCACCATGCGCTGCTGGCTGCCCCGCCGGATCACCATCGTCGTGGGCGTGACCTCGACCCCGAAGCGCTGCGCGAGTTCCGGCTTGCGGTCGATGTCCTGAAGTGTGACCTGCCAGCCCATCTCGTCCTGGAAGCGCTGGACGATCGGCCACTGGACGCGGCAGTAGCCGCAGGTCGAACGCGAGAACATGACCAGCGCGAATTCATTGGCGCGGCTACGCAGATACTGGCGGCGGACCTGATCCTTCTGAGCGGAGAGTTGGTCACGCGCCTCGCCGACCATCGGATTGGCGGACTTGGCGTTGAGTTCGGGATTTTGCAGCATGGCGATCTGCGTGACACCGGCGAAGGCTCGGGCCTTGCGCCGGGCGAAGTCCTGCAGACGCCAGAAATCCGCGACCGCATCGACGGTGAGCACGGTCGCCGCGTAGTCGCGCTGTTCCTCGATCAGCTTCCTGATCTTCGGCGGCGTCCAGGTGGCCAGTTCGACCATCGGCGGGATCACCGGCTTTTTGAGAGCGTCGGGATCGGCATCCTCTTCCGTGGGTTTGGGCGGCGCCTGATACCACCAGTAGCCGGTGCGTTGCTCGCCGGTCTGCGCATGGACAGGCAGGATCGGCAGGAGCACCGCCACGATGAGGAGGGCGAGGCGGATCACAGCAGCTTCTCCATGCGCTTCAGCCGCTCGATCTCGACCGGGCCGTAGTAGCGGCTGTCGAACCCGCTGGCGTGCGACGAGCCGACATAGATCATGCCCGGCGGGATCGTTCCGATCATCGGACGCCAATGGTCGAGCTTCTGCCCATTGTGCCCATAAGGCTTGCTGATCCCGAGCAGCTTGCCGTTGCAATAGTACCAGCCATCCCATTCGCCGGGATGTATGGGGCCAGATGCAGACGACGGCTTCTCGATCCAGTCGATGCGGTCGCCCGGCAGGCACAGCGCCATCTTGGTAACATCGACCGGCTTGGGACCGGCGAGCGGATGCGACAGGGTAAACGATACGAAATCGCCGCGATGGATCGGCCCCGGCGCCTTGCGGACGAGCCAGGCGTCGATCGACGGGCTCATCACGATCGTCGCCTGGGGAATGGCCCACCACGTCAGCAGGCCCACCGGCAGGACGATGCCGAACGCCTTCCACAACTGTTCGGGTCGGGGTGGCTGGCCGAGCCCCGAACTGCCGAGCGCGACCGCGGCCTTGAGCGGCAGCAGCTTCAGTTCGGCCCAGCCGGATCTAGCGGCCCTGAAGGCGAGTCTGAGCATCGCGCACCTCCTGCTTGCCGCCGAGGCGGGCATATTCTTCGAGCAATCCTGAAAGTGCGGCGTCGCCGTAGATGACATGCGCGGCGCGCGGGGCATCATCCTCGCGCTCGCAATAGGGCAGCGCCGGATCGCCGGGCACCATGGCGAGTGCGGGGACGCGGGTGACGCCGTGCTGGCGGAAAATGAGCGGATCGACGATCAACTGCACGTCGCGCATCGCGCAGGCCGGGCCTTCGCATCCCGGATCATGGCGCAGGATTTCCGCGGAGAGTTTCGCCATCGGCGCGACCTTCGTGAGCCCGCCGGGCATCCCGCGAAAGGCCAGCACGCCGCCGACCCGTTCGAGCTGCCCGGCATAGATGCGCAATGTCGTCACCGGCATCGAGGACGAGACGAACAGCACCGGCACCCAGCCTTTGGTTTCGGGAGGCGTGGTGATGCCGGCTACGGCCTGCATGTCGGGCGCATCGAGACCGAGCGCCTGGCCGAGCCGTCTGGCCATGGCGTCGTGCTCGGCGGCCATGGCCTCCTTGCCGTTGTCGAGCGCGGTTCGCGCCCGCGCATCCATCGCCGGCGACGGAGCGCGCTTGCGCAGCCCCTCGAAAGCGCGGCGGCGGGTCTCGTCCGATGGCGTCGGCAGCGCGGTCGGACCGCGCATTTCCGCTTCGGCCTTGCGCGCGGCGGTGGCGCGTTCGAGCCGGTCCATCGCCGTGTCGCCTTGCTCTTGCGCGCGCTCCCTCGCGCTTACCGGCGGAGCGGTGTCCTGCGCTGGCGCGGAGGTGGAGAGGAAAGCGATACCGGCCAGCGCGAGCGAGACGCGCGCGTTATTGGCCGATGACCTGCATATAGGCATCGATCTTGTCCTTCATGTCGATCTGGATGTCGGCCTGGGCGCGGGCCTCGATTTCGGAATAATATTCGGAGAGGTCCATCTTGCTGAAATCCAGCGCCTGGAATTCCTCGGGGGTGAATCCGCGGCAATAGGGGTTCTTCGGCGTGCCCCAGCCAAGGCCGTTGAAGCTCTTGAGCTGCGGGCGACCCTGTTCCTGGATGATGCGGCCAAGCTTGGTGTTGAAGCAGCAGTGGCCCTTGGATTTCTGCACGCAGATGCCGAGGATCTTCGAGGAGCAATACGTCCCGACCTCGTGGCACATGCCCGACCCGCGCAGCATGCCCACTTCCATGTCCTGCTGGTCACAGCCGGACAGGAGGAAATCCATCATGAAATTGATCGCGAGACTGATGGCGATCGAGGTCGGATCGATCCCGGCGATGATCGCGTTCGCGCCGGAGCTCGCGGCCTGGCCGGCGGTCGCGCCCGCCTTGAACGCGCCATAGGCGGCCTTCATGCCGGTGAAGACGCCTTTCGCCACCGCGATCTTAGTGCCGATCGACGAGATGGACGAGCCCATCCCGTCCTTGACGATCTTGCCTTTGTCCTTGCAGCAGTTCGAGAAGGTGGTCTTGAGACCCGCTGGGCGGCAGCGCACCGCGCGTCCCGCGAATATCTCGATATTGCCGAGGCAATGCCCTTCGGCATCGACTTCGCCATCGGCAGGCGCGCCGGGATCGTCGACGATGGGATCGTCCTCAATTCCGGTGCCGTCGCTGCCGGTGCAGGCATTGGGCGAGCACATCGGCGTGCCGCCGCCGACCGGCGTCAGGCATGAGTGCTGGCTGCCGAGCGGGCAGCTATACGCGCCCTCGGCATCGGCCACGCACATCACTTGCTGGATCGGGCAGAGCCATTCTTCATCCGCCATGATCGTGCAGTTCGCGACCTCGCCAGGATCACCGGCATCGCCGTTGCCATCGAGATCGACCGCGCAGACCGGGAGCGTTTGCGCTTGCGCTGGCGTGACATGCCCCGCGAGCAGCAAGCCGTACAGGCCGAGCGCAAGCAGCTGTGCGCGCTTCCGCCAGGGAAGGAGGCGCCCGATCATCGGACTTCCCCCGTGCAGACCATGTCGGCCCCACCGAGGCGGACGGTCTGCATCATGACGACGGCTTCGGGAAAATCGTCGAGGCAGCCGCAGGCCGAGACGATTTCCTCGCCCGGACCCACAGGGCAGACATCGCCGCCGCCTGCCGCCGTGCAGGCATGGTAGAAGGTGTCCCACCCGACAGGCGCATTCTGTTTCGTGCCGACCACTCCGTCGAGGGTAGCCGCCGTATTGCGCGCGGGCGCGCGGGTCTTGCAGACCGGCTCGCAGGCCGGAACCGAGCCGCGATCGGGCAGCGCGAAGGGCCGTGACGCGGTGGCATAACCCCCGTCCGAGGTCCTCGTCCGGTCGGCCAGCATGGTCTCGGTCGAATGGTCGATGATATAGGCGCCGCGGCTCAGATCAGGTTCCGGCATCGATCCGGTATCGACGGTACAACGATAACGGCGCTGACGCTCGAACCATGGCCGCGCGAGACGGAGCGAGCAGGCGCCGCTCTCGAACAGGCGTGCCTGGGGGAGGGGTGTAAGGCCGGTGCCGACGCCGTTGCGGAACGTCTCGACGCCATCGACGCTTTCGTCATGAAGCGCGCAATTGACGTCGCCGGCATAGCCCGCGCACAGGTCGACGATCCGCTCGGTCGGGTTGCAACTGAGGTCGAGCATTGCATCGAACTGCGCGAAGGCCTCTCCTTCACCGCCGACCGCGATGCGCATGGAAATGACATGCTCGCCGCGGGTCAGCCACGGCTTGAGGTCGAGATTGGGATAGGCATGCCAGGTCCGTTTCCGCTCGCACTTGCCGGGCGGCAGGCCGGTCCCGGTCCAGTTCGCCGGATTGGACAGCACGAGCTCGCCGTCGATGCGAAGCTGGAGCCAGTCGTCGAAGAAATAGTGCGAGAGCCGGAACTGCGCGAGGCGATCGGGATCATCGATCCGCAGCCGCATGGAAAACTCGAAGATGCGGCAGCTCCCGCCTCGCAGGCTGTCGTCGCGCGGCGAGCCCATCTGCAATGTGAGCTGATCGGGTGCGGGCGCATAGATCGCATAGGCGCCGCCGAGATGCGCGATCACATCGTCCGCCTTGACGGCGTTCAACGACACCTCCCGCGTGATCGTGCAGGACCGGATCTGCTCGGCCTTGCCGACGCCGGCGGGCGAGCCCTTGAGCGCCTGGAAGATGCTGTTCGATGCGGCGACGCTCGCGGCATCGCCCTGGATCGTGGCGGGACTGGCGCGATAGGCCGTCTGCGGGAGCGCGGGGTTGGGCGAGCAGGCCGTGCTTTGGGCGCCAGTGTAACGGATGGCCGGGCCGTCGATCACCGCCTGCGCGACGCCGACGCGCGGATCGGCCGTGGTGAGCGCGCCGATGACGCCGCCGCCCAGGTCTTTCAGCACCGAGGCCATATTGCCCCAGACGAGGTTGCTGCCGCAGCTGTTGTTGATGCAGTAGCAACCGGCGAGATCGGTCAGGTCGACTTGCGCGAGCTTGAGATCGCCGCCTGACGCAACATCCCATTTGAAGCTCTTGCACTGGTTCCAGGTGCCCGGCTGACAGGAGACGACGCCATTGGCGCAAATGCCCGATACCGGCACCGGCAGGGTCAATGTCTGGTCGACCGTGCCGTCGAGATCCTTGTCGCGCGATATCCGCAGCGTGCCGATATCGCCGGTCGCCGCCGGCTGCGCGATCAGTTCGAGCAGCGTCGCCGTCTTCTGGCACGCTATATTGGGGTTGAACGTCCGGCTGTTGTCGACTGTCGAGATCGGTTGTCCGGCAAGCCCCGGCGTCAGATAATTCTGCTGGATCGCATCGCTGTCCGAGGTCTTCGCGCGGGATGCTTCGGCGGCGGCGCGGGCGCGGTCCTCGACCGTCTGGGCCGAGAGCGGCGCCGGCGCCAGAGCGCTGGCCGCGAGGAGGAGGATGCCGCGCTTCACCATGGCGTCCTCGCGCGGGTGGTTCGCGAGCCATGGGCGAAGCGCAGCACGTCTCCCGCCCGGAACGCGCTGGATCCGGGCGAGAGTATCCTGAAGACGGCCTGTCCCTCAAAAATGGTCAGCGCGGCCGCCACCGGAGATACGGCGGGAGGGGGCATTGCCGGCCCCGGCGGGGGGCTTTCGGCCGCGCTGACCGAGGGGGGAGCGGCGGTTGAAAGGCACACCGCCGCTCCTTCCGCGCGCCCGCTCACGGTGGGGAGCGTTCCGTGACGAGCGGGGCAGCTACCCGCGCGAGACGCACGGTTTGGGGGAAGCGATCTGCTCATGGCGTGGAAATCCCCGCGCAGCAGATCGCCTTCTCGAACAACATGAATTGGGCATTGTCCTTGCCCGGCGCGTGCTTGCCCGATGTCCAGAGCGCGCCGGGACGGCCGATGTTGACGCACTTGCCGCCCTTGACCGGCTCCATGATCTGCATCTTGTAGCGGCTCTTGGTCCAGATCGGCTGCGGCTTGAACGAGCAGCCGTCCGCCGAGTGGATCGTGAGAGCGCCCAGCCTGCCCATCATGAACGTCGAGCGCGCGGCGAGACCCGCCCAGGCCTCGACGCTGTCCCCGAAATGGATGTCGCCGGCGACCGGATAGGTCGCGCCCCAGGAGCCCATGCACCAGAACAGGGGATCGATGACCTTGCCAGCAGCTGCGGCGGCGCTGTCGGCCATACAGGCGAGGCCGGCCGCCGGATTGCCGAACAGGATGCCTTCGGGCTGGATGATAGCGCCCAATGTGCCCGACTGCCAGGTCGGCAGCACCTCGGTGATCATCGCGACGTCGAAGCCATCATCCTCGATGCACGGCAGGTCCGTGAACATGTCGAGCATCTTCCAGACCGGCGAGATGTAATAATGCGCCTGCGCGAACATCTTGCGGGTGTTGGTGCCGTCCGAGATCGACGACTGGCTGCCCTGCAATTTCCCACCGGTCGGCATGAGATCGACACCGAGCGCCATCATGCAGCCCGGCTCGGTCACGACATCAACCATGCGATTGGGTGACCAGAACGAAACCTTGACCCCTAACCAGAAGGTCGCACCCTTGCGGCAGGCGCAGAGCGGTTTGGAGGCCGACTGGGCGTCCAGTTCCTTGTCGAGCTTATCGTAGGAGCCCACCCGCACGCCCCCGATCGTGATCGGGAAGATGCAGTTCCAGCGCACCTTGGTGATCGGATTGAACACGGTGCCCGCCTCGCATTTGGAGGCATGCGCAGGCGTGGCGGGCGCGACGAGCGCCAGAGCGAGGGCCGCCGCGCCGGTGCGCAGCATCGAGATGAGCCGACTCATGGGATGGCCTTTCGTACGGGAGCGCGATCGACGCGCACCTCTGTCAGCTCCAGCTTCTGGCCGACCTGCCGGACGATCACGGGCGCGACGGTGAGGCCCAACCGCTCCTTCACGCGCTCCTCGAGAATGAAGAGGGCACGGCCGTGCTTCTCGCCAAGCGAGAGCGCATCGTCCTTTGCGTCCCCACCGCCGGTGAGGATGATCCAGTCGGTGAGCGCGGCGGTCTTCAGCGCCCAGCCCAGATCGCGGGGATGCACGACCACCAGCTTCTGCGGCAGCGACACATAGGTCAGCGGGTTGAAGGTGAAGCCCGCAGGATAGAGCAGCTTGCCGTCCGGCAGCCGGATTTCCTGATCGAGCGTGTAGAACGGCACAACGCTGCGAACCTGGTTCTGGCGCGCGACACCGAGCGTCGCGCCTTTCAATGCGCTCCAGCCCGAACGCGGCCCGAACTTTTCGGCCATATTGGGCGGCTGCTTTGCGGCACGCGCCTCGATCTCGGCCATCGCGTCGGGCTCGGCGATCGGCCATGTACGACCAATGGTCGATGTCTCGGCGTGGGCCACCCCCGCGACGATCAGCGCGCCGGCCAGACACCCGGCGATGAGCGCGGACTGGATGGCGAGGACATGCCAGCCTTGGGGGACACGTCTATCGACCACGGCGGCGCTCCCTCCAGGGAACGGCAGGCGTACGACTCTCGCCGCAGACCGCGCAGATGAACGCGGTGACGCCCAGGAACAGCGTGAGCCAGATCAGCGCCTGGCTGCCGCCGAGGTCGGGGGCCGACCAGAGCACCAGCGAAGACTGGAGGATCAACAGCAGATGGGTGCCGACCAGCAGGCGAATGGATGACGGACAAGGCGCGCCGGAGAAGATGCCGTTCATCGGCCCCACCTTTCGGCATGTCGGGCGAGGGCATTTGCCATCCTCGACGCGCGGTGCAGGAACCAAAGTCCTCCCCGCACAAGCGCGATCGGCGTCAGGACAAGAATGGCCGCCCGCATGAACAGGGGCATTTCCGGGACGAGCAGGAACAGGCCGACGATGATCGAGGCCGCCGCCGCTTCGAGGCCCACGATCTGCCGAAAGCGCAGAGCCGCGATCCTCTCGTCCCGACCGGACGTATATTCCATGGCAAGCGCGGAACGGGTCATGATCAGGAGCACGGCTTCATTCGAGCGATGCAGGCGTTCGACGTAGGCTTCCTGCGTCTCGCCCGGCAGGCGCGGGGCCATCCCTGGACGGATCAAAAGATTCTCCGGCCGTTTTCCGGGACGAGGAGGGATTTCGTCGATCCCGCCGTCGATCTGTCGGGCAAGCCAACGGATCATGTCGCCGATCAGCGGCCGGATCGACGACGGGTCGGGCGAGCCGGAGAAGCTGCCGTTCATGCCCATCTCCGTGCCCTCCGCGTGACCAGCCAATTCGGGATGCTGTCGATGATGCGGGCGATGCCGATCGCCAGCGCGGCGCCGGCAATTCCGGCACAGGCGATCAGCCCGGCCATGAGCGGCACTGGCAGCACGCTGTCCGCGGCCCCGCACAAGCCAAGAGCGGCATAGGCCAGGGCGGTGATGACCGGCCCGGTGAAGGTTAGCAGGAGAGCGTGCCGCCGCCAGCGCTGGCGCTCGCTTTCTAGGATGGTCCATTGCGCATCGCGAACGGACGCGAGGAACCGGACCCGGTCGCCCAGTTCCCACTGGCAGCGGACCAGGTAGTCGTGAAGGGATTCGTCCGGCCTGCGCACGACGAGGGTCAGGCGCTCATTGCCGCCACTGGGCGGGAGTATGTCCAGCATCATCTTTTCCTCCTGAGTTTTGCGAGCAAGCGGCCCGCGGCCCCGGTCAGGCCGATGAGGATGAGCCCGGTCAGGAAACAGCCGCCGCCAACGATCGCCGCGCCGCGAAGAACGATGCCAGCGGGCTGTTCGAGCACCAGCCCGGCCGCGAGCACGAGCGATGCGATCATCACGGATTCGATGACCACCAGGCGGAAGCGCCAGCGCAATGCGTCGGCTTCCGCCCGTGCGGCGACGCGCGCCTCGATGATCCGCTCGATATCCTCATCCGGGCTCTCCACGAGCCGGAGCGGCAACTGGTCGGGGGAGGGGGAGCGCCGCGTCATGACAGCGCGCTCCGCTTCAGCGGCGCTGCGTCATCGAAGGACGTGCCGATTATCCCGGCGGGATCGACGCCGGCGAGATCGCACACCGCTTCGAGCGGCGAGCGTCCGGCGCGGACCAGCGCCTCGAACGCGGCCACGTCTTCGGGCGCGGAGGTGTTGATCCAGTAGCTGAACGGATCGACGACGAGCCGGGCGATGCCGAGGCCAAGCGGGCTGTCGATGAAGACTTCCGAATAGTTCGGTTTGTTGTTGCGGACCGATTTCAGGAGGTCGAGGACGAAACCCGAATAGTCGAGGATCTTGTTTTCGACCGCCTTGTCATAGGTCGATCCCTGCAGGAGGAAGCGCGTCGCGGCATTTTCCAGGATCACCTGTCCCGTGCCGCCGAACAGCAGCAGATCGTTCATGCTCTGGAGAATGATGCCGAAGCTGCCGCGATATTTTCGGGCGCGGCGATAGCCCTGGCTGATCGCCTCGGCGAGGCGCGACAGGTCCTGGCCCTCTTCGCGGGTCATGAACTGCGCGGCTTCATCGCACAGCACGAAGCGGGGGCGATCACGGGCGGACAGGTAGAGTTCCTGCGTTACCGCGTTGATCACCACCATGACGACCACGTTGAACAGGTCAGGCATGGCCTTCAGGCGCTCGAGTTCGAGCACCACGAATTCATCGTTCGAGATGTCGAACGTGCTGGGACCGTTGAAATAATGGCCGTAGGCTCCGTCCGACCCGAAATCACGCAGGTTGAAGGCCAATTCGCGCGCCGTGGGCACGAGGTGGTCGACCCGGTCGAGATCGGAGACGGTGTTGGCCGGATAGGAGCCGAGCCATTCGCGCACCGCATCGATCCCGGCTTCCGCGCGGCCGCTCTCGATCGCCCATTGCACGGCGGACTTGAGCAGGTTCCATTCGGACGTGGTGACGCCCTTGCGCGTCCCGGCGTTGGCCATCTCCGCGACGATCGACACCGCCATCGAGATCGCGGACTCTCGATCGTCGCCGTCGAGAGCGAGCCCCAGGTCGAACGGATTGAGGACGAGATGCTCTTCGCCCAGATCGATGTAACGGCCCGAGCAGAGCGTGCAGAGCTTCTTGTAGCTGCCGCCGATGTCGATGATGCGGATGAGCGCGTTCTGCGCGAAATACTGCTGGCACAGGTTATTGAGCAGGAAGCTCTTGCCCGCGCCCGATTCCGCCGAGACGATGAAGTTGTAGTTGTTGATACGCGGATCGAAGAGGTCGAGCGTGATGAGCTGCCCCTTGCGGCCCGTGTAGAGCAGCGCCGGCCGCCCGCCGCCCCGGAAATCGGTTTGGATCGGCGACATCAGCACGCCCGCGCGCACCGGCACGCGGAAATCGCGCTGCAGCATACCGATCGTGCGTCGCTCGGGGTACAGGCCGAAGGGCAGGCTCGCGGCCAGCAGGATCGGGTTGAGGTAGGATTCCTCCTGGACCATCCACGGCAGCGGTTCGCTCTCCCACAGCCGCTTGGCGCGCGCCGCCATCTCGCGGGCCTGATGGCGGTCGCGGCCGAACACCCACATGGTGGGGATTACCGAGACGAACCGGGTGTTTCCGGCCTCGTCCAGGATCCACCCGATCTCTTCGATCTGCTTGCCGACCTCGACCGCGAAGGACCCCGCCGCCTTCTGCGCCGAGAGAATCTGCGCGCGCTTGTGGATCTCGAAGGCCGAGTGATCGAAGAGGACATTGAGCGTATAGAGGAACGGCCCGCCGATCTGGTCGCTGTCCTCGGACGACCCGCGCATGCCGCCGGTGAGACGATTGGCACGTTCGGCGGTGATCCGCCGCGGCGGCGACTTGGGCGTCAGACAGCGCGCCACCTGGTTGCCCAGATATACTTCCGGCCCGTCGAAGCGGAGCGCCGGCCCGGCATCGATGATCTGGCGGCGCAGCGGCACGTCGGCGGTCTGGGTGAAGACGCCGGGCGCGGGCGCATGAACGCCGTTGAAAATGCGCCGGTAGAGCGAGATGATCTCGCTCGGCGCCATCGGGCGGATGCCGAGCTTGGCGAGCTGCTCCTCGATCTGGCGGCGCAGGTCGCTGTCCATCGGCGCGCGCGTCTTGACCGACAGGAATGCGCGGAAATCGCGGATCGGGATGCCATGCAGGGCCTTCAAGCCCATGGTGCCGGCGCGCAGATAGTCGAAGGTGCGCCGGGCCGAGGCCTGGATGAGCGGATCGGGCCGTGTCTTGAGGTCGAGAAAGGCGTCGAGCGCATCGTCGATCAGCGGGTCGGCGAAACTCTGGAGCTGGAGGATCGTGCCTTCGGGAAAATTGACGTTGAGCAGCCCCAGCAGCGCCTCATGGACATGGGCGAACATGTAGGGGGAGGGGATCAGCTCCCAGCTATAGCCCCAGCCATCGTCGATGGTGAGGAAGGCCTGTTCTTCCTCGACCCAGGCGGCGAGCGGAAGAAAATCGGAATAGCTGTCGCGCTCGACGCTGCGGCGCAGCCGCGCCAGCGTCATGCCCGATTGATAGCTGGTCATGGCCGGGCCCCCGCATCATTCTGGCCATCGTCGGGGCGGTCCCTGACCTGTTCGAGCACGTTCGCGCGGGACGCGGGCGAAACCGGGGCGACAAGATAGTCGCCGACCACCCATTGCGGGCGCTCGACCAGCGAATAGACATAGCGCGGCATGTAGAGCCGGTCGGGCCGCTGGCGGTCGGCATAGGGCAGGATCAGCGTCCGGACCGAACGCGGGGGCTTGAGCATCGGCGTGACCGGCTGCTCGATCAGCCCCTGGAGCTCGCGATAGACGCTATCGCGATAACCGGCGAAGGCGCCCGACGTTGTTCCAGTGGAACCGCGCGCGGCCTTGCCGTCCCTGAGCAACTTCCTGTCCCTGGTGACCGCCGGATCGGACTTCGACGCGACGCCCGCAACGGCATCGGCATAGGCCTTCTCAGGGTGGATGCACTGGCCGTGATCGTCGTTCTTGCAACTGAACTTCTCGCTATAGGGCGACATGATCGAGCCCATCGTCGCGCAGCCGCTCAGCATGAAGGCGGCGCAGACCGGAAGAAGCGGGGAGAGGGCGCGCGATCGGCGCGCGGGCGATAGAGGCCGCATGGGCGATACTCCCTGTTGGATGAGGAGCCGGCGCATCAGAACTTGCTTCCGGCGGTCGGCTTGATATCGAGGGTGACGCCCTCCTGGATCACGACCACGACGTCCTTCGCCGCGCCGACCTCAACGATCGGCCCCGCCTGGCGCGCGAGATCGAGATAGAAATCGGTGAGCTTCTCGGACGATCGCGACAGGCCGCCGGCGATGCCGGCCTTGGCGGCGTCGCCCGCATCGAGCGTGCGCACCGAACCCAGCGCCGAGGTCGAGACGTCGCCGACCGTATTCTGGACCGTATCGGCGACCCCGGTGATGGTCCCGGCGATGAACGCGCGGGCAAGGGCCGCGCCGGCGCGGGTGACGACCTTGCCGGAGAGGCCCTTCTTGCCGTCGGCGTCGACGAAGAAGCCCTTGATGGGCTGGTCGACCACCGAGCGTTCGTCGAAATCGACGCAAGAGAGGCTGACCAACTGGACTTCGACCCGTTCCTTCGCGAGGCTGCCGGTGGCGTTGCCGATGACGAAGCAGCCGGCGAGGTTGGCTTTGACGTCATTGGGCAGGACGGCGGGGGCTTGCACCCGCGCGATCAACGGTTCGGGATTGTTGGTCGCATCCCGGCTCGCCAGCGCATCGATCCCGGTCAGCAGCCGCGCCTTCATGAAACCAGGTGGCAAATAGATGGTCCGCGTCTTTTTTTTAGCGGCCTGTGCCCCATCGGCGGCCGCGACCGGACTGGTCGCGGCGCCGATCGCGCCCACGGTCTTCTCGACCGGCGGGGCCGGAGGCGCTGGCGGCGCGGCGGGCGGCGCGGGCGGCTTCGCGACGGAAGGATCGATGTCACCGGTCGCGGGCGGTTCGGGAAAGTCGGGAACCGAGCCGGGGATCGCCGGAGGAAGATCGCCGTCCAGCGCATGGGGCGGCGTGCCGGAACCGGGCGCGACCTTGCCTTCCTCGATGGCGGAGACGCGATCGCCGAGCAATTGCTGTCCATCAAGAATCTTCTGCAGGTCGCCGCGCAGCTTGACCTCTAGGCTGTCGCCGCGAAGCCCCGCGCCCATGTCGAGCTTCGAACTGGGCGATGGCGCGGCCTGCTCGGTCTTGTCGCCGCTGGCCGTGTAGAGGCCGAGCCCCAGCACGCCGATCGCACCGGCAACGCCAAGCTGCCTCAAACGCAGCTGCTGGCGTGCGGTCAGCGTTTGCCACCGCGTCTTGAGATCGAGCAGCGCGGGGCCGCGCGTATTCTCGCCAGGACGAGGGCGGTCCGCCTCATAGCCGTCGAGGTCGAGTTCCTCCGCGCGATCGGCAGGACCGCGCCCGCGGGGCCCGCGACCGCCGCGAGAGTCCCCGCCGCTCATTGCCCGGCTCCCCGGCGAACGACGATCAGCCGCGCGGCTTCCCCGGCCTCGATATTGCCCCGGTCGAGGGTGATCGCGAAGATGTTGGCGCCGAGCGCGCCGTCGAGAAAACCGCGTTCGTCGAGCTGCGCGCCGCCGGCGGCAGAGACCAGATATTCCGATGCCGAGAGGCCGGACCCGTCGATTTCGATGCGGCGTCGTTCCTCCAGCGTGGCGCCCGGCAGCGTCGCGAGCCGGATCGGCCCGGATCGGGGCGCAACGCTGGTGAAGCTCGCCGGGATCCGGTCCTGGAGCATCGAGAGCGTGATCGAGACTGCACGCTCTTCTTCGACCAGGGGTCCTAGCAGTTCCTCATTGGCGCGGGCGCGCTGGGGAGCGCCGGGCTGGAGCATCACCGTCTGCGCCGGAATATCCGACGGCTCGGCATAGAGCGCATAGACCGCGCCGTTGCAGGTGATGAAGAACTCAGACGGCACGGTGACGAAGCTGCGCGTCACCATCCCGGCGTCGTCGATCTCGCGAACGAGGAACTTGATCCAGGCGTCGGAACCGGCGCGCTCCACGGCGATCGCCTTTTCGGCGCTGAACCTGACGTCCTCGATTTCTCCGCCCGAACAGATGACATGGTTGATGTCGCGGTTTGACAGGCGGATCGTGCTGGTCTGGTCGGGCAGAACCATGATGGATTGCGCGGCGGCCGGAGCGGCAAGCGACAGGGCGAGCAGCATCAGGCTCGGCCGCGCGGACTTAGCGAGGCTGGACATCGAAATTTTCCTCATTGAGGGCGGTCAGCCAGAAGCGGCCATTGTCGATCACGTAACGGATCCGAAGATTGCCCCGGAACTTGCGGATCACCCCGCCGATCACCCGGACCTTCTCGACCGGCACGAGAATCTCGGTCCGGGTCCAGGTGACGGGCTGGTCGGGGCGGATATAGGTCGCGATCGAGAGCGTCGGATTATTGGCCAGTTCGTCGAGCAGCCGGTTGAGGCTGTCGCGCAGGCTGTTGTAGGTCGAGGGGTGCGTGATGCTCAGCAGTTCCTGGAACTGCCGATCCGCGGAGTAGGCGGAGTAGGTGCCCGAGAGCGACACGACATTGCGCGTGATCGAGCGCAGATAGGCCTCGGACGGCTCGCCGCCCGTGACATAGAGGTCGCCGCCCGCGCCGTAGGGGACGATGATCGTCCGGGTGTTCTGGTTGGAGGTGTAGATCACCGTGCCCAGCACCGCCGTGATCCCGAACAGGCCGATGACGGCGAGCTTCAACAGCCGGTTCTCCTCGAACAGGTTGCTCGCCCCTTGCAGGTAGCGGTGGATGCCATAGCTGCCCGGCTTGCCGATCAGCGGATCGCGTGGGGGTGTGCCGGGGGATTTGCGTCCGAACATGGCCCGCCTCATTCGTAGAACCGAGTCTGGGTCGGACCCGGATAGTTGGACCAGCGGACCAGGCCCCAGCGCCAGGCCATGTGCGGGATGAAGCCGCGCGGCTTGGTGCGGAGCCAGGGAACGAAAAGGAGAAGACCCGCGACGAGCGCCCAACCGAGCATCCCGCCCACGATCACGGCGACGAAGATCACCGTGATCACGAGCACGAACTCGTCCGATCCGAACCACAGGATCTGGACGGGTTTGTGCAGATATTGGGGTAGCCGCTCGTCCACGAGCCTTCTCCTCCTTGCGTCGTGACCTCCCTGCGAAGCTGGTTGAACTTCGGGGGTTGTCCCGCCAGTGCGCCTCATGCGCCCTGGCCCGTTGAGGTCCGCCGACCGCGCCCAGGCGCGGCGGCGGACCAATCCGTCAGATGACCATTCCGAATGTCTGGAGGATCGAGTCCGCCTTGATCAGGCAGACGGCCGCCACGATGGTCGGGATGCCGATCATGATGTTCGAGAAGAGCCTGCTCACGCCGAACAGGAAGGCCGCGACGCCGCCGACGAAGCCGAGCGGGCCTTTGACCCCTTGATTGACCACGATATCGTAGATGTCGTAGCCGAGGTCGCCGGCCGCCGGCGCCGAGAAGGCGTGAGCCCCACCGGCCCCGAGCAGCGCGAGCAGGGTTACGGGAATGCCGACATTGGCGATTGAGGCGGATTGTCTGCCGAGTGTTTTCAACATGCACTTGCTCCAGGGAAGATGGGCCGCTCCGGGGACTGCTTGCCGGCATCGATGAGGATCGCTGTCGGCCGACGGCGAGGCTGGACGGCCCGGTTCGGGTCCCGCCGCCGGCATTGGGATTTGCGCGGCAGCGGCAGAGCCGATGCACCGCGCGTTCGCGATGTGAGGAGCCGGAAGGCGATCAGCGGCCGGCATTGGCGAGCGCCTTCTTACCGTCGAGGAACGCCTCGATCTCGGCCTGCCGGAAACCGGAAATCATCTGTCCGTCCGCGATCAGGGTCGGCGTGCCGGTGATGCCGGTCTTGCCGACGATTCCGGCATGCGCCTCGACCCTGGCCTTGCCTTCCGCGCATGTGCGCAAAGGCGTGGGCGCGGTTCCGGCGTAGATCGCCTTGAACGCCGCTTCCTTGTCCGGGGAGCAAAGGACATGCTCGGCCTTGGCGGCGGCCTCGGCGTGGATGCCGGAGACGAAGAAGATCAGGCGCCGCACCGGCTTGCCTTCGGCCGCTTTCGCCGCCCAGAAGCGGTCGAGCGCCCGGCAGTAGGGACAGTCGGGATCGGTGAACTCAATCACCGTGGGCGCGCCCGCCGGACCGATGGCGAGGGCCATGCCGGTGTCGATCCCGGCGAGTTTCTTCGCTGAAGCGGCGTTCTGCGCCAGCGCGGTGAGGTTCTGGCCGTTGCGGTCGTAGATTTCCGCGAACAACAGATGTTCGCTGTCAGGCGCATAGTAGATGATGCGGCCGCCCGCCGTCGCCTGATAGATCGGGCCCTTGACGGGCGCCGGCCCGAAATCCTCGAATTGCAGATTGACGAAGGTCTGCCGCAACTCGCTTTCGGCATCGCGCGCGGCGGCGGTAAGCGGATCGGCGGCTTGCGCGAACGCTGCGCCTTGAGCAGCGAGCAACAAGGGGAGGACGAGGGCTGCCGCACCAAACAGGCGGGTGGGCTTATGGATGTGCATGCGATCTCTCCTGAAGAGTGCTGGCAGGGCGGGAGAGCAGGCGCGCATCGACATGCGTGCCCGACCCCACCGGGATGTGCTCGGCAGTGACGGGTGCGGGCATCGACTCCATCCGGTTCGTCACGGCGGCGCGCAGAACGAACCCATCGACCGTCGCCACCACGATGCGCGGCTGCTCGGCCACCGGCGCGATAACTGTCTGTCGGCCATGTCCGCCGGGTCCGGCACAGGCTGTCGTCGTGACGATCAGTGTGCCCAGGGCAGCCGTCATCGCTTTGGCAATCGGCATCATGCACGACTCCATGTTGGCGCCCCGCGCCATGGTTGATGAATACTTAATGGTCCGAAGTATCAGGTCCGATTCGACTTGAACCCTCGCAACACGATCTGAGTGATTTGAAACGAAGAGGATTGCAACAGGCCCCGGCAGTGGGGTGCCTGAAATGGCGATATTAGCCGTAAATATGCGAACTTAGCCTTATAAATTCGCTTTCGGGATCACATGGACTGATCTGGTGCCGGTTCGGCAATAAAGTTCCTGAATGATCCGATTTGGAGGAAAATGGAAATTAACTGCTCATTGTGCGTCGAAACATAAATATGGTCGCGCATCCGCTATAAATGGGCAGAGATATTCCTCTAAAATCATCGGCATCTATTCTTGATGCTGGTTACTCCACGATCCTACCTTTGCCGGATTACCCACAGAGCCCGACGGGCCGAACCGGGGAGGAAGGACATATGGCATCCGATGGAAAATTCGCCGACGTCGACCTGTCGATCTTCAAGGAACTCAAGAAGCTCTCCGGCGAGAAGATCAGGCAGGCGCGAAAGGCGCTCGGTTTGACGCAGCTGGAGGTCGCCACCGAAATGGGCGGAAGCCTGCGCTGGTATCGCGCGATCGAGTCCGGCGATCCGGGGATTAGGCTGGAGGATCATCTGATCGCACTGCTCCGGCTCGGTGCATCGACCGCGCATATCGCGCTGCCTGTCCTCTATGCGGGCCAACGCATGCGGTTCCCGCGGCAACTGATCCACGGTGACCTGGCCAGCATCGAACGCACATGCATTGAGGCGATCTCGGATGCGGTGATCGCCGGGCTGAAACAGGACCTCTCACCCGAATGGTAGCGGGACGGCGGGAAGGACCAGTCATGAAAATTGACGGTCCGGTTCGGGCGTGACGCTGGGACAGGCGGAAAAGATGGCGATCTTTCATTTCCATGTGAATATCATCAGCCGCGGCGCCGGACGCAGTATCGTCGCGGCCGCGGCATGGCAAAACAGCTGCCGCCTGTACGATGAGCGCTACGGCCGGTTTTCCAATTTCGTGAACAAGCGGGCGGTTGCCTGGTCTGCGCTGATACTGCCGTCCGGGGGCCCCGCGCAGTGGGAGGATCGCGAGTGTTTCTGGAACGCGCTCGAAGCCGCCGAAATCCGCAAGGATGCGCAGCTTGGCCGTCAGTTCGACGTGGCGCTGCCCGATGAACTGGACCTGCCGGCGTCGATCGCGGTTCTGCAGCGTTTCGCCAGCGAGATATTTTGCATCGCGGGTTTTGCCGCCGACCTGACACTGATCGAAATGGGCGATACGCCCAGAGGCAAGCGCCACCATGGCTATGTGCTGATACCGACCCGTCCGATTGTCGACGGCATGTTCGGCCGGAAACCGCGCGAATGGAACAGCCGCGTGAAGCTGCTCGAAATCCGCGCGGCCTGGGCGATGATGCTGAACGATAAGTTCGCGGCGCTCGGCTATGATGTCCGCGTCGATCATCGGTCCAACGAAGAACGCGGCATCGACGCTCCGCCGGTTAAGCATATCGGCATGGCCCGCAAGCGTATCGCGGCGCGCGCCCGGCAAACATCCTGACAATAGTCCGTGGCCGGCGCCTCACCGGCGGTGCGGTCCATCATGACGACGGCGAGGGCGGTTGCGGCGGGCGTGTAGAGGAGAAAATAACCGACTGCACATGCGGCGACGGCAGCGGCAGGGATTGCCGTCGCCATGACCGCTGCCGCCACGGCGAAAACGGCTAGAAGCTGAACGGCCGCTGCGACAAGAAGTATCCGCCGCCGACCGAGCCTGTTGGCCAGCCACCCGGTGAGCATTGCGGAGGCCATGCCGGCGAGCGGACCGGTCATGTTGACGATGACGCCGAGACGATCGAGGCTCCACCCCCTCCTGTCAATCAGCGCGCCCGCGATCGCGCGCGGCAGGCCGCCATGCGTCCCGATCATTTGTCCCATTCTTCGAGGCCATCAACAACGGCGAGTGGAACGCTGCGAGTCTCTTCCAAGGCGCGACAACGCCAATAGGCTGACAGGCGAAAGCACGAGATTAGGCAGTGGGTTGCCCAAATATGCGATCTTGGCCTCTTTTTAGGACCAGGATCGAAATGCTAGACTGACGTCGCGTCATGGCCTGCTTGCGCTGCCCAACAGGCCAGCGATCCATGCGCCATTTCTGCGAGGATTATCCAGACCCACGTTCGCGAGCGCCTGCCCGTCCTGGTCGGCCGGCCATGCGGTCATCGCAGATCGGCCGGAAGGGAAGGGAGCGGGAGGAGAGAGGAAGCAGCGGACGGTTGGCTGTCCGTGGTTTCCTTTCCTCAACCGGAGCACTGTCATGACGGGCGCGCGCTACGTGCGCATCAAGCGCTTCGCCGAGCTGACCGGCTACACCGAGAAAGCGGTCTATCGAAAGATCGCCGACGGCGTGTGGATTCAGGGCCGCGAATATCGCCGCGCTCCCGATGGCAGCATCTGCATCGACCTCGAAGGCTTCCACAAATGGGTAGAAAACGGCCAGGGACTGGCGTCGAGCCGCTGAAAAGCTGCATTCGCGTCCGCTTCCGCTGGAACGGGCGGCTCTATCGCGAAACGCTCCAGCTCCAACCCACATCCGCTAACATCAAGGCGGCCGAGCGCTTGATGGCCCGTGTCCATCAGGAAATCGATCTCGGCGTCTTCGATTATGAAAGCACGTTTCCCAAGGGTGATGCCAAACCCGACCGGAACAAATACGCGGGCTTCAAGACTTATGCGAAAGAGTGGCTCGCAACGCTCGTAGTCGAGAAATCGACGATGTCCGACTATGTGTCGGCGATCAATAATGTCTGGTCGCCGGCTTTCGGTGAGCGGCAACTCAAGAGCATCAAGCCGAGCGAGATCAAGAAGGTCATCGCCGACCGGGCGAAGCAGGTCAGCGGCAAGACGATCAACAACAACGTCATTCCGCTGCGCGGCATCTTCGAGATGGCTCTCGACGACGAGCTGATCGACCGCTCGCCGCTGGAACGGATCAAGAGCCAGAAGCATCAGAAACGCGAGCCGGACCCGTTCGACCGGGAAGAGACCGAACGCATCCTCACCTATATGCACGAGCGTTACGACGAGCAGGTCTGGAACTGGTATGAGTTCGCCTTCGGGACCGGCATGCGTCCCAGCGAACAGATCGTCGTCCAGTGGCGCGACGTCGACTGGAAGCGCCAGTCCATCCGGGTCGAGCGTGCCCGCGTCCGGGCCGTGGAGAAATCGACCAAGACCAGGACCGTGCGCGACGTCGATCTTACTCCGCGAATGATGGCCGTGCTTAGACGCCAGAAGGCGCACAGCTTCATGCGGGGGCTCGATTCGCCGATCTTCATCAACCCGGTCACAAACACGCCGTGGCCGGACGTGCAGGATCAGCGGAAGCTCTATTTCCATCCCGCACTGCGTGCGCTCGGCATCCGCAGCCGTGATGCCTATCAAACGCGCCACACTTACGCGACGACGGCGCTGATGGGCGGGGTGAACCCGGCCTATATCGCCCGCCAGCTTGGCCACAAGAGCGCGGCAATGCTGTTCCGGCACTACTCGAAATGGATCGATCACGCGGACTATGGCCGCGAAGCAGCCAAGCTCAATCAGATCTACGGTTCCTGACGCGGATGTCTGGCTGGTCTGTGGGGAGGGCTTGCCTGTCGGTGGCGGCTGCCGCGAACGAATCCCTCGTCTACTGGGCAGCTATTGAGGTGATCTAAAAGAGCCTGGAACGGGGGCTGGGGTGGCCTCGAAAAACGCCAAATGTGCCACGAAAGTGCCACGGAAACCGCATTTTCGCGATTCCCCCTAACAATATCAACTACTTAGCTGGTGACCCCTACGGGAATCGAACCCGTGTTTCAGCCGTGAAAGGGCCGCGTCCTGACCGCTAGACGAAGGGGCCACAAGGCCATGTATATGGTGCGGATAAATCCGCCTGCACCCGTGGTGACCCCTACGGGAATCGAACCCGTGTTTCAGCCGTGAAAGGGCCGCGTCCTGACCGCTAGACGAAGGGGCCACTTGGTGCAGGCCGGGCCTTTAGGGGGGGGGCGGGGGCTGGTCAACCCCTCGCAGCAAAGAGATTGTATAAGTTCGTATTCAGTCGGCCCAGGCCGCATCTTCCACATGCAGTTCCGCTTTGGGGCTACTGGCCCAATCGTCGATTTTGGGCCGCCCAGCCAACCACAGGTTCCGTCCTTGCGTTCCGTGCAGCAAGGTTTGCCCCAGTTCGCTTTCCGCTGCGCGAAAAGCGATGGCCTTGAACGAGGCGCCATCGCGCCCGGCGGCAATCAGACGAACGTGATCCTTGCCCACCACATCGGCCTTGATCAGCCGTACCGGCCCCACGGCGATGCGCGGGCTCGGCCAGCCCACGCCATAGGGGCCGCCACTTTCCAGCGATTCGACCAGACCCGGCTTCAATCCGCCGGGAGCAACCGCCAGATCCAGCAGCAGCGATTGCTGGGACTGTGCAGCGGTGACCGCTCGGGCCAGCCGTTCGTCGAGAAAGTCGGCAAGCGCGTCGATCTTGCCGGATTCGACAGTCAACCCTGCAGCCATGGCGTGACCGCCACCGGCGACCAGCAAGCCGTGTTCGCGCGCAGCGATAATCGCAGCGCCCAGATCGACACCGCTGATCGACCGACCGGAGCCCTTGCCATGCCCGGTCTCTTCATCGGCATCCAGTGCAATGACCAGAGCGGGCTTGCCTGTCTTCTCCTTGATTCGCCCGGCAACGATGCCGATGACCCCGGGGTGCCAACCATGCCCTGCCAGAACTGCCACTGCCCTGTTGTGCTGCGTCGGAATCAGGGCTTCCGCCGCTTCCTGCACCGCCGCCTCGATTGCGCGACGTTCTTCGTTCAGCTGGGAAAGTTGCGCGGAAATCGCACGGGCTTCATCGGGATCTTCGGTCGTGAGAAGACGGACCCCCAATGTTGATTCGCCAACGCGCCCGCCCGCATTGATCCGCGGCCCCAGCGCAAAGCCAAGATCGCTGCAGATGGGTGCGCGATTCAGGCGGGATGCGTCGATCAGAGCCGACATGCCGACATTTTCGCGGCGCGCCATGATCTTGAGCCCCTGGGCCACCATGGCACGGTTGAGCCCGTGGATCGCGGCGACATCGGCGACAGTGCCCAGTGCGACAAGGTCGAGCAGGGACAGCAGATTGGGTTCGCGGCGCGTTTCGAAATAGCCGCGCTGGCGCAAGCTCCTGACTGTCGCGACTGCCAGAAGAAAGGCCACCCCCACGGCGGCGAGATGGCCATGTGCGGCGGCAATATCGTTTTCATCCAGACGGTTGGGATTGACGAGCGCCACCGCCTGCGGCAGTTCAACCGCGCATTTGTGGTGGTCCACCACAATGACATCGACACCGGCTGTATGCGCTTCTTCCAGCGCCTGATAGGCCATTGCGCCGCAGTCTACGGTAACGATCAGGCTGCTACCTTTCTGCCCCAGTCGGACCAGGGCTTCTCCACTTGGCCCGTATCCTTCGAGCAGACGGTCAGGGATGTAATAGTCCGCATGATGCCCAAGCATCCGCAGAAGGCGAATGAGCAGGGCGGCGCTGGTTGCGCCGTCAACGTCATAGTCGCCATAAATTGTTGTCGATTCGCCCGAGATTACCGCCTGGGCCAGCCTTTCTGCGGCCACGTCCATGTCATTGAATGTGGAGGGGTCAGGAAGAAAATCCCTCAGCGTCGGGTTGCGGTGGCGGGCAAGATCGTCACGCGGAACCCCGCGGGCGAGAAGTAACTGGGTAACCAGATCGTCCTCCAGCCCGGCGATGTTGTCTCCGAGATCCATGTTTCCGCCGCGCCAGCGCCACGTGCGCCCACTGAATGAACGATCTATACCAAAGACTGCGTTTGCGGGACGTGATGCCATTTGCCGGGGCTAGCCCATCGCCGGACGGGCGAAAAGGGCTGTGGCGCTGAAATATCGCGCCGACGATTTTGTACAAGTTCTTCAGGGAAAAAAAGGAGTATGAAGCATGGTCTGAAATACAGGGGAGTCGGAGTTATGGTATCACGTGCCAGTGTGCTTGTATTGACCGCAAGTGCCGCAACAATTGTTGCGCTTCCATTGTTTGCCGCATCAAATCCTTCCGGCGGACCGATCGCCCGTTATGATGTCCGGGCGGGCACTGTTTCAGGAATGGGCGCCATGGGGGCGGGGTCCATGATGGGCATGATGTTTGGCGGGCGTGGCGGTAACAGTGCGCAGCACGAACTGTATTTGCGTCTTGGATCGTCGCAGGCGGCCACCAAAGGGGCGCCCAAGGCGGAACATTTTATGCCCCCTGCCGCGAAACTCGGAAAATCCGTGCTGCTGACCACGCCGCAGCTGGAAAAGGCCGAAGATGTATTGCCGCAGAAGCCCAAAGGGCGGCTGTTGCTCTATTGGGGATGCGGGTTGAATGCCCCCAAAGGGCAGCCCGTCGTTATCGATTTCGCCAAACTGGCTGCGGGTCAGATGCCGTCGGGCCTGTGGACGACGACAATTCTGCGTGACTGGGGCCCGAGCGCATCGAACAGCAAGACTTTCGGTCGTTGGCCGGCGGAAGATGGCAAATATGTAAAGGCCGACAGTTCGTTTGTCGGTGCGCATCGCATCGTCAGCAATTATGGCCCGGAAATCGCGTTTTCCGCTGCCAAGGATTTCATGCAGCCGCTTTCCGTGACCACGCGGCAACAGGCCGGTGGGGCAACCGTGTTGAACTGGTCGACCATCCCCGAAGCCACGGGTTATCTCGCATTTATTACTGGCGGTAAAATGGGCCAGAATGGCGAAATGGGCGACATGGTGATGTGGACCAGCAGCAGTTCGCGCCAGTTTGGCGGCGGTCTGTCGGATTGGCTGTCCCCGTCGACAGTCGCCAATCTGATCAAGGACAAGACTGTCATGCCACCAACCACCACCAGCTGTGTGGTGCCGATTGAGGTGCGGCAGGCCACCCCGGATTTCCGGATGGGCACTTTGACAGCATTTGGGCCTGAAGAGAATTTTTCCTATCCGCCGCGTCCGACGGAAGCCAACAAACCCTGGAACCTTGAATGGACGGCCCGCATCCGGCACCGTTCCTCGACAAGCTGGATGGAGGCACAGGGTATGACGATGGGATCAATGAACAGTTCGAACGAATCCACGCAAGGATCGCAGAAGAAGTGCAAACCCAAAGGCGGTTTTGGCGGCATGCTAGGGGGCATTATGGGTGGCGGCAGCGGCTGTTGAGCATTGCTGGCTGTCATCTGGCATAGTCGTACAGGAGCGGCGCAGGCGATGGCCGAAGCCGCTGCACAGGGGGGCGGGGAGCAGGCATGCCTGCTCCCCGCAGCTATGGTTATGCCTGAACATTTGATCGCTGCGTCTGGTTACCTGTTCGTCTGCCCGGAAAACCTCGGTTCGATGACCGGGATGATGAAAGAGATGTTCGATCGTTGCTATTACCCCCTGCTCGGACAGGTCGAGGGCAGGGCATATGCTACGGCAATCGCAGCGGGTTCCGATGGTCGGGGGGCGCAGGCGCAGATTGACCGCATTGTCACGGGCTGGCGGCTGAAACGCGTCGCCGAACCGCTGATTGTCAATCTGGATGCGCAGGAACCCACAGCGATCCTCGCATGCAAAGTGGTGCCTGACGACATGCTCAGCCGGTGTCGCGATCTGGGGGCGGCAATGGTTGAAGGGTTGCGACTGGGCGTGTTCTGAACAGATACGGTGCGGTTTTACGCGTTGTGAGACTCGACCTTACCCCCTGTTCAGGGCAGCATTCGTGCGACAGCAAGGGGGGCTGTCGGCATGATGAATCAAAATACGCGACGAAATTCGGGCAATGACAGTGGGTTGTCCCTGCTGTTCGACGCAGGGAAAAGGCCGGACTTTGCCGCGATTCGCGCAATGGCAAGTCGTAGCCAGGGCTTTGCCATAAGCCAGGATCACGTCGTTGCTTCCGAAGGCGGGCCGGAAGATTGCCTTGCGATCGAACTGCTGATCGATGGATTTACCTTCGACCTTTCAGGTTTGGGTGGTGGCGCGGGCGCACGAATTCCGGATTGCGTTTACCGGTTTGCCCTCCCTGAAGATATTGACTCGCTGGGCGTGGAGGCCGTCACTCTCCGGGCCGGGCCGCATCTCGCCGACGGCGCGCATTTGCAACCGGTCGTGCAACTGATGCTGCGCCTGTCAGCGCATCTTTGCGAACTGGACGGAGTGCAGGCGATTGCATGGCACCCGGGCAGAACATGGATTGGCCCCGACTACTTCCGCTCGATAACGCGAAACTGGATTGAAGGCGGTATTTTTCCGGGGTTGGGCCTGATCGGGCTGGAGCCTTCTGCTGATGGCGCGTTGCAAAGCGAAGGGCTTGCCTATTTCGTCGGGCAGGAATTGCGGATTGAGCCGGAATTGGCGGAGGATCGCGGTGCGGCCACCCGGATTGGCATCAGGCTGATCGATTATCTCAGCATGCATGGGGCGCTGGCGCATCAGGAGGCGATCGCCGGGCCCGAAGGTAGGCCTTTACGGATCGAACCATCGGCAAATGGTCATTTTGTCAGAGTGTGGGGCGCCTAGCCTGAGGGGGCTACCGGGCAGAGTTATCCGCCCGGTAGTGCAACGTTTTATTCCGGCGCGCCGACTGCGCTGTTGGCTGCGCTGACAATGGCGCGCACGCTGGCTGCGGCGACATCTTCATCGATGCCCACACCCCACACGGTGCTTCCGTCGGGCATGAGGCATTCGAGATAGGCGGCAGCGCGGGCATCCGTGCCCGTGCCCAGTGCGTGTTCGCTGTAATCCGCGACTTCCAGTTCCAGCCCGAAGGCATCCTTCAACGTGGCCAGAACGGACGATATCAGGCCCTTGCCACGGCCGCTGACGCGATGTTCCTGACCATCGACCTTGATGGTGCCGCTGAACAGCCGGGTGCCGTCGCTCGCGCGGTTTTCGTCGTAATCGACCAGTTGGAAACGGCGTTTTTCGATCTGCACGAAGTAGGTTTCGCGGAACACCTGCCAGATGTCGTCGCCGTTCAGTTCACGGCCCAGTTCATCGGCCAGATGCTGCACGCGCTTCGAAAAGTGCGCCTGCATCCGCTTGGGCAGTTTGAGACCCTGATCTTTTTCCAGAACCCAGGCGAAGCCGCCTTTGCCACTTTGCGAATTGACGCGGATCACGGCTTCGTAGCTGCGTCCCAGGTCTGCGGGATCGATCGGCAGATAAGGCACGCGCCAATATTCGTCGTTCTGCCGCTCGTTCGCGGAAAAACCCTTCTTGATTGCGTCCTGATGGCTGCCGGAAAACGCCGTGAACACCAGTTCACCGCCATAGGGATGGCGCTGATGGACGGGGATCTGGTTGCAGTATTCGACAGTTTCGATTGCCTTGTCGATATCCGAGAAGTCGAGCTTGGGATCGATGCCCTGCGTGTACATGTTCAATGCGACCGTCACCAGACAGCAGTTGCCGGTCCGTTCGCCATTCCCGAACAGGCATCCTTCCACGCGATCCGCACCCGCCATCAGGCCCAGTTCCGCCGCGGCAACACCGGTGCCGCGATCGTTATGGGTGTGCAGCGAAATCACCACGCTGTCGCGGCGGGGAATGTTCCGGTGGAAATACTCGATCTGGTCGGCGTAGATGTTGGGCGTGGCCGCTTCCACCGTTGCCGGCAGATTGAAAATCAACGGATGATCGGGCGTGGGCTGGAGAATATCCATCACTGCCTCGCAGACCTCCAGGCTGAAATCCAGCTCTGCGGTGGAGAAGGTTTCCGGGCTGTATTCGAAGAACCAGTCTGTACCCGGTCGCTTGGCCGCTTCATCGCGCAGTACCTGGGCGCCCTTGATGGCGATCTGCTTCACTTCGGCCTGTGTCATCTGGAACACGATGTCGCGCCATGCCGGGGATACGGCATTATACAGGTGAATGATGGCCGCGTGGGCGCCTTCCAGACTGTCAAAGCTGGTGCGGATCAGGTCTTCGCGCGATTGGGTCAGAACCTGAACGAAGACATCGTCAGGAATACGTCCTTCGCGCACCAGAGAGCTGATGAAATCAAATTCGGTTGCGCCAGCCGAAGGGAAACCGACCTCGATTTCCTTGAACCCGGTTTCGACCAGCAGATCGAAGAAACGGTTCTTCTTCACCGCATCCATCGGATCGATGATCGACTGGTTACCATCGCGCAGATCTGTAGACAGCCAGCGTGGTGGATTGGTGATGACACGGCTCGGCCACTGCCGGTCGGGCAGATTGACCTGCGGGAAGGGGCGGTATTTTCGACCCGGATCGTTCAACATGGACATGACAATTCGCCTTATCGCTTACTGCGCGCACCACAAGGGTGCGTCTGAATTTTGAGTGATGATTTCGAATGTGCCCTTAGGCGGGGTGCCATGCGCGGATGCCGCGCAGGCGAAAATACACGCCTAAGGGCGTGTAAGTCGAAGCAGCGATAGGATGGTGCGCTTGTTCATTGCGAAGACCACTGGCCGATTGCGTCAGGAATTTCAAGTCAAAGCTGCATTTATCATGCGAAGGTACGGATTTTCCGCTGCACGGCACATGCTCTTACGGTGATCCTGCCGAAAAATGACTTTCCCGTGCGTGAAGTGTCGAGACAGGGGCGGGGGAAACCCGCCCCCCTGTCATATGTCGACCTTATTGCTTTTCGAACGCGGCGGAAATGTCGAGGTCCACAGTGTCGGTTACCATCGGCAGGGCATATTTGATGTTGAAGTCGGAGCGTTTGATCCGCGCCCAGCCTTTAAAGCCAACAGTTTCCTTTTTGGTCATAGGGTTGGCCCCGGCCCCGGTGAAGCTGGCCATGACTGAGACCGGTTTGGTTACACCGTTGAGCGTAAGATTTCCGATGATGAGCGCTTCGTTGTTGCCGGTGGGGCGGACCTGAGTCGATTTGAATGTGGCGTTTGCCGGATTTGCGCCGAAGAAATCAGGTGCGGTGCCATTCTCACCCGGTTTGAGCAGGTGCGCCGTCAATCCTGCGTTGGCGGTGGTGATCTTCGAAACCGGAATGGTGACATCCAGTTGGGAGGCTTCCAGCTTCACAGGATCGAGTGTCAACGTGCCTGTTATATCGCCGAAGAGGCCGAAATAGTCCGAAAATCCGAAATGGTTCACGCGCCATGCGATCAAGGTATGGCCCGGATCGGCGGAATAGGTCCCGGCTGTAACGAGCGAAGCGTTAGCGGTTCCGGGTTCGCCACTGGTGCCGTTTTGCGCCTGAACAGCGGTAAACGACAGCAAGGCTGCAGCGGTGACGCCAGCAAGGGCGGTATGAAGCTTGCGCATTTTGGAAATTCTCCCCGTTGAACTGTCAGGGGAGCAATCTGGCGTGTCGGGCGGGCGATGTCCACAGGATGGACGGTGCAAGCCGGACAGAAAAGATGCTCCGGAGCAGCAACGCCGCTGCCCCGGATGCGATCCTCGAAAGCTTAGTTCTTTTCTTTGTCGACCAGCTTGTTGGCGCCGATCCACGGCATCATGGCGCGCAGGCGCGAACCGGTCTGTTCGATCGGGTGCGCCTCGGCAAGCTTGCGGGCGGCCTTCAGTTCGGGCTGGCCGGCGCGGTTGTCGAGAACGAAGTTCTTCACGAAACGGCCGCTCTGGATGTCGGCCAGTACGCGCTTCATTTCCGCCTTGGTTTCATCGGTGATGATACGCGGGCCCGTGGTGATGTCGCCATATTCCGCCGTGTTCGAGATCGAATAGCGCATGTTGGCGATGCCGCCTTCATAGAGCAGGTCGACGATCAGCTTGGTTTCGTGGAGACATTCGAAATAGGCCATTTCCGGTGCGTAGCCTGCTTCGACCAGCGTTTCGAAACCGGCCTGGATCAGGTGGGTAACGCCACCGCACAGAACGACCTGTTCGCCGAAGAGGTCGGTTTCGCACTCTTCCTTGAAATTGGTTTCGATGATGCCGCTGCGACCGCCGCCGACGCCCGATGCATAAGCGAGAGCAACGTCGTGGGCATTGCCGGTGGCATCCTGATGGATGGCCACGAGGCACGGCACGCCGCCGCCCTTGAGGTATTCACCGCGCACCGTGTGGCCGGGGCCCTTCGGCGCGATCATGATCACGTCGATGTCAGCAGGCGCTTCGATCAGGCCGAAGTGGATGTTCAGACCGTGAGCGAAGGCGAGGGCGGCGCCCTTCTTCATGTTGCCCTTCAGGTCGTTTTCCCAGATCGAAGCCTGTGTTTCGTCAGGTGCCAGGATCATAAGGATGTCGGCCCATGCGGCTGCATCCTTGTTCGAAAGCACCTTGAAACCTGCGGCTTCCGCTTTCTTCGCGCTGGCCGAACCGGGGCGAAGGGCGATAGCAACGTCCTTTACCCCGCTGTCGCGCAGATTCTGCGCGTGGGCGTGGCCCTGGCTGCCATAGCCGAGCACGGCAATTTTCTTGTCCGTGATCAGGTTGAGGTCGCAATCTGCGTCGTAATAAACTTTCATTGGTCTATCCCTGTGTATGCGCTGGCTCGCGAAAGCGGGCGAGCGATCAATTTGCAAGTGAAATCTGGCTTGATCGGTGAATTCTGGCGGTTGATTTCAGGCGGCGGTGCCGCCGCGCATCATCCCCACGATCCCGGTGCGCCCCACTTCGACCAAGCCGAGTTCGCGCATGATGGCGACGAAGCTGTCGATCTTGTCCGGCGCACCCGTCAGTTCGAAAATAAAGCTCGAGGTGGTGGTGTCGACCACCTTGGCACGGAACACGTCCGCAACCCGCAGAGCCTCGACACGTTTTTCGCCCGTACCCGAAACCTTGATCAGGGCGAGTTCACGTTCAACATGCGGGCCAGCCTCGGTGAGATCGGTCACTTTGTGAACCGGTACCAGTCGTTCCAGCTGGGCATGGATTTGGTCGATCACGGAAGGCGGGCCTTGCGTGACGATCGTGATGCGGCTGATCGAATGGTTCTCACTGATATCGGCAACCGTGAGGCTGTCGATGTTGTAACCGCGCGCGGTGAACATGCCGGCGATGCGGGCAAGGATGCCCGCTTCGTTATCGACGGTGACCGTGAGGACGTGGCGTTCGGTTTCGCTGTGCTGGATTTTCATCGTATTCATCCTTCTCAGACCAGCGCCTTCGCTTCGTCATCCATGGTGCCCGCATGGACATCACCGTAGAGCAGCATGTCGGTGTGGGCGGCCCCGCTCGGGATCATCGGGAAGCAGTTGGCTTCCTTCGAAACAAGACAATCCACCATCACCGGGCCATCATGGTCGAGCATCGCCTGGATGCCTGCATCCAGTTCGCTTTCATCATGAATGCGAATGCCCTTCCAGCCATAGGCTTCCGCCATTTTGACGAAGTCTGGCAAGCTGTCCGAATAGGAATTCGAATAGCGGCTTTCATAGGTCAGTTCCTGCCATTGGCGGACCATGCCCATATATTCGTTGTTCAGGATGAACACCTTGATCGGCAGCCGATACTGGCTGGCTGTCCCCATTTCCTGAATATTCATCTGGATCGAGGCTTCGCCCGCAATATCCACGACCAGCGCATCGGGATTGCCCAACTGCGCGCCGATTGCGGCGGGCATGCCATAGCCCATCGTGCCCAGGCCACCGGAGGTGAGCCATTTGTTCGGTGTGTCGAACCCGAAATACTGGGCCGCCCACATCTGATGCTGGCCGACTTCGGTCGTGATAATCGGGTTTCTGGCACGCGTCAGATCGTACAGCCGTTCCACCGCGAATTGCGGCATGATCAGATCGCCGGAACGGCGCGGATAAGCGAGGCTGTCACGCGCGCGCCAGCCATCGATCCGGGCCTTCCATTCGGTCAGATCGGTGGCAGAGCGCTGTCCCCAGGCGGCGATAAGCTGTTCCAGAACGGTGGCGCAATCGCCGATAATCGGCAGATCGACGGGCACGGTCTTGTTGATCGAACTGCGATCGATATCGATGTGGATCTTCGTTGAATCCGGCGAAAAGGCATCGAGCCGGCCGGTAACCCGATCGTCAAACCGGGCGCCGATATTGATCATCACATCGCAGCGGTTCATCGCCATGTTGGATTCATAGGTGCCGTGCATGCCAAGCATGCCCAGCCAAGCGGAATGATCCGAAGGGAAGGCACCCAACCCCATGAGGGTGGAGGTGACAGGGGCGCCGGTCAGCGCCTGAAACTGGCGAAGCAGTTCACTGGCGCGCGGCCCGGAATTGATGATCCCGCCCCCGGTATAGAGGATCGGAGCCTTGGCATTGGCGATCAGTTCGATGGCACGGGCAATCTCGTCGGCATCGGCTGCCAGACGAGGATTGTACCGCTGCGGACGTTGCGGCTTGGCATCGCCGAACTGGGCCGTGGCAACCTGCACGTTCTTTGGAATATCGATCAGGACCGGGCCAGGGCGGCCAGTGGTGGCGATTTCGAAGGCTTCGTCGATTGTCGCTGCCAGTTCCGAAGGATCACGCACAAGATAGTTGTGCTTGGTACAGTGGCGGGTGATGCCGATCGTATCCGCCTCCTGGAAGGCGTCAGATCCGATCAGGTTGGTGGCAACCTGCCCGGTGATGACAACCATCGGAATGGAGTCGAGGAAAGCGTCGGCAATGCCGGTGACGGCATTGGTCGCCCCTGGTCCCGAGGTGACGAGAACCACACCCGGTTTGCCGGTGGAGCGGGCATAGCCTTCTGCCGCATGCGCCGCACCGGCTTCGTGGCGGACCAGAATGTGGCGGATGCGCTGATCGCTGAACAGTTCGTCGTAAATGGGCAGAACGGCCCCGCCGGGATAGCCGAATACGAATTCGACACCCTGCCGGACAAGGCTTTCGACCAGAATACTTGCGCCGCTGCGCTCTTGGGTCACTGTCAGTTCCTTATTTATGGCGGCAGTGCTGCCTGTCGAACGGATAGCCGGAAAAAATACGACCCGGCGCATGATGCGTCGGGCCCGTTCCTCCGATCAGGAATGCAGGGCGGGTAGGCGACACGAAATGACCTGTCAATCGCTAGGATTGTAATAATATTTCAAAATGACTCAAAATATCGACATTTATAATTTCATTGCGCGGCCACGCGACAGGAGGTTGCCTGCGGAACCATGTATATTGCCGCTTCGCGTAATTTCGTGTCGCCTGCGCCCCGGCGGCAATGGCGTCCTCGCGACTCAATTCCCCGTTCAACCAGCCCGTTATTTCCCGTACGCCGATAGCGCGCATGACCGGCACCTCGGTTGGCAGATTTCGGGCGAGCAGGGTTTGCACTTCTTCCGTCGCGCCCTGTTCGAGCATCAAGGCAAACCGGCGGTCACAACGCGCGTATAGATCGTCCCGGGGTGGCAGCAGGATAAGGGGATGCAGGGTAACGGTATCGCCAATCCCGCCTTCACGCGCGGCATGCCATGCGTTCATGGACCGGCCGGTCGAACGAATGATTTCCAGTGCGCGCGCAACGCGGGTGGTGTCCGCAGGGTTTAGCTGGCCGGCACGGACCGGGTCTTCCCGCAAGAGCGCGCTGTAAGCTTCGGCGACCGGCAGTGCGCGGACGTCTTCGCGGATATGCGCGGCGATGGGAGGGATAGGGGCGATGCCATCCAGCAAGGTTCGCATATAGAGGCCGGTGCCGCCCGCCAGGATCGGTATCGCGCCTTCGGCGTGAAGCGCGGCGATTTCGTGTTTGGCGGCATTGGCCCAATCCGCAGCGGAGCAGGATTGCGCTCCGTCCCAGGCGCCGAAAAGCCGGTGCTCGATCCCCTGCATCTCGTCGATGGAAGGCCGCGCGCTAAGGACTGCGAGATCGGCATAGACCTGTGCGCTGTCCGCGTTGATAACGACGGCGCGCCGTCCCTGACGCTTAAGCGCAAGCGCAAGACGGACGGCACAATCGCTCTTGCCGCTCGCGGTCGGCCCTGCAATGAGCGCCAGCGGCGGCAGCGCAGTCGTCATGTTATGGAGATTCCCTTGCTCATTGCCCGCCTGATAGCAGACCCGACCGGCTATACCGCAAGCCTTGATGCAGCGACCGCGGCGCTGGAGGCACAGGGTATGCGCGTGGCGATGGCCCGCATGGATGACGTGAACAGTCCTGTGCTGCAAATTTCTCTGCCGGATGGGGATCGTGAAGCGCTCAGCCGCGTGCTCGACGCGCATTTCCGTCCTTCGGATCTGTTGATTTCCGACGATGAAATCCGCATGCCCCATCTGTTCATTTCCGACATGGATTCCACCATGATCGGGCAGGAATGCATTGATGAACTGGCCGATTTTGCAGGGCTTAAAGAACAGATAGCGGATATTACCGAAAGAGCGATGCAAGGCGAACTCGATTTCGAGAGCGCGCTGCGCGAACGGGTCATGTTGCTGCGCGAACTGTCGGAAGGGGCCATCACCGAATGCCTCAGCACACGTATCGAGCCCATGCCCGGTGCGAAGACACTGGTTGCCACCTTGCGGGCGAAGGGTTGCCGGACCGTGCTGGTAACCGGCGGGTTCCACCAATTTGCCGATCCGGTTGCAGAACAACTGGGTTTTGAACGGGTTGTCGGAAACCGCCTCGAAGTGTCGCATGGCGCTCTGACAGGCGGGCTGGTCGGGCCGATCACGGACAGCAGTGTGAAGAAGGCGGTCCTGCTCGAGGAAACCGCGCAACTGGGCGATGGTGCGGTGAGCCTTGCGACCGGCGATGGCGCCAATGATATTCCCATGCTGGAAGCTGCGACCTATGGTATAGCCTATCGCGCCAAGCCCAAGGCGCGCGCGGCAGCAAATGGCTGGATCGATCGCGGGGATTTGACCGCGATCCTTCATCTGCTCCGCATTGACGAGCAGGAATGGATTCACTGTTGAAAGGAGTCTGGAATGACCGGTGACAACATCACGATGTTGGACCGCATTCCGCACTTTCGCTACATAGTTTTTCTGGCCGCATTCGCCCTGGCATGGTGGCCGTTGGCGGCGATCATGCCCACAACCGGGGCGGTTATTGCCGCGTTCGATGTGGCAGTGGCTGTGTTCGTGGCAAGCTGCATCCCCCTGTGGCGGAGCGATAGCGCCGATGCGATGCGGCGGCGGGCAAAGCGGGATGATGCCGGGCAGATACTTCTGCTGCTGTTCACGGCATTGATCACTTCGGTCATTCTCGTTGCGCTCGGCACGCTGGTCATGCGCAAGGGGGCGCTGACCCCCGGTGAGATCGTGCTGCTGGTGACGACACTGCTGGCATGCTGGACATTCGTGAATCTCATTTACGCGTTTCACTATGCGCGGCAGTATTATGCCTCCCATGCCGGAGAAGACCGCAAGGGGCTGGATTTCCCGGGGGGCTGCACGCCCAATTTTTCGGATTTCGTGAACTTCGCGTTTGTGATCGGGATGACCTGCCAAACGGCGGATATCGACATCACCAGCGCGCACGTGCGGCGGGTGTCAACGTTTCACGGCCTGTTTGCCTTCGCGTTCAATCTCGGCATTCTGGCTTTGACGGTGAACGTTCTGGCTGGCGCATGAGGTCCGGCAAAATACCGCACCTCATGCATCAGAACAGGAAGCTTACGCGTCCATCCAGTCCTTGAAGAACGCGTCATGGGCCGCACGCAGCGCGGCGATTTCCACACCGGCAACCTGCGTGCCACCAATAGTACCGATCTTTACCGCGCCGGGCAGGGCGCTGCCCGCAGGTGCGGTCACGATATAGCGGCCCTGGTCTTCACCGAAGGCTTCGGCCACGCTCAACGCCTTATCCAGATTGCAGCCGAGGTTACTGGCCAGCGCCATTTCAGCGAGTGCAACCAGCAGGCCGCCGTCGCTGATATCGTGCACGGCAGTCACCTTGCCATCGGCGATCCAGCCACGAACCGCAGCGCCATGGGCTGCTTCTGCCGCCAGATCGACGCCGGGCGCATCGCCTTCTTCCTTGCCTGCGATTTCACGTAGCCAAAGCGATTGCCCGAGATGCGATCCCGCGCCGCCCAGAATGTAAATATCGTCGCCTGCGGTCTTGAAGGCGATCGTCCCCATTTTTGCAGAATCGTCGAGCAGGCCGACACCGCCAATTGCCGGGGTCGGAAGAATGGCGGACCCGCCGCCTGTGGCCTTGGATTCGTTGTAGAGCGACACGTTGCCGCTCACGATCGGGAAATCCAGCGCGCGGCAGGCATCGCCCATGCCTTCGAGACAGCCAACGAACTGCGCCATAATTTCGGGGCGCTGGGGGTTGGCGAAGTTGAGGCAGTTGGTCACCGCCAGCGGACGTCCGCCCACAGCCGAGATATTGCGATAGGCTTCCGCGATGGCCTGCTTGCCGCCTTCATAAGGGTTGGCGTAGCAGTAACGCGGGGTGCAGTCGGTACTGATCGCCAGCGCCTTGCGCGTGCCATGCACCCGCACAACGGCTGCATCGCCACCGGAAAGCTGCAGCGTATCCGCGCCAACCTGGCTGTCATACTGTTGCCAGATCCAACTGCGCGATGCCAGATCAGGTGTGCCGATCAGCTTCAGCAGATCCGCGCCAACATCTGCGCTTTCCGGTGTATCCGAAAGATCGGTGATCCCGGCCCAGGTTTTGTATTCCGTCTTGGAAATATAGGGCCGGTCATATTCGGGCGCCTCGTCGGCCAGCGGAGCGAGGGGGATGTCGCACACCACTTCGCCATTCCATTCGAGGACCATGTGTCCGGTATCGGTCACTTCGCCGATAATGGCGAAATCAAGCTCCCACTTGCGGAAGATGGCTTCTGCCATACCTTCCTTGCCGGGCTTGAGCACCATGAGCATGCGTTCCTGGCTTTCGGACAGCATCATCTCATACGGGGTCATGCCTTCTTCGCGGCACGGCACCTGGTTCATGTCGAGGCGAATGCCAGCGCCGCCCTTGGATGCCATTTCCACGCTTGACGACGTGAGCCCGGCAGCCCCCATATCCTGAATGGCGACGATTGCGTCGGTCGCCATCAGTTCGAGGCAGGCTTCGATCAGGAGTTTTTCGGTGAACGGATCGCCGACCTGCACCGTGGGGCGCTTTTCTTCCGAATCCTCACCGAAATCGGCGCTGGCCATGGTGGCGCCATGAATCCCGTCGCGCCCGGTTTTGGAGCCGACATAGACGATCGGATTGCCCACGCCCGTAGCGGCGCAGTAGAAGATCTTGTTCGTATCGGCCACGCCGACGGTCATCGCGTTGACCAGAATATTGCCATCGTAAGCGCGATGGAAATTGGTTTCGCCGCCAACGGTGGGCACGCCTACGCAATTGCCGTAGCCGCCGATGCCAGAAACCACGCCTTTCACCAGATGCTTCATCTTGGGGTGATCAGGGCGACCAAACCGCAACGCATTCATATTGGCGACGGGGCGGGCCCCCATGGTGAATACATCACGCAGAATGCCGCCAACGCCGGTTGCCGCGCCCTGATAAGGTTCGATGTATGAGGGGTGGTTGTGGCTTTCCATCTTGAAAATGGCGGCCTGCCCATCGCCGATATCGATAACACCCGCGTTCTCGCCGGGACCCTGAATGACCCAGGGAGCTTCGGTCGGCAGCTTCTTCAGGTGGAGTCGTGAACTCTTGTAGGAGCAGTGCTCCGACCACATGACCGAGAAAATGCCCAGTTCGACCAGATTCGGCTCGCGACCCAGTGCGTGAAGTACGTGGCTGTATTCCTCGGTGGAGAGGCCGTGGGCCTCGACAACTTCGGGGGTGATCGTGTCAGTGGTGTTTGGCATGATCGGGCCCTTAGCGGTGGAACCACGCTCCCGCTAGTCCTCGCGCGCTTGACCGGCCCGCATATGCCCGCCAAAGCTGCGAAATATGGCGCAGGAAGCCCCCGATATTTCGCAATTGAGCTTTGAAGACGCGCTTCGCGCGCTCGAAGACGTGGTTCGCAGGCTCGAAAGCGGCGAAGTGCCGCTCGACGAATCGATAGACCTTTATGAGCGGGGGGAGGCATTGCGCCTGCATTGCCAGAAGCGTCTGGATGCCGCGCAGGCCCGGATCGAAAAGATTGTCGCCGGGCCGGATGGCGCGGCGCGGGGCGTTACGCCTTTCGATCCGGAAGGTCGGGCAGGGGGTTGATGGTCGCCGTGGCAAGCGCGGATGGCGATCTGCTCGCGGAAAACCTCAGCCTGATCGCGCGGGATGTCGATTCCCTGCTCGATTCGCTGATGCCCGTGCCGGATGACAAACATGCCCGCCTGATCGAGGCCATGCGTTATGCCGCGATTGGCGGGGGCAAGCGTTTGCGCCCCTTGCTGCTGGTCGCAACCGCGGAAATGTACGGGGTGCATCGCGAAGCGGCCATGCGTGCGGCATGCGCGATCGAATCCATACACGTCTATTCGCTGATCCATGATGATCTGCCCAGTATGGACGATGACGATCTGCGCCATGGCCGGCCCACGGTGCACAAGGCCTATGACGAGGCAACAGCCGTGCTGGCGGGCGATTCGCTGCATGCGATGGCTTTCCATATTCTGTCCGACCCGCAGACGAGCGGCGATCCGTTTGTGCGGGCGGAACTGGTGCATACGCTTGCCGGAGCAAGCGGTGCCCATGGTATGGCTGGCGGCCAGATGATCGATATGATTGCGGAAAGCGAAGAGTTCGATCTGCGCACAGTCACGCGGCTGCAGCAACTCAAGACCGGGGCCTTGTTGGCCGCATCAGTCGAAATGGGCGCTATTCTGGGCCGTGTGCCACCGGAAGGGCGGGCGCATTTGCGGGCCTATGCACGCGATATCGGGCTGGCGTTCCAGATTGCCGACGATCTGCTCGATCATGAAGGCGATGAAGCCAAGGCCGGCAAGGCGCTGCGCAAGGATGCAGGGCAGGGCAAGCAGACATTCGTGTCACTGCTCGGGATCGAGCGTGCGCGGGAACAGGCGAAAATCCTCGTTGAACAGGCGGTCGGGCATCTTGCCAGTCATGGGGCTGAGGCGGATCTGCTTCGTGCAGTTGCACGTTACATTGTGGAGAGGGACCATTGATGAGCGAACGGATTGGTGTTTATCCGGGGACGTTCGACCCGATTACACGCGGGCATGCCGATATCATTCGGCGTGGGGCAAAGCTGGTGGATCGCCTGATCATTGGTGTGACCACCAACCCGTCCAAAGACCCGATGTTTACCCCTGAAGAACGCATGGTCATGGTCGAGCGCGAAGTCGCGAACCTCGGCCTGCAGAATGTGACCGTCGTCGGTTTCCATGCGCTTTTGATGAAATTCGCGGAAAAGCAGGGGGCCAGCGTCATTGTGCGTGGTTTGCGCGCTGTCGCCGATTTCGAATACGAATATCAGATGGCAGGCATGAATCAGCAGCTCAATTCCAGGATTGAGACAGTGTTTCTTATGGCGGATGTCAGCCTCCAGCCGATCGCGTCGAAGCTGGTGAAGGAAATCGCCTTGTTCGGCGGCGATATTACCCCGTTCGTCAGCCGGGAAGTGCGTGACGAAGTGGTTGGCCGCGTGAAAGAACGTGGACAACTGGGCGACTATTGATTGTCGCAAGATCGTTCATTGCGCTGACAGTCGTCGCTGGTTAAACGGCGCGACTGCCGTGATTGATCGTTCTGTGCCCGCCAACTCCATATTGTCAGAGAAACCGATGTCGAAAGCCCTGATCTCCACTGTCCTGGCCCTTTCCATTGTTCTTGTTCCGGGCCTCGCGGCTGCGAAAGACAAGAAAGACAAGAATGGTGCAGAGGCGGTCCCGGCGCGGGTCTACGCACCGGTGAACTACAATCTGAACGAAGATCTGGATAATATCCTGCTGCTCGATCTCTCCACAGGCGAACGCGTGGCCATCCGGCTTATGTCCGATTGGGCACCGCATCATGTGGAACGGATCAAGCAACTGACGCGGGAAGGGTTCTACAACGGCGTTATTTTCCACCGTGTGATTGATGGGTTCATGGCGCAGACCGGCGACCCGACCGGTACCGGCCGTGGCGGATCGCAATTGCCTGATATCAAGGCGGAATTCAACGATATGCCGCATGTGCGTGGCACGGTTTCGATGGCGCGTGCCGCTAGCGACGACAGCGCCAACAGCCAGTTTTTCATTGTGTTCTATCCCCGCTTTGCACTGGATCGCCGCTACACCAATCTCGGACGAGTCATCGGCAATATGCCTGCGGTTGACCGTATTGAACGGGGTGAACCGCCGCAGAATCCGACCAAGATTGTTCAGGCATCAATCGCTTCGGATAACAAGGCGCCGCCGGTGCTGGCCCCCGTTGCGCCCGCGCCGCAGCCAATCACTGCGGATATGCTGAACCAGTCCAAGGCCCAGTAGCCTTCACGGATCACTAGGCCCTCTACGGTTCGGCAAGCTTCCCAAGTTGCCATGTTACGCCTAGAGGCGCGGCATGCGTGTTGATCTGTTCGATTTCGTACTCCCTCCGGAGCGAATTGCCCTGCGTCCGGCGCGGCCGCGCGATGCCGCCCGCATGCTGGTGGTGCGCGGTGATATCGCACCCTTCGGCGATTGCACCGTGCGTGATTTGCCTGCGCAATTGCGCCGGGGCGACGTTCTGGTTTTCAACGATACCCGAGTGATTCCCGCGCAACTGGAAGGGCGCCGTGGGGATGCCCGGATTGGTGCCACCCTGCATAAACGCATCGATCTGCGCCGTTGGCAGGCCTTTATCCGTAACGGAAAACGCCTGCGCGTGGGCGATGTGGTGCAGTTTGCCCGCGATGTCGCGGCTATAGCCGAAGCGCGTCATGACGATGGCAGCTGGACGCTTGCCTTTGTCGGGGATGAGCCAGTGGAAGTTCTTCTGGAGCGTGCGGGGACCATGCCCTTGCCGCCCTATATCGCCGGAAAGCGTCCAACCGACGAAGCGGATCGGTCCGATTATCAAACCATGTTTGCGCGCGAGGAAGGTGCGGTCGCTGCGCCCACTGCGGCCCTGCATTTTACGCCCGATTTGCTCGCTGCGCTGGATGAGGCGGGCATTGGTCGCGAAACGCTGACCCTGCATGTCGGGGCGGGCACATTCCTGCCCGTGAAAGTCGAAGATACCGCCGAGCATCGTATGCATTCGGAATGGGGGCGGATCGAACCAGATGTCGCGGCGCGCCTGAATGCCGCGCGTCAGGCTGGCGGTCGGGTGATCGCAGTGGGCACGACTTCGTTGCGGGTGCTGGAAAGCGCGACGGGGGATGACGGGATCATCCAGCCGTTTTCCGGCGATACCGATATCTTCATTACTCCGGGTTACCGTTTCCGTGCGATCGACGGGCTGATGACCAACTTTCACCTGCCCAGATCGACCCTGTTCATGCTGGTTTCCGCACTGATGGGGATGGAACGGATGCAGGCGGCCTATGCCCATGCAATCGCTGAGCACTATCGCTTCTACAGCTATGGCGACGGAAGCCTGTTGCTGCCCTGAGCGGTTGCATTGCCGGTGCGATTTGCCACAGTGCCGGTGATGGAACCCATTCTCGAAATACAAGGCCTTACCAAGAGCTATGCCGGTGGGCTGATCGCGCTCGACCATGTCGATCTGCAAGTGCGAAAAGGGGAAATTTTTGCGCTGCTCGGCCCGAACGGGGCGGGCAAGACGACGCTGATCGGGTCTGTATGCGGCATGGTCCGACCGACATCGGGATCGATTCGGGCTTTCGGGCAGGATATGCGTAAGAACTGGCGTGAGGCGCGCCAGCGCATCGGACTGGTGCCGCAGGAACTCGGGCTCGACATGTTCGATACGGTCGATCGCCAGATCCGTTTTTCGCGCGGCCTGTTCGGACGTCCGCCCAGCGAGGAACGGATCGTGCAGATCCTCGCCTCCTTGCAACTGCTCGACAAGCGATATGAGCAATTGCGCAAGCTTTCAGGCGGCATGAAACGGCGTGTGCTGATCGCCAAGGCCTTGAGCCACGATCCCGATCTGCTGTTTCTGGATGAACCGACCGCTGGCGTCGATGTCGAACTGCGGCGCGACATGTGGCGGTTGATTGGCGATTTGCGCGAACATGGCGTCACTATCATTCTGACCACGCACTATATCGAAGAAGCCGAAGAAATGGCCGATCGTGTCGGGATTATCGACAATGGCCGTATCCTGCTGGTCGACGATAAACAGGCAATCATGACCCGCCTGGGCCGGACCGAGGCCCGTTTCACGCTGGAAAATCCGCTGGCAGCGATCCCCGCTGCGCTGGAACAGTTCCACTTGTCCTTGCAGGATAATGGTTCGACACTGGTCTACAGGGGCGGGGATGGAACCGGCAAAGGCAAGGCGGAAGTCGCCCAGATTGCACGGATATTGATCCAGCATGACGTGACGTTCGTAGCTCTGGATCAGAAGGAATCCAGCCTTGAGGACATCTTTGTCGAATTGATGCACGAACAGGAGGCCGTGTCGTGATCAACTGGCGCGGCACCTGGGCCATCTACAAGCAGGAAGTCGCCCGTGCGTGGCGGACCGTGTTCGGCACGATCGTATCCCCCGTTCTGACGACAAGCCTCTACTTCGTTGTCTTCGGTTCCGCGATAGGCGGGCAGATGCAGGCCGTCGGCGGGGTTCACTACGGGGCCTTCATCGTGCCGGGCCTGTTGATGCTGACCTTGCTCAGTGAAAGCACGGCGAATGCCAGTTTCGGGATCTATATGCCGCGTTTCACCGGGTCGGTGTACGAACTGCTGTCCGCCCCCGTTGGGGTCACCGAAACGCTGTTGGGCTTCGTTGGGGCGGCAGCGACCAAGAGCTTGATTCTAGCAGCAATAATCCTTGCGACCGCGACGGTCTTTGTCGACTACACCATCGTACATCCGATCCTGGCGGTCGGGTATATCATGCTGGTTGCCGCTTCGTTTTCGCTCCTTGGATTTATTCTCGGGTTATGGGCGGAAGGCTTTGAAAAGTTACAGATGATTCCGATGCTTGTGCTGATGCCGCTGACGTTTCTGGGTGGGACATTCTATTCGATCGCGATGTTGCCGGAACCCTGGCGGACAATCGCGCTGTTCAATCCGATTGTATATCTGGTCAACGGGTTGCGCTGGACCTTCTACGGCGCTTCGGATGTGAATATTCTCGTGTCCGCCGGTTCCACGTTTGCGTTTCTGGCGATCTGCATCGTGGTGATCGCGATTATCTTCAAAACGGGCTGGCGTCTGCGCAGCTGATCATCCGGTGAAATAGGTCCAGATCAGCCGTGCGGTGAGCGCGAGGGAAATGGTCACCAACAGCGGGCGGATCAGCTTTGCACCGAAGCGTATCGCGCTGTGCGATCCCACCCAGCTGCCCACAACGGTGCCCACACACATGCACAGGCCGAGCGTCCAGAAGACCTTCCCGCCCGCAATAAACATCGCAAGGCTGCCGACATTGGATGTCATGTTGAACAGTTTGGACAGGGCGGTTGCGCGCGTCAGCCCCATACCGCGCAGGGCGACCAAAGAAGTGGTGTAGAAACTGCCCGCGCCGGGCCCAAAGAAGCCGTCATAGAAGCCAATCCCGCCTGCAACGGGGTTGTATCCCTTGCGTGTGAGCACATGATGGCGGTCGGAATCGTCCATCCGCGGCGAAAAGATCACGTATGCCGCACAGAGCACCAGCAGTACCGGGACGATCAGGTTGAGGATTTTCGTATCCAGCATCTGGACGGCAAGCGCACCTGCGGCCGAGGCGATCAGAATGCAGATCACGGCTGTGATATTGGGGCGAATCTCCAGCAATCCTTTGCGATGGTAGGTGCGCATGGCCATCGTGACACCAGCCAGCGATTGCAGCTTGTTCGTGCCCAGCGCGAGATGGGGGGGGAGGCCAGCGGAAAGCAGGGCAGGCATGGTCAACAAGCCACCGCCGCCTGCCACGGCATCGATAAAGCCCGAAACGACGCAGACGGCAGTCAAAGCCGCAAATACCCAAAGTTCGAGTTCCAAGAGAAATCCTGTTGCGCTTACGATTGCCGAGGCGGGCAAGACACCCTATGCGCCGGCAGGCCTATGACCCGATTTGCCTTCACCATAAATGCCCGCGATGGCAAGGCCCGAACCGGGCGGATTGCCATGCAGCGTGGCGAAATTCGCACACCGGCTTTCATGCCGGTCGGAACCGCTGCCACTGTCAAGGCTATGAAGCCGGAGGATGTCCGCCAGACAGGTGCCGATATCATTCTGGGCAACACCTATCACCTGATGTTGCGGCCAGGTGCGGAACGGGTGGCCCGGCTTGGCGGGTTGCACCGCTTCATGAACTGGGATCGCCCAATTCTCACCGACAGCGGCGGCTATCAGGTGATGAGCCTGTCCGACCTGCGGAAGATCACTGAAGAAGGTGTACGATTTTCCAGCCATCTTGACGGGTCGAAGCATCTGTTGACGCCCGAACGCTCCATGGAAATTCAGCGCCTGCTGGGTTCCGATATCGTCATGGCTTTCGATGAATGCCCGCGCGCGGATGAACCGCGCGATGTGATTGCGCGGTCTATGGAAATGTCGATGCGTTGGGCAAAGCGGAGCCGAGACGGCTTCGACAGCGGCGGCGATCATGCCGCCCGTGCGGCGCTGTTCGGCATTCAGCAGGGCGCGCTGGACGAGGAACTGCGTGGGCAGAGCGCGCAGGCGCTACGGGAAATCGGTTTCGACGGGTATGCGATCGGTGGGTTGGCCGTGGGGGAAGGGCAGGAGGCGATGTTCGCCACGCTCGATTTCGCACCCGGACAATTGCCGGACGACAGGCCGCGCTACCTTATGGGCGTCGGCAAGCCTGACGATCTGGTCGGCGCGGTGGAGCGCGGGGTCGACATGTTCGACTGCGTGCTGCCTAGCCGTTCCGGCCGCAACGGGCAGGCATTCACTTGGAACGGCCCGCTCAACATCCGCAATGCGAAGCACGCGGAAGACACCGGCCCGCTGGACGAGCGTTGCACGTGCCCGACCTGCGGCAAATACAGCCGCGCCTATCTGCATCATCTGGTCAAATCGGGTGAGATTCTCGGTGCAATGCTGATGACGGAACACAACCTGTCGTTTTATCAGCAGCTGATGCAGGCAATGCGCGATGCCATTGTCGAAGGGCGTTTTGCAGCATATGCCCGTGATTTCAGAAGGAATTATCTGAAGTCCTGACGCAATTCCGGGGAATAATGCTAAATGAAAGTAATGCGTGCAAGTTGTCTCATCGGTGCCGTCGCAGGGGCTTTCCTTGCAGCGCAACCGGCTCTCGCTGCGCCGGAAAAATGCTCCACGGAAAGCTTCCAATCGTTCATTGCGCGTTTCAGTCACCAGATCTCCGTGCAGGAAAAGGCGACTGCCAAAAAGCTGGTCATGGAATATCTGGACGACACCGGCACAACGGGAGAGCCGGTGATGAAACGCAGAATCGTCCCATTGGCTGATGTGACCTGGCCGGTCATGCCCGATCTGGCGATTGTCAAATCGCGCGCGCAGATCAGAGACCTTCCGGGTGGCGGCAAGGAAGTTGTGGTGCGGGGTGACGGTAATGGCGAACGCAACAGCTATGAGTTTCGACGGCAGCCCTGTTGGACATTGATCAGGACTTCAGACGAAAGCATGTGATCAAAGGGCGGGTTCCCCGCCCTTTTTGTTGTGTTCAACAGCCGGTTTGCGGGTCTGGCCGTGCCCCCAGCTATTGGGGCAATGAAAAAGGGCGGCCCCGAAGGACCGCCCCTTTTGAATTCCGTGATGGGAACCCGGATCAGCGCGAATAGAATTCGACGACCAGATTCGGTTCCATCTTCACCGGATAGGGGACTTCGTCCAGCGTCGGAACGCGCACGAAGGTCACCTTGTCGTTGCCGTCTGTGGCAACGTATTCCGGAATGTCACGTTCGGGCAGGCCTTGCGCTTCGATAACCAGAGCCATTTCCTTGGCCTTGTTGCCGAGGCTGATCACGTCACCCGGGAAAACGCGGCGGCTGGCGATGTTGCACTTCACGCCATTGACGCGAATGTGACCATGGCTGACGATCTGGCGCGCAGCGAAAATGGTCGGCGCGAACTTGGCGCGGTACACAACCATGTCGAGGCGCTGTTCGAGCAGGCCGATCAGGTTCTGACCGGTATCGCCCTTCATGCTCGACGCTTCCTGATAGGTGCGCTTGAACTGCTTTTCCGTCACATCGCCGTAGTAGCCCTTAAGCTTCTGCTTGGCGCGGAGCTGGAGGCCATAGTCCGACAGCTTGCTCTTGCGGCGTTGGCCGTGCTGGCCCGGACCGTAGCTGCGGCGGTTTACCGAGCTCTTGGGACGGCCCCAGATGTTTTCGCCAAGGCGGCGATCAATTTTATACTTGGATGCCTTGCGCTTCGACATGCGCAATCCTTTCAATTCGCATATCCAGACGATGGTGTCTGAACTTCAACCCGGAACCGCACCATTCCTTGTAGAGAATGCGATCGCCGCTTCACCGGGGTGCGGGATCAATTGCGAAGGCGTGGCCTTTACGGGGCCACACCCGAAAGTCAACCCTGGGAACCGGGTTCTTGCCGATTCCGCCCCAAAGCACTGAGCACGCCGCGCATGGTGCGGACCTCGAGGTGGTTCCAGCGGGGCTTGGTCAGCATATTGCGCAGGGTGCGTGCCGTAGAGGCTGCTCTGGATTCGGGCAGGAAATAACCACGCGGTTCCAGCAGGCGGGTGAAATGATCGATCAGGCCGTCGAGTTCCGCCTGTGGGGCAGGGGGCAGCTCTGCTTCTACGGTTGGCTGGGCCAGTGTTTCGTGCTTCGACCATTCGTAGGCGCAAAGGATCACCGCCTGCGCGAGATTGAGCGAGCCGAATTCCGGATTGATCGGAACCGTGATGATCGCCTCTGCAATCGCCACATCATCGGTTTCCAGGCCGGACCGTTCAGGGCCGAACAGGATCGCGTGGCGACCGGGTAACGTGGTAATGCCTTGTGCCGCCTGTTCCGGTGTGAGCACGGGTTTTGTCACCCCGCGTTTGCGCACTGTCGTGGCATAGACGTGTTCGCAATCAGCAACGGCCTGCGCCACACTGTCAAACACCTGCGCCTTTTCCAGCACGATATCCGCACCCGATGCCGCCGGGCCGGCGGCCGGGTTGGGCCAGCCGTCGCGTGGGGTAACCAGCCGCATTTCAGCCAGCCCGAAATTGAGCATGGCGCGCGCCGCCTTGCCGATATTTTCGCCCAGTTGCGGGCGAACCAGAACGATGACCGGCTTGTCAGCCTTTGCTTGCATCGCGTCCGCTCATTTCCTGTACGGAGCTGGCAAACTCCTCAAAGTCCCGGGCCTCGCTGAAGTCGCGATAGACCGAGGCGAAGCGGATATAGGCTACGCTATCCAACTGGCGCAGGCCTTCCATGACCATTTCGCCAATACGCGCGGACTCAATCTCGCTTTCGCCCAGCGTTTCGATCTGGCGCTGAATACCCGAAACAAGCTGATCCAGCCGTTCCTGTAGAATGCCGCGTTTGCGGCACGCCAGCGCGACCGATTGTTCGATCTTCGCGCGATTGAAGGCTTCGCGCTTGTCACCGCTTTTCAACACGGTGATATCGCGCAACTGCACCCGTTCGAACGTTGTGAACCGCGCGCCGCAGCTTTCGCATTGGCGCCGACGGCGAATAGCCGTGTTGTCCTCCGTCGGACGGGAGTCCTTTACCTGACTGTCATCATGCGCGCAGAACGGGCAGCGCATGGATCACATGCCCGGATAGACGGGGAACGACTGGCACAGTTCCTCGACCTGCGCACGGACCCGTTCTTCCACCTGGCCGTCGCCTTCTTCGCCATTGCGCGAAAGACCTTCGACAACCTCTGCAATCAGCGCGCCGATCTTGCGGAATTCATCCGTGCCGAAACCGCGCGTCGTGCCCGCAGGCGTGCCAAGGCGCACACCCGAGGTCACAAACGGCGACCGGGTATCGAACGGAATACCGTTCTTGTTGCATGTCAGCCAGGCGCGATCGAGGCCCTTTTCCGCCGATTTGCCAGTGACATCCTTGGCCGTGAGATCGACCAGCATCAGGTGGTTGTCGGTGCCGCCTGATACGATGCGCAGGCCATGTTCTTCAACACTGGCTGCCAGAGCGCGGGCGTTGGCGACCACGTTTTTGGCATAGACCTTGAAGTCAGGGCGCAGCGCTTCGCCAAAGGCAACCGCCTTTGCGGCGATCACGTGTACCAACGGGCCGCCCTGAAGGCCGGGGAAGACAGCCGAATTGAACTTCTTGGCCAGATCTTCGTCATTGGTCAGGATGATGCCCGAGCGGGGGCCACGCAGGCTCTTGTGCGTGGTGCTGGTCACCACGTGGGCATGCGGGAAGGGCGAGGGGTGTTCGCCACCAGCCACCAGACCGGAGAAGTGCGACATGTCGACCATCAGATAGGCGCCCACTTCATCCGCAATTTCGCGAAAACGCGGGAAATCCCAGATGCGTGAATAGGCGGTGCCGCCAGCGATGATCAACTTCGGTTTGCATTCGCGCGCGATGCGGGCGACTTCGTCCATGTCGATCAGTTCATCGTCCGGACGCACGCCGTAAGGGACCGGGTTGAACCACTTGCCCGACATGTTGACCGGCGAACCGTGAGTGAGGTGCCCGCCCGAGTTGAGATCGAGCCCCATGAAGGTGTCGCCCGGCTGAAGCAGGGCAAGGAACACCGCCTGGTTCATCTGGCTGCCCGAATTGGGCTGCACATTGGCGAAGGCGCAACCGAAAAGCTGCTTGGCCCGTTCAATGGCCAACGTTTCCACCACATCGGCATAGTCGCAGCCGCCATAGTAACGCTTGCCGGGATAGCCTTCGGCGTATTTGTTGGTGAAAACGGAACCCGTGGCTTCGAGAACGGCCTTGCTGGCGATGTTTTCGCTGGCGATCAGTTCAATCTTGTTGCGCTGCCGCTTCAGTTCGCTGGCAATGGCGGCCGCCACTTCAGGGTCGGCCTGCGCCAGCGTGTCGTTCCAGAAACGGTTCATGGTATCGGTGCTCATCAATTCAGTTCCCGGTGGCAGGGTTGGACAGCTTGTCGACGCGCGGACCATGGCGGCCGCCGCCGAATTCGGTGGAGAGAAAAGCGTCAAGGCAGGCCTTGGCCATGTCGATGCCGGTCAGCCGCGCGCCCATGGCGATGGCGTTGGCATTGTTGTGTTCGCGGGCGAGAGCTGCCGAAAGCGGTTCGGACACCAGCGCGCAACGCAGTGCAGGGTGGCGATTGACGGCGATCGAAATGCCAATGCCCGATCCGCACAGCGCCACGCCATATTTCGCAGTGCCGTCGGCAACGACAGAGGCCAGCTTGTAGCCGTAATCGGGGTAATCGACCCGGTCTGCGGTTTCCGGCCCGAGATCAGCGACCTCGTGGCCCAGTTCGATCAGATATTCACGCAATTCAGCCTTGAGATCGACGGCTGCGTGGTCGGAAGCGATGGCAATACGCACCTTGTGTCACCTGTTATGCGGAATGGAATCAGCAACGCAGCCCTTAGGCGCGGGTGGCCGCGATGACCAGCTTTCGTTAGCGCGGATGTATGAACGCAAGACACGCCTCCAACTTTGAAAGTTCGGGGTGCCCAGACGAGCGGCAAACTGGCTTCGCGCTCCACGGCGGTGCTCCGCCTGTCTCGTCAGTTACGCGAATGCGGCGTCAATAGGCGGGTTGGCTTGCCGGGTCAAGAAAAGGGGGATGCGCAGGGTGGGGCGCATCGGATTCCGTCTATTTGTCTTGGGAATCCATAAAGCGCTGAACCGCCTCCGGGTGCTTTTCCCCGTATTCTTCCAGTTCGTTGCGTAAGGATTCTGTCATCGGGTCGGCAATGCGCCTGCCCTCTTCTAGAACCGTTTCATAGAATTGAAGAATTGCAGGGTTCGCCATCGTGGCATTGCTACGCGACAGGAAACCACGACCGCTGGACGATGCCATGAACGTGCGAATGTCGCGCAGTTCATTCATGCTGAATTCCTGCGCATAGGCAATTGCCAGATGTTCATACATCGCCGGGATACGCGCGGCGATCAATGCATCCAGCCGTGCGCGCAAGGCCGCATCGTAACGCTTGTAAATCGCGTTCAGCCCAGGTTCTTTGTCGAACGGGGCGTAGGGTATTTCGGCGGCGGCCCTGGAACGAACAAGATTGATCACGCCTTCAAAAACCGCAGAGCGATCTTTTTCAGCGATACCGGCTGCGATGATGTCCCGCGCCAGTGCCAAGGCATCCGGATTAACCGGAGGTGTTGCCGGATTGGCCGCATCGGCGGCGGGTTTGTCAGGCGATTGCGCCCATCCCGTCTGCGGTGTTGCGGCAACTGCCAGAAGCAGTGTGCCGATTGCGCCGAGACGGGATGCGGCAAACGTCATTGATCGAGGAACGAGCGCATCTTCCGGCTGCGGCTCGGGTGCTTGAGCTTGCGCAGCGCCTTGGCTTCGATCTGGCGGATACGTTCGCGGGTGACCGAAAACTGCTGCCCGACTTCTTCCAGCGTGTGATCGGTATTCATGCCGATGCCGAAACGCATGCGCAGCACGCGTTCTTCGCGCGGGGTCAGGCTGGCAAGAACACGGGTAACCGTTTCCTTGAGGTTGGCCTGAATCGCTGCGTCGACCGGAATGATCGCGTTCTTGTCCTCGATGAAATCGCCGAGGTGGGAATCTTCCTCGTCCCCAATCGGCGTTTCGAGAGAAATCGGTTCCTTGGCGATCTTCATCACCTTGCGAACTTTTTCGAGCGGCATCGACAGACGCTCGGCCATTTCTTCCGGCGTCGGTTCGCGGCCCTGTTCGTGCAGGAACTGGCGGCTCGTGCGGACCAGCTTGTTGATCGTTTCGATCATGTGGACCGGGATACGGATCGTGCGCGCCTGATCAGCGATAGAGCGGGTGATCGCCTGACGAATCCACCATGTGGCATACGTGCTGAACTTGTAGCCACGGCGGTATTCGAACTTGTCGACCGCCTTCATCAATCCGATGTTGCCTTCCTGAATGAGGTCGAGGAACTGCAGGCCGCGGTTGGTGTACTTCTTGGCGATGGAAATCACGAGACGCAGGTTCGCCTCGACCATTTCCTTCTTGGCGATGCGTGCTTCACGCTCTGCCTTCTGGACCATGTTCACGATCCGGCGAAATTCGCTGAGGCTCATGCCGGTCTGGCTGGCGATATCGGCGATTTCGGCGCGGATACGTTCCACCGCAGCCGCTTCGTTTTCGACGAAGGCCGCCCACTTCTTGTCCTTCTTGGCGTGGCTTTGCAGCCAGCCGTCGTCCAGTTCGTGGCCGACGTAGGAATCGAGGAAGTCCTTGCGCGGGACCTTGTGCCGTTCTGCAAGGCGCAGCATCTGCCCGCCAAGCGCCGTGAGGCGGCGGTTGAAGGTGTAGAGGTTGTCGACCAGGAATTCGATCTTGGTGGCGTGGAACTGCACGCTTTCGACTTCTGCTGTCAGTTCTTCACGCAGCGTTTCGTATTGTTTTTCCTTGGCTGCGGGGAAATCGTCGCCCCGGCCAAGGGCGTCGACGCGCTCTGCCTGAATTTTTTCGAACTTGCGGAACAGCTTGGTGATGCGGTCGAAGGTTTCGAGCGCTTCCGGCTTCAGCGCAGCTTCCATCTGGGCGAGCGAGAGGGTGTTGTCATCCTCGTCCTCTTCCTCGCGCCGACGGCTGCCGCCTTCGCCATCCTCGTCGTCGGAGTTTTCCTCCTCCTCTTCGATGTCGTCATCCTCCTTGTAGGAGGGGCCAGCGGTTTCTTCGCTGATTTCGCCGTTATCGTCGCCGTCTTCCTCCATCTTCTCGACCGGAGGTTCCTTGGAAAGCATGGCGTCGAGATCGAGAATCTCGCGCAGCTGCATTTCCTCGTTATTGAGGGCTTCGGACCACTGAATAATGGCGTGGAAGGTGATCGGGCTTTCGCACAGGCCCATAATCATGGTGTCGCGACCGGCCTCGATCCGCTTGGCGATGGCGATTTCGCCTTCGCGGCTGAGCAGTTCGACGGCGCCCATTTCGCGCAAGTACATGCGCACGGGGTCGTCGGTGCGCTCCACCGTTTCTTTCTTCTTGGGCGCTTCGGTGATCAGCTTGGGATTATCGTCCATGCCGATTTCATCGACGCTGGAATCATCTTCCTGCCCTTCGGCATCCTCATCGCTTTCCACGATGTTGACGCCCATTTCAGAAATGGCGGACATAATGTCTTCGATCTGTTCTGAAGACATCTGATCCTGCGGCAGCGCCTCATTCAGCTCATCCACTGTCACAAAACCACGACGTTTCGCACGCGCGATCAGTTTTTTGATGGAAGCTTCATTGAGGTCGATCAGCGGTGCATCGTTGCTGTCTGTGTTCGCTTCGGACGCCATATTCGTTTTCAGTCCATTCCCTGTTCGTCCTGCGCCGTATTGGCAGCGGCAGGCGATGACTCTTCCTGTGTTGGCGCGACGACGCGTTGTCGGGCCAATTGCCTCAACCGCTCTTCCAATGCCAGCTTTCTTTCGCGCAGGCGCTGTTGCTCGGCAATGGCGCCTTCCGGATCGGAATCGAACCGCGCCGCCGCAGCCACAAGGGCCGCTTCGAGCGCGGGCCGTTCCACCAGCATGGCGACGGCTTCGGCCAAGTCCTCGCGGGCAGACTGCGGATGCGGATCTTCCAACAGGAAGGAATAACGAGCATGATCCGGCGGCGTTGCAAGGCTTCGCAACTCCTTTATGGGGCTACGCGCGCCATTTTCAAGCGTTTCGGCATGATCAAGTAACACGTCTATCGCTTTTGCGGTTGCGGGATCGCCAGGAACATAGCTTGCCAGCGCGTCGGCGTGACGGTGAAGCTGGTCCGGAAAGCGGGCCAAACCGGCGATTACCGCACTTGCCAGAACATCCCTGCCGCCACCTTGCGCAAGCCCGCGCAAGCGACGGGCGGAGTTTTCGGAAAGCCCGGGGGATTGGGCCGGCGCGGCGAATCCACGTTTGAACCCCGTGCGCGGTGCGGCCGGGGCGCGAGGTTCGCGCGGGGGGTAGGCAAAGGCGGAAAACCGGTCGAGCAACTCGCGGCGATACAGCGCCTTGATATCGGGATGCGCAATCGCGTCGACATGGTCCATCAGGCGCGCCTTCAGGCCAGCCTTGTCTTCCGGCGTCGCCAATGGTTTGGCCGCATGTTCATGATCCCACAGTGTTTCGAGCAGGCTGATGGGATTGCGGAGGAGGTGTTCCAATGCATCGCGCCCCTGAGTCTTGAGCAGATCGTCAGGATCAAGGCCGGCAGGCAGCCGCACAATGGCCAGGGAATGACCGGGGCGGAGCAGGGGAAGAGCCCGAGTCGCGGCTCGCATGGCGGCCCGTTGGCCGGCGGTATCGCCATCGAAACACAGGATGGGCACATCGACGAGCCGCCAGAGCATCTCGATCTGCTGTTCGGTCAGCGCGGTACCCAGCGGCGCAACGGCTTCTTCGATCCCGGCGGCGGCCAGCGCAATGACATCCATGTACCCTTCAACCACGACGATCCGGTGGGTCTGGCGGGAAGCCGGTCCTGCCCGGTGCAGATTGTAAAGGGTGCGCCCTTTGTCAAACAGTGGGGTGTCAGGGGAATTGAGATACTTGGGGGCGTCGGTCTTGTCCTTTGTCAGGATGCGCCCGCCAAACGCGATAACCCGCCCACGCGCATCCTGAATGGGTAGCATCAGGCGGTCGCGAAAACGATCATACGGCGGCTTGTCGTCGACGGCGATGCGCAGGCCGCCTTCGACCAGCATCGCCTCCTCGAACGGCTCAAGCGCCTGTTTTAGCGCGGTACGGCTGTCCGGGGCATAGCCGAAGCCAAAACGTTCTACCGTGCGTGCATTGAACCCGCGCGATTCCAGATAAGCACGCGCGTCGCCGCCGTTCCCGCCTGCGAGATTGGCCACAAACCAGTTCTGCGCAGCCTGCATGACATCGTGCAGGCCGGCGCGTTGTTCGGCCTTGCGGGCCTCTCTTGGGTCCGGCTGCGGGACTTCCATGCCAGCTTGTGCGGCCAGATCGCGCACGGCATCCATGAACGATAGCCCACGCTGGTCTGTCATCCACCGGATAACGTCGCCATGTGCCCCGCAGCCGAAGCAGTGGTAAAAGCCCTTTTCGTCGTTGACGGTGAAGCTGGGCGTCTTCTCATTATGGAAGGGGCAGCAGGCTTTCCATTCCCGTCCGGCGCGGGTGAGCTTATCGGTCCGCATGATCACGCTCGACAGCGTGATACGGGCGCGAAGTTCATCCAGCCATTGGGGGGAAAGTGACACGGCTGTCGATCAGGTCAGCCGAAGCTGGCCTTCACGAGCCCGGATGCCTTGCCGAAATCCATCTGTCCGGCGAAGCGCGCTTTCAGTTCCGCCATTACCTTGCCCATATCCTTGACCGATTCGGCACCGATTTCCGCCTTGATCGATTCGATAGCCGCCGTGACATCGGCTTCGGACATCTGCTGCGGCAGGAATTCCTCGATGACCGCAAGTTCGGCCTTTTCCTGATCGGCGAGTTCCTGTCGGCCGCCTTGTTCGTACATTGTGATGGATTCGCGGCGTTGCTTGGCCATCTTCTGCAGGACTTCGCTGATTGTGGCGTCATCGTCGCCCGTCGCCGTGGCCGTCCGCAATTCGATATCGCGGTCCTTGATCTTGGCCAGGATCAGACGGATCGCCGCGAGGCGTTCCTTCTCGCGGGCTTTCATGGCATCTTTCTGGGCCTGCGTGATCGAATCGCGAAGCATCGGAAAAGCTTTCCTCTCAATGATTTAGGGGGCCGTGAAAACGGGCTGCGCACTATACCTGATATATTTGTGAACCGATAGCTTGACCCGGGGGCCGCCCACGTCTAGCCGCTGGGCCTTAGCGCACATTGCCAAACCCTTTTATGACTGACGGAGCTGCCCCATGGCCGACGCCGCCTCTTTGCACGCGCCCCAACCCGATGGGGCGACCGGCGTTCTGGTTCTCGCCGATGGTACCGTGATCTGGGGCAAAGGCTTCGGCGCCACCGGCCATTCGGTGGGCGAAGTCTGCTTCAACACGGCCATGACCGGATACCAGGAAGTAATGACCGACCCGTCCTATGCGGCGCAGATCGTGACATTCACGTTCCCGCATATAGGTAACGTAGGCACCAACGACGAAGATATCGAATCGCTTGTCGAAGGCGCTGTCGGTTGCGTCGTTCGTGAAGACGTGACCCCGCCGTCGAGTTTCCGTGCGGAACGTACTTTTGCCGACTGGATGGTCGATAACGGCAAAATTGGCCTTTCGGGTATCGATACGCGTGCGCTGACGCGGCGTATTCGCCTTTCGGGCGCACCGAATGCGGTGATCGCGCATGATCCGGATGGCAACTTCGATATTCCGGCGCTGTTGCAGCAGGCACGGGACTGGCCGGGGCTGGAGGGGCTCGATCTCGCCAAAGTCGTGTCGCGAACTGCGCAGCAGGAATGGCGTGGTGGTGCATGGACCCTGGGGCAGGGCTATGCCGCCGAAGACGATGACAGCCGTCCGCATGTCGTGGCGCTCGATTTCGGGGCGAAAGACAATATCTTCCGTAATCTGGTGGAAGCCGGGGCACGGGTGACGGTTCTTCCGGGGCAATCCTCCCTGGACGACGTGTTGGGGTTGAATCCCGCTGGCGTCTTTCTCTCCAACGGCCCCGGAGATCCCGCCGCAACGGGCGTATACGCCGTCCCGGTGATCCAGGCCTTGCTCGAACGGGACATGCCGATCTTCGGCATTTGTCTGGGCCATCAGATGCTGGGCCTCGCCGCAGGTGCAACAACTTCGAAGATGCATCAGGGGCATCGCGGTGCCAATCACCCAGTGAAGCGTCTCGAAGACGGCGTGGTGGAAATCACCAGCATGAACCATGGCTTTGCCGTCGATAATGCGAGCTTGCCCGATACGGTCGAGGAAACGCATGTTTCCCTGTTCGACGGTTCGAACTGCGGCATTGCCATCAAGGGCAAGAAGGCCTTTGGTGTGCAGTACCACCCTGAAGCCTCGCCCGGTCCGATGGACAGCTTCTATCTCTTCCAGAAATTTGTGGGATCGCTCGGCTAATGCCCAAACGCACAGATATCTCCTCGATCCTCGTCATCGGTGCTGGCCCGATCATTATCGGCCAGGCGTGCGAGTTTGACTATTCCGGCACGCAGGCGATCAAGGCGCTGAAGGAGGAGGGCTACCGCGTGGTCCTCGTCAACTCCAATCCGGCCACAATCATGACCGACCCCGATATGGCGGACGCGACCTATGTCGAACCGATTACGCCGGAAGTGGTCGCAAAGATCATCGAGAAGGAGCGCCCCGATGCGCTGCTGCCCACGATGGGCGGGCAAACCGCGCTGAATTGTGCGCTCGATCTTGAACGCATGGGGGTGCTGGAGAAGTTCGGCGTGACCATGATCGGTGCCAATGCCGATGCGATCGACAAGGCCGAGGATCGCCAGCGTTTCCGCGAGGCGATGGACAAGATCGGTTTGGAAAGCGCGCGCAGCGGCGTTGCTCACACGCTTGAGGAAGCGGTCGCCGTGCTGGAAACCACGGGCTTGCCTTCGATTATCCGCCCCAGCTTTACCCTGGGCGGCACGGGCGGCGGTATCGCCTATAACAAGGCGGAATTTGAAAAGATCGTGCGGGAAGGCCTCGATGCCAGCCCGACGACCGAAGTCCTGATCGAGGAAAGCCTGCTCGGTTGGAAGGAATACGAGATGGAGGTCGTGCGCGACAAGCACGACAACTGCATCATCATCTGTTCCATCGAAAACGTCGATCCGATGGGCGTGCACACGGGCGATTCCATTACGGTCGCTCCGGCGTTGACGCTGACCGACAAGGAATACCAGATCATGCGTTCGGCGAGCATTGCCGTGCTGCGTGAAATCGGTGTGGAAACCGGTGGTTCGAACGTGCAGTTCGCGGTCAATCCGGAAGATGGCCGCCTGATCGTGATCGAAATGAACCCGCGCGTGTCGCGCTCATCGGCGCTTGCGTCGAAGGCGACCGGATTCCCGATCGCACGCGTCGCCGCCAAGCTTGCCGTGGGTTACACGCTCGACGAAATCACGAACGAGATTACCGGCGCAACGCCGGCCAGTTTCGAACCGACGATCGATTATGTGGTCACCAAGATTCCGCGCTTTACCTTTGAAAAGTTCAAAGGCGCCAAGGCTGAACTCTCGACCGCGATGAAATCGGTGGGTGAAGTCATGGCCATTGGCCGGAACTTCAAGGAATCGATGCAGAAGGCGCTGCGCGGTCTGGAAACCGGACTGGACGGTTTCAATCGCGTGGTCGAACTGGAAGGCGCAGGCCGGGAAGCCATCACGGCGGCACTGGCGGTGCGGGCACCGGATCGCATTCTGAAGATTGCCCAGGCGTTTCGCGAAGGGTTCACCGTGGATGAAATCCACGCGATCACCGCTTACGACAAGTGGTTCCTGCGCCATATCGAGGAAATCATCGCCGAAGAGGCCCGGATTTCCCACGACGGTTTGCCGACGGATGCCGCCGGGATGCGCCGTGTGAAGGCAATGGGCTTTTCGGACAAGCGGCTCGCCACGCTGGCCGTGCGTTCGGTCCATGTCGCAGGCGGTCTTGGCGAAACCCAGGCCAAGCGTTCCGGCCTGCTGCACGATGCCATCCGCGCGATGGCGGGTGCGACGAGCGAGGACGAAGTGCGCGAGTTGCGGCACAAGCTGGGTGTCTATCCCGTGTTCAAGCGGATCGACAGCTGCGCGGCCGAGTTCGAAGCCATCACGCCCTACATGTATTCCACGTACGAAGCGCCAGCCTTTGGCGAACCGGAAGACGAATCCATGCCGTCAGACCGGCGCAAGATTGTCATCCTTGGAGGTGGTCCCAACCGGATCGGTCAGGGTATCGAATTCGATTATTGCTGTTGCCATGCCTGTTTTGCGCTCGAGGATGCCGGGTTCGAAACGATCATGATCAATTGCAACCCGGAAACGGTGTCCACCGATTATGACACATCGGATCGCCTCTATTTTGAGCCGCTGACGGCGGAAGATGTGCTCGAGATTCTGCGCGTTGAACAGAGCAAGGGCGAACTGGTCGGGGTGATTGTGCAGTTCGGCGGGCAGACCCCGTTGAAACTGGCGCAGCCGCTTGCCGATGCAGGCATTCCGATTTTGGGGACGTCGCCTGATGCCATCGATCTTGCGGAAGACCGGGAACGGTTCGCCGCACTGGTCGAGAAGCTGGGCTTGCGGCAACCCGCCAACGGGATTGCCCGCAGCCGGGATGAAGCTGCGGCCGTGGCTGCGCGTATCGGCTATCCCGTGCTTCTGCGTCCGTCCTATGTTCTGGGCGGTCGGGCCATGGAAATCGTGGATTCCGAGGCGCAGTTGGACAATTACATCGCCACGGCGGTGAACGTGTCGGGCGATAGCCCGGTGCTGATTGACCAGTATCTGCGCGATGCGATCGAATGCGATGTCGATGCGCTTTGCGATGGTGATCAGGTCGTCGTTGCCGGGGTTATGCAGCACATCGAGGAAGCCGGCGTTCACTCGGGCGATAGCGCCTGCACCTTGCCGCCTTACAGCCTTTCCGATGAAATCATCGCGGAGATGGAACGGCAGGCTGAAGCACTGGCCAATGGCCTGAATGTGCGCGGGCTGATGAACATCCAATTTGCGGTGAAGGACGGTGAGGTTTACCTGATCGAGGTGAACCCGCGCGCCAGCCGCACAGTGCCGTTTGTTGCAAAAGCCATTGGTGATCCGGTGGCGAAGATTGCGGCGCGAGTGATGGCTGGCGAAAAGCTTGCGGATCTGCCCGGAATTCGCCGCAAGGTGGATTATATGGCCGTAAAGGAAGCGGTTTTCCCGTTTGCACGGTTCCCCGGTACCGATCCGGTGCTTTCCCCTGAGATGAAGTCGACGGGCGAGGTGATGGGGATCGATCGGGCCTTCCCGATGGCGTTCTACAAATCGCAATTGGGCGCCGGGCTGCGTCTGCCGGAAGAAGGTGTGCTGTTCGTGTCCGTCAAGGATAGCGACAAGACCGTGATCCTGCCCGCTGTCGAACAGATGATTGCCAATGGTTTCAAGGTTATCGCTACCGAAGGCACGCAGCGTTTCCTCGTCGAAGCCGGGCTTCCGGTGGAGAAGGTGAACAAGGTGCTCGAAGGGCGCCCGCATGTTGTCGACAAGATCATCGATGGTGAGGTCTCGATCGTCTTCAACACCACCGAAGGATGGCAAAGCCTGAAGGATTCGCAGTCGATCCGTGCTTCGGCGTTGGAAGGCAAGGTGCCTTACTTCACAACGGCGGCGGCATCGGTGGCTGTGGCAAAGGCGATTGCCGCTGCAAAAACCAGCGACCTTGAAGTGCGCTCGCTTCAGGATTATTACGGCTAAGACACCAGCGTCTTCCCGACATCAGGACTGGATTTCCGCCATTTGCTCTCTTCAGAGCGTAAATGGTCGGAGAATCTTGGACCGGGGATGCTTAGAGAAATGGGGTAGTTGGTATGGAAAAGGTGCCGATGCTGGCAGAAGGCTATGAGAAGCTGACTGCCGATCTGAAGGCCCTAAGGGAAGAACGGCCGCGTGTGGTTGACGCGATCGAAGAAGCGCGTGCGCATGGCGACCTGTCGGAAAATGCCGAATATCATGCGGCAAAGGAACGGCAGGGTCAGATTGAAGCGCAGATCGCTGATATCGAAGATCGTGTTACACGGGCCCAGATTATCGATCCCACTACGCTTTCGGGGGACCGGATCGTGTTCGGTGCCACTGTGTCCCTGTTCGACGATGATAATAAGCCTGTGCGTTATCAGATCGTTGGGCAAACCGAAGCGGACGCCAAAGTTGGTCGGATTTCCTATAATTCGCCGCTTGGGAAAGCGTTGATCGGGCGCAAGGTTGGTGATGAAATCGAAGTGACCGTCCCTTCGGGCGATCGTTTCTATCTCGTCGACAAGATCGAGTTCATCTGACCATCAGGAACTGGACCGGGGCATCTGCCCCGGTGCCATGTTCGTTGCACTCAGGATTCCGGCAGTGCCGGTTCCAGCAATTTGTGCAGATGGACAATCACGTACTTCATTTCGGCGTCATCGACGGTACGCTGCGCATTGCCGCGCCACGCATCTTCGGCTTCGGCATAACTGCCGAACACGCCGACGAGGTCGATGTCATTGAGATTCTCGAATTCCAAACTTTGCGGATCTTTAACACGACCGCCCATTACCAGGTGTAGAAGCTGCATAAGCTCAAGGCCCTCGAATTTGATCTGACGAATGGCCCCTCCTGACAAGTCCCGCTCTTTACCGGTGGGTCAGTGGCGCAGATGCGATCCGATGCGTTCGGAGACGCTCTTCACCTGTTGGGAGGCTTGCTGACCTGCGTTCAGGACATTTCGTGCGGTGTCTTCAGTAAGCCGCCCGATTCCCTTGCGCAGACCGGCTGTGCCGTCCGATACGCGATCTCCTAATTGTTCCAGGCTTTCCTGTCCAGCGCGTCCGGCAGCGCGTGCGGATTGCCAACTGCGTTGCGCGAGGGCCAGGCCCGTGTCGATTGCAAGTAGCGACCATTTGCGTGCTCGCGCTGAATTCTTCGGGTTTGCCTGCCGTTTGGGCAGGAATGCAGCCACGATTGCACCGGCAACAAGGCCGCCTGCCACTGTGGCAATCGGATGTTTGTCGATGAAAGTTGCCGTCCTCTGACGCAGTCGGGACGTACGATCCATGTTGCGGGCCGAGGCTGCTTCCACGCGCCGCTGGATGTCTTCAAGCCGGGAATGGTCGTTCATCGCGTTTCTTCCTCTTGTTCCCCGTCCGTGTCTTCCGGTTCGGCAAGCGCTGCCATGCCGAATTTTTCCCGCAAAGTGGTGAGCGCTTTGCCAAGGGGGTCGCGCGCCAGCCAGAGCAGGGCGCCACCAACCGCGAGCGCCGCTGCGCCGCCCATCAAGGCGCCGCTGTGGCGTTGGACGGTTTCACCCGCCGCTTTCGTCAGATCGGCGACCTTTCCGCCGGCACGATCGGCCAGGGCGGCGGGTTTCAGGCTCGATCGCACGATATCGACGTCTGCGCGGAAGATGGCGTGCGCCGCATCGCGCATGGCGCGAACTTGTTCGAGTTGTTGTTCCCGGCTGCCCATCAATCGTCTTTTCTGAATGCTTTCGCGATCATTCTGGCGTTCTGTGCGGCCACTGCCGCGCAAATGCCGGCAATGAGCAGCAAGATGCCTGCGACCACAGCTGTCGCCCCCACAGCCCCAAGCGAAGGGGTGAGAGCGAGGATCGCACCGACGATCACCCCGAATACCGCCAGCGTGACCAGAACAAGCGCCGCAATCGCGAAAAGGGCCGCGGTGGTGCCCCGTTGCCCGGCATAGGACAGCCGGGTTTTCTGGAAAGCCAGTTCGGCTTCGACCAGTGTCCGGCCATCGTCAATCAGGGCGGCGACGTCTTCGAATACCGAAGAGTCGTCACCGCCTGCTGTAGCAGTGTCCTGATCTTTCAGAGCCTGATCCCCATGGTCCATGTCGTGTGATCAATGGCTGTTATGACTGGGCTCAGTCCTTCGATCCCTTGAACATGCGCGCGACAAGGAAGCCGGCAACGGCGGCAAGACCGACAGCGAGGCCGGGGCTCTTGCGGACGAACTCCTTGGCGTCTTCACCCAGTTCCTCGACAGACTTTGAATCGATCTTGGCGGCGGTTTCCTGAATCGAACGTGCGGCGGAACGGGCATAATCACCATACTTTTCGCCCAGTTTGTCGTCGATCATGCCTGCATTGTCGGCCACGCTCTTGCCGAGGGCGCTGAGTGCCTCGCTGGTTTTGGCCTTGCCTTGCGTGGCGAGGTCACCAGCCTTGGCTTTTGCCTGTTCGCCGTATGCTTTCGCGTCGTCCTGCCAGCCTGCCTGCTTGTTCATCGCCTTCTCCTTGAAACTGTCTGCTTGCGCGTGTGCTTCACGGCTCAAGGCAGCAACACCGGCCTTTGCCTCATCCAGCGCAGCAGTGAACTTTGACCGGGCTTCCGCCTTGTTATCGACCGAAGCCGATTCGTCGTTCGTTGCCTTTGTGGAACGCGTGTTCTTCTGGGTGGTGCTTTCAGGCATGTTGACGATCCCATTTTGACGTGCCGAAGTAAAAGTTTTTCAAGCGGATCATAGCAATTTCCGCCTTCTGTTCCAACGCGGCTTGCCTGCCATAGTTCCCATAGCTACGAGGCCGCATCTTCATACCAATTCATATCATAATGCATTGCAGCATGAAACGGAGCGTTAAGCCATGACCGCGATCATTGACATCCACGGCCGCGAAATTCTCGACAGCCGGGGCAATCCCACCGTTGAAGTCGATGTGCTTCTGGATGACGGCAGCTTCGGCCGCGCTGCTGTGCCGTCTGGCGCGTCGACTGGTGCGCACGAAGCGGTCGAGCTGCGCGATGGCGACAAGGCGCGGTATCTGGGCAAGGGTGTGACCAAGGCGGTTGACGCGGTCAACGGCGAAATCGCCGAAGCGCTTCTCGGACTTGATGCCGAAGATCAGCGCGACATCGATCTCGCGATGATCGAACTGGATGGCACGGAAAACAAGGCGCGTATCGGCGCAAATGCCATTCTGGGGACCAGTCTGGCCGTTGCGAAGGCTGCCGCGAATGCGCGGGGGCTGCCGCTCTATTCGTACATCGGCGGCGTGTCCGCACATGTTCTGCCAGTGCCGATGATGAACATCATCAATGGCGGCGAACATGCGGACAATCCCATCGATTTCCAGGAATTCATGATCATGCCGATCGGTGCCGATTCGATCGCGGAAGCGGTGCGTTGGGGCGCGGAAGTGTTTCACACCCTGAAGAAGGGGCTGCATGAAAAGGGTCTGGCCACGGCGGTGGGCGATGAAGGGGGCTTTGCGCCCAACCTCGCCAGCACGCGCGATGCGCTGGATTTCGTCATGGCCTCGATCGAGAAGGCCGGTTTCAAGCCCGGCAGCGAAATCGCGCTGGCACTGGATTGTGCTTCGACCGAGTTCTTCAAGAACGGCAAGTATGAGATTTCCGGCGAAGGTCTTTCGCTGAGCGGTGTTGAAATGGCCGATTATCTGGCGGATCTCTGTTCCGCTTACCCGATCCGTTCAATCGAAGACGGCATGAGCGAAGATGATTTCGAAGGCTGGGCTGCGCTCACTGCGAAAGTGGGCGACAAAGTCCAGCTGGTCGGGGACGACCTGTTCGTGACCAATCCGCGTCGTCTGGAAATGGGTATTGGCAAGGGGCTCGCCAATTCGTTGCTGGTGAAGGTCAACCAGATCGGTACGCTCACGGAAACGCTTGAGGCCGTCAGCATTGCGCAACGCAATGCCTATACGGCGGTCATGTCGCACCGTTCGGGTGAAACCGAAGATGCCACCATTGCCGACCTGGCCGTCGCCACGAACTGCGGACAGATCAAGACCGGTTCGCTGGCCCGTTCGGATCGGCTTGCAAAGTACAACCAGCTGATCCGCATCGAAGAAGAGCTTGGTGCTGCGGCGCACTATGCGGGTGCGGCCTGTTTCGGCAAACGCAGCGCGTAATCAGAAACATCCCCACGTGCCGTTGTGGTGCGTGGGGATGTTTTCGGGACTGCCGGATTGCGATGCGCGTCAGGTGCGGCCGTTCTCGATATCTTGTTCCGCCTCATGCTCGATCTGCTCCATACGCTCGAGCTTTTGGCGATTTTTGGGGCTGAGCAGATATTGCCAGATGCCCCAGCCATTCACGCAGATCATGATCGCGTTCTGAATGGCCAGCGGCATGGTTCCGTTGGCGAGAGCCGCGATTACCCACACGACGGAAACGAGTGTGAAGAGCACGAAGGCCCATCCGGTGATTCTTCGACCGAGATCGCCTGCAATCATGCTGGCGGCAAGGACGGCGCCGATCGCGGCAAACCATTCTGCGGGGCTGTTCATGCAACTATGCCTCAAGGTTCCTTGCAGGGCATAGTTGCATGAAGCGTTGGTCAGGTCACGCGTAGCGGTTCCGCAATGCGTGGAGGGCCAGTGCGGCTTGCGCAGCTTCGCCACCCTTGTTCTTCTGGGCCGGGTCCGCCCGGACGAGCGCCTGCTGTTCGTTTTCAACAGTCAGGATGCCGTTGCCGATAGCGACACCGTCCATGGTCAGGGCCATGATGCCGCGTGCACTTTCACCGGCCACGATTTCGAAGTGATAGGTTTCGCCGCGGATGACTACCCCGATCGCGACGAAGCCATCGTAGAGGTCCGACTGATCAGCCAAGGCGATCGTACCGGGAATTTCAAGAGCGCCTGGCACGGTGACGACTTCCACCTCATGCCCGGCCTGTTCGAGCGCGGCGCGCGCGCCTGCCACCAGCATATCGTTGAGGTGGTCGTAGAAACGCGCTTCGACAATCAAAAAACGGGCCATGAAATCAACTTTCGGGGATGCTGCGCTGGTCGACGATGTTGAGGCCATATCCATCAATGGCGACAACATTGCGATGCGTATTGGTGATGAGGACCATTTCGTGCACGCCAAGATCGGCCAGAATCTGGGCGCCAATACCATAGCTGCGCAAATCCATGACCGGTGCGGTGATGCCGCCAATCTCGTGGCTGAGTTGTTCGGGATCGGTTGGCATCAGCAGTACGATCACCCCCGCGCCTTCCTTGCCGATTTCCACCATGGCACGTTGCAGAACGCGCTTGGAAGGACCTGGCTGGCCCAGAACGTCCGAAAAAATGGAGATCGCATGCATGCGGACCAGCGTCGGCACATCGGGGATCACATGCCCCTTCTGAAGCACGATATGGACAGCGCCATCAACTTTGTCGCGATAAGTTTTGGCCGTCCATTCGCCGCCGTAATCCGAGGTAAAGGGCGATTGCGAAATACATTCGACCAGATGATCGTTGCGGCGGCGATATTCGATCAGATCACGGATCGTGCCAATTTTCAGATCGTGCAGGCGGGCAAAACCAATAAGGTCATCGAGCCGGGCCATGCTGCCATCTTCTTTCATGATCTCGCAGATCACGCCGGAAGGGTTCAGGCCCGCAAGCCGCGAAATATCGACCGCGGCCTCGGTATGACCGGCGCGGACAAGCACGCCGCCATCGCGGGCGCGCAGCGGGAAGACGTGCCCGGGGGTAACGATATCATCACGGCTTTTGGTGCCATCAATCGCAACCGAAATCGTACGTGCCCGATCACCGGCGGAAATGCCTGTCGTCACACCTTCACGGGCTTCGATGGAAACGGTGAATGCGGTTTCATGGCGCGTGCCGTTGCTTGGGCTCATGGCGTTGAGGCCGAGTTGTTCGCAGCGTTGCCCGGTCATCGACAGGCAGATCAGACCGCGGCCATGGGTTGCCATGAAATTGATGGCGGAAGGCGTCGCCATTTGCGCCGGGATGATCAGATCGCCTTCGTTTTCGCGATCTTCATCGTCGACCAGAATATACATCCGACCGTTACGCGCTTCATCGATAATTTCCTCGATCGGCACCAGAACAGGGCGATCGTCATTCGCGGAAAGGAAGCGTTCGAGCTTGCTCAGGGTGTCCGTTGTCGGGTTCCAGGCGGGCTCGATACAATCGCGCAGCGTGTTGGCATGGAGACCGGCGGCCCGGGCGAGGGCGGCCTTCGTCATCTGGCCCGATGAGACCAGTTCGCGGACTTTATCGATGGTTGATGTGCTCATGCACGTGTATTATCACATTTAAATGTTCGCGCAATTGAAATTGTCACATTTTAATTTTATATACCCGGTTGCAAGGCTATATCGGCTTGTGCAAAGCCTGTTCAAACACTCTCCCCAGGAGCCATAATGCACAGCGAAGAAATCTTGAGCGAATTCCAGAGCACCATGCGGCATATCGCTGCGGCGGTTTACGCGATCACCACCAAGGTCGATGGTCAGCGTGCCGGTATTGTTGCCACGGCTTTTTCGTCTGTGAGCTTTGATCCCCCCTCCATTCTCGTCTGCATCAATCAGGATGCTTCGGCGCATGGTCCGCTGTTCGAGGCGGAGCGGTTCTGCGTGAATGTGCTGGGGCTCGCCAATCGTGACGTTGCGGATTGCTTCATGGCGAAGAAGGGTGAGGAGCGCTTTGCAATCGGCGACTGGCGCGATGAAATGGATGTGCCGGTGCTGGCCAACGCGCAGTCCAACATGATCTGCAAGACGGTTGACCGTCATCGCGTGGGCACGCACACGATCTTCATCGGGGAACTGATCGGTGCCCATCATCGCGAAAACGCCAAACCGCTGACTTACTATGACCGGCGCTATATCGACATTTCCACCGCGACGGATCACGCAGTTCTCTGAAATTTGCCCAGTTTGGTCCGTTTGCGTTCCTGCGAACTGTGACATCCCTTGCTGCAACATGCCGCCCTGTCACTCCCGGGGAGCGACGGGGCGCCATCCGGAACGATAACCGTTCCCCCGGATGACCCACAGAGGCTGAGTGTCAGGCCCTGGGCTGACGCGATCAGCGACGGGTTCAGTGCGGCCGGTAACAATGCCACGGCGGCCGCATACTTCATCGCGATGATCATGGCTTATCCTCATCATCGATGAGAATGCGATTGGCCGCGCCATCAAGATCCTCGAACTGGCCACTTTTCAGCGACCAGAAGAAGGCGGCAAGCCCCGACAAACCCAGAAAGAGCGCGACGGGAATCAGGAACATCAGACCGTTCATTTCGCCACCCTCGAAAGGCGCAGGGAATTGCCGATTACAATCAGTGAGCTGCCAGACATGGCAATGGCGGCGATCATCGGCGTGACCATGCCCGCCATTGCCAGCGGAACGGCGATGACGTTGTAACCGATAGCCAGCGTGAAGTTCTGTTTCACCACCCGCATCGTTGAACGCGCGGTGCGCACCGCACGTGGCAGGGCCAGCAACGAATCCTGCATGAACACGAGATCGGATGCCTGAAGTCCGACGTCGCTGGCGCTGCCGGGCGCGATCGAGGCGTCTGCCCGGGCGAGGGCGGGGCCATCGTTCAGGCCATCGCCAACCATCAGCACTCGGTGGCCATCATCTTGCAGGCGTTCGATAGTGGCCTGTTTGTCGGCGGGGCTGGCACCGGCAACGGCGTCGAGGCCCGTTTCCCGTGCGACATCGGCGACGGAGGCGGGGTTGTCACCGGAAAGAATGGAACAGGCGATGCCCATACCCGCCAATTGTTCCAGACTGGCCTTGCAATCGGGCCGCATGCGATCCGCGAAAGGAATGAGCCATGTTGGCTGGCCCGTGATATCCAGTGTCACGGCAATGCCATGGGCGTGTTCCGGCCGCCGCAGGGCGACGTCCCGTCCGTGCCATTGTGCGAAGACACCTTGCCCGGCGCGTTCCTCGACATCCACCAGCGGCACGGCGCGATGCCCGGCTGCCGCCAATGCGGTTGCCAGCGCGCGCGAGATGGGATGCCGACTGTGGGAGGCGAGCGTAAGCGCGATGGCCGCCGCATCGGGCGGGAGGTTTGCAAGAACGGCGGGATCGGGGGCGGGGCGGCCGAGCGTCAATGTCCCGGTCTTGTCGAGCAGCGCGCGATCGACCTGTGCAAGCCGTTCGAGCGCGCTGCCGTCTTTCACCATGACCCCGGCGCGCATGAGGGCGCCGCTGGCGACAACCTGCGCCACCGGAACGGCCAATCCCAAAGCGCAGGGACAGGTGATGATCAGCACCGCCACCGCAATCACCAGTGACTGGTAAATTCCGGCACCGGACAGCATCCATCCTGTAAAGGCGAGTGCTGCGAGAGTATGTACGGCGGGCGCATAATAGCGTGACATGCGATCAGCCAGCCGGACGTAAGTCGAGCGATCCTGCGTGGCCGCTTCCATCAGGCGCGCAATTTCCGCCAGTGTTGTGCCTTGTCCGGTGGCAGTGACAATCACATCCACCGGGGCATCGAGATTGAGCGTGCCGGCCAGTACCACACTGCCGGGTTGCGCCGGTACGGCGTCGCTTTCACCCGTGAGCAGCGATTGATCGAAGCGACTGCTGCCCATCAGGATCTTGCCATCGGCGGCCAGCCGTTCGCCTGCGGCGATGCGTATGGTCATGCCCGACACGAGGTCTTCGGTATTGCGCCAATCCAGTGAACCATCGTCGGCCACAATCATGGCACCCTGCGCGGCATGGCTTAACAAGGCATCGACCCCGGTACGTGCGCGATCACGCATCATCGCATCGAGAACGCGCCCGGCGAGCAGGAACATCAGCAGCATCAGTGCGCCGTCGAACCATGCATGTCTGCCGCCGACAATCGTCTCATAGATGCTGAGCGCTGTCGCAATCAGAACGCCGAGCGAGATCGGAACATCCATATTGGTGCGGCCCTTGCGCACGGCACCCCAGGCCGAGCGGAAGAAGGGCTGACCGGCATAGGCCGTTGCGGGAATGGCGATCAGCGCGGATATCCAGTGGAACAGTTCGCGCGATGTCCCGTCCGCGCCCGACCATACGCTGACTGAAAACAGCATGACGTTCATGGCGGCGAATGCCGCAACGCCCAGTGGGGCGATCAGCGGCTTCACTGCCGAGGTGTTGCGGGTGAGGGCTTCCTTGCGCGGTTCGGCTTCAAATCCGATCCCCTCCAGCGCAGCGACAAGATCGCGATCGGTCAGGGCGGGAGAATGAACCACGGTGACATACCGGGCTGTGAGATTGACGCGGGCCGCAGTAACGCCCGCCACTTCGGTCAGGCCGCGCTCAACCTTGCTCATGCATCCGGCGCAGTGCATGCCGGGCACCGCGAGAACCGTCTGGCAGGTATCATCGGCGTTGAGTCCGGCAAGGGCGGTCATGGGACATTCTCCTCAACCCGCCAGGTGTGGCCATCAGCCTGCGCCGTGATGCGCAACAGCCAGCGCCCTTGCGGCAGCTTTTCATGCGATACCCAGTTGCCATTTCCATCGCCGGTAAACGTCAGCGGACGGTTGGGGGCGTGCCCCAGGGGATGCCGTGCGATGGCGGAAACGCTTGCGGTGGATGGCGCGCCCTTGAGTGTGATGGCGACATGATCGTCAGGTGTGCGCTTGGTCGATGCTTCCCAGCCCAGCGCCTGCTGCGCCTCAGCCTTGTCCAGCCAGGTGTTGAATTCCTGACTGGCGACATAGGAATTCTCGACCACGATGCCGCCAAACGTCGAGCTGGCAAGGCGTGCCATCAGGACATTGACGGCGATGATCGTGCCGAAAAACAGGATCAGAATGATCGCCATGTGGCGTCCGGTGAAGCGCGTGCTCACTGGCTGGTCTCCGGCCCTTCGAAACGGATGTCGCTTCGGTCTGTTTCCGCTGCTTCATCCAGCGACTGGACAGTGAACCCGTATTCCTGCGGGACAGTGCCTTCAGGGGCCACAACATATAGCCGTACGACGTCTGTCGTATCGGCGGGGACTTTGCGTATCAGGTCGCGCACGGCCTTTTCGCGGGGCATATCGTCGGTCCACATCACGGCACCCGGCAAGCCGTCCAGCGCAATTTTCATGTCACGCGGGCGGTTCTGCATATTGCGCAGCTTCACGGTATAGGCGTTGCGGATCGAACCGTCGCTCAACAGCATGTAGGGCGGATTGCGGTCAGCAGCGACGGTGATATCGGTACGCGCACGGGTCCCGAGTGCAAACAGCATGGCGAACCCGATTGCGGCCCAGATGCCGGAATAGACCAGCGTGCGGGTGTGCATCAGGCTGCGCCAGACAGGTCGCGGTGCTTCGCCCGCCTGTTCGCGTTTGCAATCCTCCAGCGTGGCATAATCGATCAGCCCGCGTGGGCGGCCGATGTCTTTCATCACCCGGTCGCAGGCATCGATGCACAGGGCGCAGGTGATGCAGCCGATCTGTGGCCCTTCGCGGATATCGATACCGGTCGGGCACACGGCGACACACTGGTTGCAATCGACACAATCGCCGAACTGTCCCGGGTTCTTTTCTGCCTTCTTGACACTCGCACGAGGTTCGCCGCGCCAGTTCTTGTAGGTGACAATCAGCGATTTTTCATCGAGCATCGCCGATTGGATGCGTGGCCAGGGGCACATATAGATGCACACCTGTTCGCGCAGAAATCCGCCGAGCACGAAGGTTGTCGCGGTCAGGATTGCGACCGTTGCATAGGCGACGGGCGCGGCGTTGCCCGAGAAGAAATCGCGCATCAGGCCGGGGGCATCGGCGAAGTAGAGAATCCAAGCGCCGCCGGTCGCGAAACTGATTGCGAGATAGATCGCCCACTTGAGCAGGCGGCGGGCGATCTTGGACGGCCCCCAGGGTGCCTTGTACAGACGGAAACGCGCGTTGCGATCACCGTCGATCAGGCGATCGATATGCTGGAACAGATCGGTCCAGACCGTTTGCGGGCAGGCATAACCGCACCATGCGCGGCCTACCGCGCTGGTCACGAGAAACAGCCCAATACCGGCCATGATCAACAGCCCGGCCACGAAATAGAATTCATGCGGCCAGATTTCGATGCCGAACATGTAAAAACGGCGATTGGCGAGATCAATCAGAACGGCCTGATCGGGGGCATAGGGACCGCGATCCCAACGCAACCACGGCGTGGCGTAATAGATGGCCAGCGTGACCACCATGACAAACCATTTGAAGCGGCGGAAAGGCCCATCGATCCGCCGGTTGAACACCGGCTCGCGTTTTGCGTAGAGCCGGTGTTCGGGCGCAGCAGCGCCTTTGTCTGGATGTGCCGCTGTCGCGGTGGCTGGGCTGGGGTCAAGGTTGGCCATGGGTCTCCACTGCCGGGGTGTTATTCACCTCCGGGGCAGCCTCCTGAAAGTCTTCACCCCCTCCCAGGGAATGGACGTAAGCGGCCAGCATCTTGATCGTTGCAGGATCGAGCCGTTGGCCCCAGGCTGGCATTACGCCATGGCTGGGTGTGTTGATCTGTTTGGCGATTGCTTCCGGGCTATTGCTGTAGAGAGCAATGGCATCCGTGAGATTGGGGGCGCCAAATTCCCGCGAGCCTTGGCCGGTCGGGCCATGGCAACTGGCGCAATTGTCTGCGAAAAGCTGGGCCCCTGCAGCATTCGGTTTGCCCTTGCCGCGAAGCGAGAGAACGTGCTGGGTCACCTGGGCGACCTGTTGCGAGGTCAGCATGTTGTCACGCCCGAAAGCGGGCATCAGGCTGGTCCGCGTCTTGGCATCGCCCGGTTGGCGGATGCCGTGGATCACGGTGGTTTCGATCGATTTGAGATCACCGCCCCACAACCATTCATCATCATTCAGGTTGGGGTAGCCGGAACTGCCCGCCGCACCGGCGCCGTGGCACTGAACGCAGTTCACCTTGAACGCGGCCTTGCCGCCAGCAATGGCCGCACGCATGAGTTCAGGATTATCCGGCAGGCGCTCGATCGGGGTCGCCGCCAGTGCAGCAAGGATCGGCTTGCGGCGCGCCTGATCGCTGGCGATATCCTTGGCCAGTTCGCCCCGGCTTGTCCAGCCGAGCACCCCTTCAGTGCCCTTCTGGATCAGGGGCCAGGCGGGATAGGCGACGGAATAGGCGATAGCGAATACGATGCAGGCGTAGAAAGACCACAGCCACCAGCGGGGCATTGGATTGTCGAGTTCCTCGATGCCGTCCCATTCGTGACCGACCGTCTCGACACCGGTTGCTTCATCGATGTGCTTTTTAGCCATCGTTCTTTTCCTTGAAGATCATGTTGGCGGCTTCTTCGTTGCGCGCGCGCGCGCCCGGGCGGAATGGCCATGCGGCCAGCACCACAAAGGCGATGAACATCGCAAGCAGGCCCCAGCTGTCAGCGAAATGACGCAGGAAATCGTATACCGAGTGGTCGCTCACCGGCCTTTCTCCTTCGCCAGATCTTCCTGCGCGGCAGCCGAATTGACATCGACCAGCGTGCCCAGGACTTGCAGATAGGCGACCAGTGCATCCATTTCCGTCAAGCGGTTTGGATCGCCGTCGAAATCGCGTACCTGCGCCTTGGGGTAGCGCTTCTCCAGATCACCGGCATCGGCATCAGGATCAGCCTGGGCCTTGAGGTCGGCCATCGCCATTTTGACGTCCTTGTCGGTGTAAGGCACGCCCACTTTCCGCAGCGCCCGAAGGTTTGCCGCTGGATCGCCAAGCGCGAGATCCGTGTCCGACAGGAACGAATAGGTGGGCATGATGCTTTCCGGAACCACCGCGCGGGGGTCCTTGAGATGCTGGACATGCCATTCGTCGGAGTAACGCCCGCCGACGCGCGCAAGGTCGGGGCCGGTCCGCTTCGAACCCCACTGGAACGGGTGATCGTACATCGATTCCGAAGCGAGGCTGTAATGGCCATAACGCTCAACCTCGTCCCGGAAGGGACGGATCATCTGGCTATGGCAGGTATAACAACCTTCACGGATATAGATGTCGCGACCGGCCTGTTCCAGTGGCGTGTAGGGCCGCATGCCTTTCACTTTCTCGATCGTGTTATCGATCCAGAAAAGCGGGGCAATCTCGACGATCCCGCCGATGGCAACAGTCACCAGGGCGCCAACGCCCAACAGCGTGACATTGCGTTCAAGCTTCTTGTGCTTCTCAGTAATGCTCATCGTATGAAGCCTCAATTGCTCTGGGCGGCGACCAGCGGCTGATCGGCTGCCGGATCGTAGGCGGGCGTTTGCATCGGCGCTTCGTCGCGCAATTTGCCCAGGATGGTGGCCCAGACGTTCACGACCATGAGGACTGCGCCAGAGAGGTACAGCAGGCCGCCAAAGGCGCGCAGCAGATACATCGGGTGCAGGGCTGCAACGGATTCGACGAAGCTGTTCACGAGGTAGCCGTCAGCGCCATACTCGCGCCACATCAGGCCCTGGGTGATCCCTGCCACCCACATCGAGGCGGCGTAGAACACGATGCCGATTGTTGCCAGCCACAGGTGCCAGTTGACCATGCGCAGGCTGTACAGCCGTTCGCGACCCCACAGACGCGGTACGAGGAAATAGACCGCAGCGAACGAGATCAGGCCGTTCCAGCCCAATGCACCCGAGTGCACGTGGCCGATGGTCCAGTCGGTATAGTGCGACAACGAATTGACGCTCTTGATCGACATCATCGGGCCTTCGAACGTGCTCATGCCGTAGAAGGCAATCGACATGACCAGCATGCGCATGATCGGATCGGTGCGGATCTTGTCCCAGGCGCCGTTCAGCGTCATCAGGCCGTTGATCATGCCGCCCCAGCTTGGCATCCAGAGCATGATCGAGAACACCATACCCAGGGTTTGCGCCCAGTCGGGCAGGGCAGTGTAATGCAGGTGATGTGGGCCAGCCCAGATGTAGAGGAAGATCAGCGCCCAGAAGTGGATGATCGACAGGCGATAACTGTAGATCGGCCGTTCGGCCTGTTTGGGCACGAAGTAATACATCATGGCCAGAAAGCCAGCAGTGAGGAAGAAGCCCACTGCGTTGTGCCCGTACCACCATTGCGTCAGCGCGTCCTGCACGCCCGAGAACAGGCTGTAGCTCTTGGCGCCGACAAGGCTGACGGGAACGCTCAGGTTGTTGACGATATGCAACATCGCGATCGTCAGGATGAAGGCGAGATAGAACCAGTTGGCCACATAGATGTGGGGTTCCGAACGCTTGATGATCGTGCCGATGAAGACCGCGGCATAGGCAACCCAGACAATTGTCAGCCAGAGATCGACGTACCATTCGGGTTCGGCATATTCCTTCGACTGGGTGATCCCCAGAAGATAGCCGGTGGCGGCCAGCACGATAAACAGCTGGTAACCCCAGAACACAAAACGGGCCAGCGAAGGGAAAGCCAGACGGGCGCGGCAGGTGCGCTGGACGACATAGAACGACGTTGCGATCAGAATATTGCCGCCGAAGGCAAAGATCACGGCCGAGGTATGCAGCGGGCGCAGCCGCCCGAAGTTGAGATAGGGTTCGAGATTGAGCAGCGGAAATGCCAGCTGCAGCGCAATCACGAGCCCTGCCGTCAAACCGGCAATGCCCCAGAAAACGGTTGCGATTACCCCCCAGCGGACCGGATCGTCGTCATAACGGGATTCGTCCGTCGGCATGCGCAGGATACCCCGCGCGATCGCCTCGTAATCGGGCTTGCTGATTGCCATCCATAGCCCGACCAGAGCTGCGATAGCGATGATGAACATGTGAACCGCGAAACCGGTATCACGTGCGGCAGCCGCTGCCATGGTGGCAAGCAGAATGACCGCGAACCAGATACCGGCACGCGTAACAATCCGTTCCATGGAATGCCTTCCTTCGTACTTTCGATGAAATGCCCGTGGAACTTGTAAAGTCGCGCAACATTGATGGGAATCAAATTTTGATGGTGCGCTGCAAAAATTTAATAACGCTTATATTTTTGCGAAGTATCAATGTTTCACACGCTGGCACGAGCGAGATGGCGGCGCGTCGCAAGTCATTATGAGCCACACAGGGTGGCCGTTGCGACGTGAGGGAATACCAATGCGTAAACTGGCCGCCACTGCAGTACTTGCCGCTGCCGTCGCCTTCACCGCCCCGGCCCATGCCGCCAACCCCGATGGGAAAATCCAGATCAAGGTGCTGGGATCGGCTGTTCTGCCGGACGGCAAACTCGACAAGGTGAAGTTTGCTACACCGGGTATCGCCGCCGCGCTGCCCGTTGATGCGGCCACCAAGGCGAACGACAATTTCGTGCCTACGGTTGCAATCGAATATTTTGTAACGCCCAGTGTTTCGTTGGAAACGATCTGCTGTGTCACGCAGCATGACGTGGATGGCAAGAAAGGCCTTGCGGGCGCTGAACTGATTTCCAATGCGAAGATTATTCCGGCGACACTGACTCTCAAATACCATTTCAATACTGGCGGAATTAAACCTTACGTGGGTGCCGGGCCGACGCTGTTTATCTTTGTTGACGAAAAATCCGGTGCAACGGCGCGCGCACTCGGTGCGGAGCGTAACAAGTTGCAGGATTCTCTCGGTCTGGCGCTTCAGGCCGGTGTTGATATTCCCCTTAATAACAAGGGAATGTCGCTCAGTCTGGATGCCAAGCGTTACTTCCTGAAAGTGGACTCCAAATGGTACGATACCACTGGCGCGAAAGTTCTGGAAACCCGGAACAAGCTTGATCCGTGGGTGCTCAGCGCAGGCCTCGCCTGGCGTTTCTGAACTACGGTTGCCTGTGGGTGACCTAGGGGAAGGCCGGTGCACGGTGGAGCGTGCACCGGCCTTTCTGGCGTCTGCCTTTGTCATTGTCCGGAACCTTCCGTAAGGGCGGAAGGGGGCGCTTTGCGGTCCGGCTTTCAATAAGTGGCTTTAGGCTCTGACAAGTCAGGGATTAGTGGTGCAGAAATAATGCGGTTCGGGCCAACTTCGCACAGTTTCATGTCGCAGCGTTCGCGGCTGCACTATGTCGATTGGGGCAATCCCGATGCGCCGCTGCTGATCCTGATGCACGGGAACAAGGATCATTGCCGAAGCTGGGACTGGGTTGCGGAACGCCTTTGCCGCGATTGGCATGTCGTTGCGCCTGACCTGCGAGGACACGGCGATAGCGACTGGTCGGCGGAAGGCCGTTACGATTTTTCCAGCAACGTTTACGATCTGGCGCAGTTGGTGTTCGAACTGGGCGGGCAGCAGGCCGTGATCATGGCCCATTCGATGGGATCGCATATCGCCTTGCGATACGCGGGCATCTTTCCCCACAATGTCGCGAAGCTCATCGCAGTGGAGGCTGTTGGGGCACCTCGGGAAATGGAAGCCGAATTCAAGAAGCTATCCCCGGCGATGCGCTATCACAACTGGATCGCAGCGCGCCGCAATGCTGTCAGCAAGCCGCCCCGGATTTATGCTTCTGTTGAGGACGCCCAGCGCAGGATGCAGTCTGAAAATAGCTGGCTGACCGATAATCAGGCCCGGCATCTGACCATCCATGGCATTCGGCGCACTGAAGATGGCGGGTATTGCTGGAAATTCGATAATTGTCTCGGGCTCTGGCCAGCCGTCGATCATACATCGGAGGAAGTGTTCGCGTTCTGGCGTAATATCATCTGCCCGACCCTGCTGGTCTATGGCACGGCCAGTTGGCAGACCGATATGGCCAGCCAACTGGAAGATCATATTTCCGATGTGTGCCGGATCGATATCGAAGGGGCGGGGCATTGGCCCCAACACGACAATTTCGACCGTTTTATGCAGGAAGTGGAAGGGTTTCTGCGGACGGGACCGGTCTAAAGCGACTTTTTCACTTCGAAAATACGTGGGTCAAAGATGTTCGAAGCCATCCACCCGCCGTCGACCATGATCGTATGGCCGGTGACATAGCTGGACAGACCAGATGCAAGAAACAGCGCTGCACCGGCAATTTCATTGGTCGTGCCAGGGCGGCCGAGCGGGATCACGCTCTGTTCCACCATGGCGAGCGATTGCGGTGTTTCAGGCAGACGCGGCGTGGTGATAACACCGGGGGCAACCGAATTGACGCGGATGCCATTGCGGCCCCATTCGGCGGCCATGCTTTTGACCAGATGCACAAGGCCAGCTTTGGCGGCGCCATAGGCGGCATGCATGGGCGCGCCCACGACGCCATCGATGGAACTGATGCAAACGATCGAGCCTTGCACATCCCGTGCGATCATCGATTGCGCCACGGCGCGGGCCGTGACGAAGAAATAGCGCAAATTGCGTGCCTGCTCGGAATCCCATTCGTCCAGCGTGACATCGATCAGGGGCTTGAACAGAGCCTGCCCAACAATGGTGACGAGAATATCAAGGCCGCCGAGTTTCGCTTCCGCTTCCGTCACGGCACGCCGTACCGATTCTTCGTCCAGAATATCCGCGACTATGGGAATGGCCCGCCGGCCGAGCTTTTCGACCTCGCCCGCAACCAGTTCGGCGCGATCCTGCTGATTGTCCAATACGGCAATGTCGCAGCCCGCCTGCGCCAGATGGAGCGCAGTCGCCTCGCCCATTCCGCGGCCGCCGCCAACGATCAGGGCCTTTTTTCCGTCCAGTCCGAAAAGTGACATAACGATCTTCTCCCGTTTCCCGCTGTCGGGAAATCCTTGTCTGCTCGCCATAGTGCAACCGCTTCAATCTTTGACTGCCCGTTGAAGATTTTCCATCAATGCGGAGGACAAAGGGCAAGGCTTGCGGCAAGGTGCCAAATTCCTGCCTTGTTGCAAGCAATACAGGCGCCAGAAAACAGGTGCCGGAAGAGGATGTGATTATGGTCGATGTCAGCATTTGTGTGAATTGTGCGAACACATTGGGGGAAGGGCCCCTGTGGGATGTCACGGAACAGCGCTTGTACTGGATCGACAGCATGGCGCCGCAGATCTGGCGCTGCGCGGTGGATGGTTCCGATGTGCGGACATGGGAATTGCCATCGATGATCGGTTCCATGGCTCTGCGGGAAAAGGGCGGCGCAGTTCTGGCGTTGGCGAATGGCTTTCATTTCTTTGATTTTGAAAGTGGCGCACTGGAATTGATTGCCCATCCTGACGAGGGAACACGGCATGTCCGGTTGAACGACGGCAAAGTCGACAGCCGCGGGCGCTTCCTCGCCGGGACGCTGGACATGGACAGTATCGAGTCCGAGAAACCGATTGCCCGCAGGGGCGTGCTGTATCGCCTCGACACGGATCTCAGTGTGCATCCTTTGGAGCAGAATATCTCGGTCACCAACGGGCCATGCTGGAGCCTGGACAACCGCACGTTTTATCTGACTGAATCGAGCGATGATATCATTTACGCCTACGACTGGGATGAGGATTCCGGCACTCTGGCTAACAGGCGTGAATTTGTGCGCGCGGCACCGCAGTCTATCCCCGATGGGGCAACGGTCGACGCTGAAGGGTTCATGTGGAGTACGGCCAACGGCGCCTTTACAGGGTACGGAGAATTGCGGCGTTATGCTCCTGATGGCTCACTTGACCGGGTTGTTCCGATGCCGTCTCACAAACCCACCAGCGTGATGTTTGGCGGCCCCGATCTCGATATTGCCTTCGTCACGACGATGCGGATTCCCGGAACCGCCGAAGAAACCCCTTATGATGGCACACTCCTCGCGGTTCGGGGGCTCGGCGTGCGAGGGGTGCCTGAACGGCGGTTCGCCGGATAACGGCCAGAGGCCGCTATCCGGTGCCGATCAGTCGACCTGCTCGGCGAACAGGCGCTTCACATCGTTAAGGGCGACCTTGAGCGAAGGCGTGCGCGGCAAGGCATCGACAATGCGCAATTCCGCGGGCACGTGGGTTGGCGGCAATTTTGTGCGCAGATGATCGAGCAGGGTCTGCGCGCTGACTGCCGGCGCGCTGTGGAGCAATTCGACTGCGGCTACCGGAACTTCGCCAAGACGGGGATCAGGAATTCCGATGACGGAGGCATCCGCGACGGAGGGGTGGCTGCGCAGGACGTCGATCACGCGTTCGGGCAGAATCTTGAAGCCTCCGCGCACAATCGCGCCATCGTAACGCCCCCGGTGGAAGATATATCCATCCTCGTCGATCATCACGAGATCGGTCGTGCGTACCCAGTCGGGCCGCACTGCCGGACAATGAACTTCCATCAGCCCTTCGGTACCCGGAGGCAAGGTTTCACCTGTTTCCGGATCGACCGCTCTGATGTCCACACCGGGCATGGGTAAGCCCGCACTTCCGCGCTTGGAATTGCCCATTTGCGCCCGCATATCGGGCGTCCAGCGGACAATCGTTCCGCAAAATTCGGTCGCGCCCATACCCCATAGAATGGGAATGCCATAGCGTAGTTCGAACCGTTCCTGCAGGTCGGGATCGAGATAGGCAGAGCCGCCCGATACGCTTTTCACGCTGGTCATGTCTTCTGGCGATGCATGCGCGTCGAGCAACATGCTGATCGCCGTGGGGTTAAGCCCCAGCGTAGGCGGGCGATGGCGGCGGATCGACTCGATCAGTTCGTTGACCGAAAACCGATCGAACAGGACAAGCGGGGTGCCGTTGACGGCGCTTGCCGTCAGCAGGCAAACGCCACCCACGCCGCCCAGGGGCCAGATGTTGATCTGTACGTCGGGAATCTTGCCGGATTCACCGCCCGGTGCGCTGGATACGGCACGTTCCAGCAAATGAAGCGGCATGGCGATGCGCTTTGGCGGGCCCGTCGTGCCGCTGGAGAGAACTTCGATACCGCCTTCTCCCTTGCCGATCTCGCAATCAGCCTTGCAGGTTTCGAGCCCGGCAACGGCTGCAGGGGCGATGTCGAAGGCGTTAAGCTGAATTCCTGCGCTGCCAGTTTGGGCCACGGCGTCGCGAAAATTGGGCCAATCTTCCACGTCGGCGACAATGGCCCCCGCGTGCAGCGATCCGATTGCATCTGCCAGCGCATCCGCTGGCAGGAAGGGGTAAACGAAGCTAATCGAACGGCGTTGGGCAAGCAGACCCACCACGGCGGCCGCGTGGGCAACCCGGTTGCGGATGATAACGCCAATACGCGCATCCGGCGGGCAGCCCGTGGCGTCGATGGCCGCGACCAGTGCTTCACCATAGCGGGCTACGTCACCCCAGGTGACCCATTTACCCTGATATTCAATGCCACGCTGATCGTGGCGGGAGGCCAGATTGTCCCGCAGCCTGTCGACGACATCACCCACATTCAGTCTCGCTTGCCTTCGAGCAGGCCCTTGAGATTGCTGGACATGATCTGCTCCTTCTGTGCCATGGTGAAGGACGTCAGTTCCTGCAGGAAGTCAAGCGGGTGCTCGGTGCCTTCGGGGTGGGGGTAGTCGCTGCCGAACAGGATGCGGTTGGTTTGCATATGCTGGCCGACCACGTCCCAGTTATCTTCGACAAAAGGTGTTACGAAGATGTTCCGGTGGAATGTTTCGACCGGATCGGAACGGAACTTCTGCGGCATCTGCCCATAGACATGTTCCAGCGTTTCGATGAGGGAACCGACCCATTTTGCACCATTTTCGACGCTGACGATGCGCAAATCGGGGAAGCGATCGAACAGGCCGTCGCAAATCAACGCAGCGATGGTGTCGGAAATAGCCCGTTCGATGATCCGCAGGCAGTTCACCAGCGGATTGGATTCGAACGGCAGCCATTCGGCGCCCCCCGTCCACATGTTGATCAGGTGATCGTAGTCGGAATTGGAAGCATGGATCGACACGAAGATTTTTGCCTCGTTGATCCGCGCCCAGAAGGCGTCGAAATCCTTCAATCCGGGTGAGCGTCCGCCGCGATAGCCCGGCACAGGGGATGGGCGCAGGTTGACGGTGCGCGCGCCCTGCGCCAGCAACCAGTCGAGTTCAGCGGTGGCCCGATCCATATCGGCCAGATTGATGACCGGAACGGCAAAGATCCGATCCTTGTAGGCAAATCCCCATTCCTCGGAGACCCACATGTTGAGGGCGTGCAGCGCATCGTGCAGCAGTTCGTGATTGTAGGCGAGGCCATGCTCGATCACGGAAAAGAGCGTGGGAAACATCACGGCGGCATGAACCTGATGTTCGTCGAGAACGGCAATCCGATCACGGCCATAACGCCATGCACTGGGCGGGGTGACCGGCTTGCCGGTCAGTTCGCGCATTGAGAGGCCTTCGGTGTTCTCAGCCTTGTAATATTTGACGTGACTACCGGGCGCGGCAACACGATCGAACGTCGGGTTCGGAATGTAATCGGATATGCGATTGTTGATCGCAAGGCGTTTGCGCCCGTTCACTTCAACAAATTTGAAGTCATTGGCCCATTTTTTCGGAAGATGACGAAATATCGCATCTTCCGGTTCGTAGAAATGGTTGTCGGCATCATAGACGGGAAACGGTAGGGCGGTAGTCATAGCGCTCTCACTTGGTGAAACGGCTCCGGCATGGTGTCCTTTCCACTGCCTGGGCCTTTTGCGTCAACGGCACCTCGAGGCATTCCGGCTACGCGGAAGGCCTATCGCTGGTTTCGATTATATCAGCTCGCACGCGGCAAATTGAGTGCGAATTGCGCGATGATGCCGCGATGTACCTCGCTGGTGCCGCCATAGATCGTCTGGCTGATCGACTGGCGGTGGCGATCCTCGATTTCTGCAAGTGCCGGGGTAAGGTGGTGGAGCGCGTCGGGGGCTGCCAGAGCGACCATGTCCGCGGCATCGTGCATGTAGATTTCGGTGGCGAACAGCTTGGCCATTGGCCCGATGGCGCGGTTTCTCTTGCCCACCGATCCCGCCCAGGTGGCGCGCCTGCACAAAAGATCGGCGATTTCCAGATGGGTTGCCACACGTGCGATTGCCGATTTGGTCGCGGGATCGTCAATCGGGCGGTGGCCGGGGCGATCTTCTGCATCGGCCCATGCGATGACGGCTTCCATCAGGCTGTGATGATTGATGTGGTACCCTTCGCCGCCATGTTCGATTTCCATTGCCGCTGCCATGACAGCGAGGCCGCCGTCGATCTCTCCGAGGCGATAACGATCGGGCACACGAACCTGATCGTAGAAGGTGATATTGGTGCGTTCATCCTGCAAGGTATGCACGGGCTGGATGGAAATGCCCGGCAAATGCATCGGAACAAAGAAGATGGTCAGCCCGCGATGCTTGGGTTTGTCGGGGTTTGTGCGCGCGATCAGCAGGACGTAGTCCGATATATGTGCGCCGGTGGTGAACATCTTTTGGCCGGTGATCACCCAGTCATCCCCGTCCCGCGCGGCACGCGTGCGGGCGGCATACATATCCGAACCGGATTCGGGTTCCGTAAAGCCGAGGCAGGAAAGCGTGCTGCCATCGGCAATGCCGGGGAGGACTTCCTGCTGAAGCGCGGGTGAGCCGAACTTCATGACCATTTGTGCGCCCATGTTGGTGCAGCCGATAGGCACGCGGGTCCAGCGGTACTGTTCGAAGACACGCCCCAGTGCCGTGACCGCCATGGCCGACACTTCGCGGCCACCCCATTTTTGGGGCCAGTCAGGATAGGCAAAACCGGCGGCGGCCAGCTTGCGGTGAAAGGCCGGATCATGCCCTTCGGTGGAATGATGGGCTTTCGCACGCAGTTCGGGCGTCATTTCCTTCTCGAAGAACCGGCGGACTTCTTCGCCAAAAGCCTCCGCATCCGCACCGAAGCCGGTTACGATCCCGGGATCGCCCGCAGTGGGGAGGGTAACAGTCTCTCCAGCCCAGAGCCGGTTGCCCGCGACAAGCAGCAAATCGTCGGGATTTCCGCCAGCCAGTGCCAGACGGTTGATCACCTGAAAATAGAGATGGATGTCGTATTCCAGCGACAGGCCATATCCTCCAAATGTGCGCAAGCTGCGGGTCGCGGCAATGCGCGCCGATTTCGCGGCCCACCATTGCGCCATGGCCACCAGTGCCCCGGCATTGGCCTTGCCATCCGCGATCGCGCAGATCGCATGCCACAAAAGGAGACGCGCGCCTTCCGCATCGGTAATCGATTCCGCCAGAGGGAAGGCGATGCCCTGAAACGTGCCGATCGGGCGATCGAACTGTGTCCGTTCGCAGGCATAGGCAGACGCAAGCGTAATGGCCTGTGTCATGGCGCCGATAAGGCTCGCGGTGCGCAGGATTGCGCATTCCACTTGCGCGGCTTCAAATTGGGCGGGGATATCATGGCCATCGCCGACAACCTTGCGCGTTCCGTCCGGTCCGGTGGCTGTCAGCTGTGTTCCCGATAGTGCGAGCAGCGTTGCGCCGGCCTGCGGGAAAAATGCAAGTGGGGTGTCGGAGATGGCGGCAAGCATCGCACGCGCAGCATCCGTGTCGATCTGTGCCAGAAGACGATACCCTGCCATGGAATCAGCGAGGGGGATCGGGGCAACTACCCGTCCGGCGGCTTCGCAGATCAGCGCCGCGTCAAGCAGGCCAACATCTGATCCACCAGCCTGTTCAGCCATGCGCATGGTGACAAATCCGATGTCGACCGTCTCGCGCCAGAGAGGCAATGCGATGGAAGGCCCCGCTTCGCGTGCTGCTTCCATTGTGGATTTCGCTTTGAAGAAGCGGTCAGCCGTTTCCGCCATCAGCGTTTGCTGTTCGTTCAGATCGAGATTCATTCGGCGGCTCCGGTTGGTTGTGTTCCTGGCATCCGCATTCAGGGCGTGAATTGTCAATTTGGCGAAAGCTGGATTCCGCCAATACGGAAGTATCCTCCAAACTGGTGCGAGGGGCGCAACATGGATACACCTTTGCCAAGAGGAGAATGTCCCGTGGCAGATTATATACTTTATTCGGTAGCGGATCGCGTGGCGACAATCACGCTGAACCGTGCCGATCGGCGTAATGCACAAAATCAGCAGCTTCTCGAAGAACTGGATGAAGCCTTCACCCGTGCTGCCGAAGATGAAGCCGTGCGCGTGATCGTGTTGCGCGCCGAAGGTCCACACTTTTCCGCAGGGCACGATCTCAGCCCTGAAGAAATCGCCAAAGGGGCATTCCGTCGGATTGAGGAAACCATTCCTGAGCGCGGGCTGCTCGGTATTCATGAATGGGAAGCCAAATATTATCTGGGGCTTTCCAAGAAGTGGCGTGACATTCCCAAGCCGACCATCGCTGCGGTGCAAGGCGCCTGTATCGCGGGTGGGCTGCTGCTGGCGTGGCCCTGCGATATCATTATCGCTGCCGATAATGCGCGCTTTTCCGATCCCGTCGTGATGATGGGTATCGGTGGAGTTGAATATCACGGGCACACCTGGGAACTGGGCCCGCGCAAGGCAAAGGAAATGCTGTTCACAGCCAAGCCGATCGATGCCGTCGAAGCGGAGCGGCGGGGCATGGTCAATCGTGTGGTGCCTCTCGCCGATCTCGATACGGAAGCGCGCGCAATGGCTGTTGAGATTGCCCGGATGCACCCACACGCACTGGCCATGGCGAAGCGGGCAGTGAACCAGACCATGGATATCATGGGGCAGAGCGCCGCACTGCAAAGCTGTTTCGATATTCACCAGTTGGGCCATGCATCCGCCTATGGGCAGACTGGCCAGTGGATCGTGGCGGGCATGGAAACCGTGAAGGGCAAGGCGTGACACTGCTTGTCGAAAAGGTTGCGGGCGTTGCCATCGTAACGCTTAACCGCCCGGACCGCCTCAATGCCCTGACTATGGGTATGCTGGATGAACTTATGGCCAGCTTGCAGGGGTTGGCCAGCGATGCGCGGGTGCGCGCTGTCTTGCTGAAGGGCGCAGGGCGGGGTTTTTGTGCCGGCTATGACTTGTCCGGGGGCGAGGATGAGCGTGAACCGCACGATCCTCTTCCGGAAGAAGCGGCCGCGCATATGATGGTGCATTCGCAGATACCGACCTTGTTGCGCCGTATGCCCAAGCCGACGATTGCCGCCATTCGTGGCCCGGCTGCGGGAAGCGGCCTGTTGCTGGCGGCGGCCTGCGATTTGCGGATTGCGTCCGTGACGGCGCGTTTCAAGCTGGCATTTGCATCCGCAGGCCGCTGCGGAGATCCCGGCGGAAGTTTTCTGCTTACGCGCCTGCTTGGTTCGGCCAAGGCGCGAGAGCTTTACCTGCTCGACGACAAGTTTGATGCCAACGCCGCGCTGGCGATGGGGCTGGTGAACCGGGTGGTGGATGACGAGGCGCTGGACGATGAATCCGTGGTGTTGGCGGAACGGCTGGCGAAGGGCCCAACGGCTGCATTCGCGGCGATGAAACGTAATTTAAACAACGCGGAAACTAGCGCATTTGAAGAGACCATGGCACTTGAGGCTTTGGCTAATGCGCAACTCAGCCTGTCGCACGATGGCAAAGAGGCGGCACTGGCCTTTATGGAAAAACGCGCCCCACAGTTCCGGGGATACTGACGCGGATGAGGAGAACGAAGCATGTCCCTGAACAACCCTCGTAAGACAGTTCTGATCGCGGGGGCATCTGGGGCAGTGGGCAGTGCGGCCATGGCGCATTTTGCCCGCCTGTCGGATTGGGACGTGATCGGCATATCCCGGCATCCCCCGATACGGCCAGTGGGCCATGCGAAACATGTGGCTCTGGACCTGCTTGATCGTGATCGTTGCGCCGCGGCAGTGGCGATGTTGGGGAATGTCACCCATGTGGTTTTCGCGGCCCTGAATGAGCGTGAGGATGACGTGATCGCGGGGTGGAGCGATCCCGCGCAAATGACGAAAAATGCCCAAATGCTGGAGAACCTTTGCGATCCCTTGTTCGAAGCTGCCCCGAGCCTGCGGCATATTTCTCTCGTTCATGGGCCTAAGGCATATGGGGTCCATCTGCCCGGCCTGAATCTGCCTGTTCCACTTACTGAGACGCTGCCACGCGCCCCAGGCGATAACTTCTATTACTGGCAGGAAGACTATCTTCTGCAAAAGAAGCGCGAAGGCGCCGGACAAAGCGACTGGGGGATCACGCTTCTTCGGCCATCGGGTATCATCGGGGCCACTGTTGGGGGGCACCTCAGCCCGTTTCTGGTTCTGACCGTTTTTGCGTCGCTCTGCCGTGAGGCAGGCCTTCCCATGCCCCTACCGGCAGGGCGCGGCGATGTTCTGGATTTCACCGATTCCGATCTTGTGGCCGAAGCGCTGGCATGGGCGGCGGAAGCGCCAGAAGCGCGGGATCAGGCGTTTAATCTCTGCAATGGCGATGTCTTCTCCATCCGCGATGCTTTCCCGCTCGTGGCAGAAACACTTGGGGTCGCGGTGGGGGAAACGCGTGTCTATGATATCGCGGATGAATTGAGCGCGCTTGCCCATTTGTGGCCGGACATGGTGAAAAAGTACGGGCTGGCTGTCCCCGATCTGGATACGTTGCTGGGATGTTCGCCGCAGGTCGCGCGGGTATGGACCGCCCCCGTGCCTCCCGGAGAGGAATTGCGCTGGAATCTATGCAGCACAATCAAAATCCGGAAGGCAGGGTTTGCGGGCTGTGTGGATACCGCAGATATGTTCCGCAGCTATTGCTACCGCTATCAGGAGCTTGGCATGATCCCCCGGTTGCGCTGACGCTGCTTTCGTTCAACCTGCCATGAACATGCCGCCGTTAACGTCGAGAAGAACACCGGTACATGCACTGGCAAGGCCGGACAGGAGAAAAATGACTGCACCGGCGCATTCATCATCCGTGGGAATGCGGCGCAGGGGGATTGTATCCATCAATTCGCGTTCAAGCACGTCGGGAGAAATGCCGCGTGCAGCAGCCCGGGCGGCGAAACCTTGCTTCAACGGTTCCCCTGCCATCCACCCCATCAGTGCACCATTCACACGGATGCCATCCGGGCCCAGTTCCCGCGCGAGTTGGCGGGTCGCCATATTAAGCGCGGCTTTCGACAGGTTATAGCCACCCGATCCTTCGGTGCCGATGCGTGAGCCGATGGTGCTCACATTGACGATCGATCCCCGGCTGGCTTTCAAATGCGGTAGCGCCGCCTGCGCGAGTTTCAGGCTGCCAAAACAGGCAACGTCCATCGCCTCACGCCAACGGCCAAGGTCAGCTTCTTCAAAACGGGATGTTTCGAAACGGAAGGCGCTGTTGACCAAACCATCGATGCGGCCGAACCTAGCCACGCTTTCGGTTATCAGGTGGTCGCAATCGGCAGCCTTGCTGACGTCCGTTGGCACGGCGTGCGCTTGCTCGCCGTTGCGAACAATCTCTTCCGCAACACTGGCGATGAAATCGCCGGATCGTGCGCCGAGAACCAGTCTGGCGCCTTGTTCGGCACATTGGAGAGCGAGTTTACGGCCCAGGCCTGGGCCAACCCCGCTGATGACAATGACCTGGTCTGCCAGCATGCCCGTGCCCATCACAATTCCTCCATATAGGTGTCGGTGCCCGGCACGGTTGCCACAAATGGTGATGCGAAACGCACGCGCCCGAGGCCCGCCTGTTCAATCCGTTCTCCGATATCGGCATAACGGCTGGTCCAGACATCGGCAGGATTCTCGATGGAGAAGCTCACCAACGTGACATGGTCACCGCTTGAGTCAGGCACATCGGCCGGACTCCGTTCGTCCAACGGCAATGGCGAGGAGAGGAGCGCGACGTCCCCCGGACACGGAAGCGCGCTGAAAAACGCACGGGCGTCAGCAGCGCTTTTTCCAGGTGCGAGATCGATAATGAAAGCTGCAACACCGGCATAGGGCCGATCGAGCGCCAGTTCGATGGGTGTCGTGCTGGCAGGGGCGTTGTACTCCTGCTCGTACTGGTAAAGCCCTGTGTGGACGTGATCACGCTCCTTGAACATACGCCCTTCGGCATGAAGCTTGTTTACCTGTATGACCGCCCAGTTGTCCCAATCGGCGTGGTGTCCATCCAGTATCCAGTAAAGCGCCAGAAAGCTCCCCTTGATCAGGTCTGCATCGCTCCCATAACGCAGGGCCTTGCACGCGCGGGTAGCGACATAGCGGGCACCTGCCAGCGTATATTCCCCGATCATGCAACCGCTGTAGAAATGATCCCGTTCGTACCAGCGGTTGTAGGCCACTTCGAAGCCCTTGCGCGCTTCTACAATGGTAAACAGAAGTGTGCCGAGGCGGATTTCCCGCTTGTCCCGGGCCAGATCGGGCCGACTGTAGTGTGTTTCATTGCTTTCCATGCGCCTGCTCCCGGCATTGTCAGAGGAAGGTGTCATCCTGATCTCTGATATGCGAATGCGCTGGTTGGAACGTCAAAGGTGATAGGGTGTCTTCCGGCTTTCCGGAAGCGATGGCGCAGATGTTTCGCGCCAAGAGACAAGACGGCAAAGCATATCCGGAAATACAACGCATACGTTTCGGACAAGGATGCGAACGACAATGGCGATAGCGGGAGAAACGGATATCATGGAAGGTCAGGCCAGCAGGGTCGGGGCTAACCCCGGCAGTCCCGATGTCGACCGTGGCTTTATCCGGCGCGCGATTGAACTGGCGGATCTCGATGCCGTGCGGGTGTCGCTGTATCAACTGACGGACGACAAGGCGATCGCCATGCTGCCCGTGGCCAAGGCGCTGTCACCCGAACAGCGAGAGCAGCTTGTGGACCGGGCGGTCGACTGGCTTGAGCGCCATGCATCCCCTGATATGCCGGTTGAGCCGCCTGCGGAAAAGCTACGCGAATTGATGGCGCTTACCATACATCGCGACATGAGTGATCTTGAATTCGCAGCACGGCGGGACCTTGCCGGGTTTCGGGATTTCCCCTTCGCTGTGGAATGGAAAGGGGAAAAGCCCCCTGTTCCCGAGGGGTTTCGCGTGGCGATTATTGGCAGTGGGCCCTCCGGGCTGGCGGCTGCTGTCCAGTGTGAGATATTGGGGTTGCCCTATGTCCTGTTGGAACGGCAAGCCGAACCGGGCGGAACGTGGACGATCAACCGCTATCCCGAAGTGCGGGTGGATACGCCATCAATCACTTACGAGTTCAGCTTCGAGAAGCGTTATCCCTGGAAAGAGCATTTCGGAAAAGGCGCGGATGTGCGTGCCTATCTCGATCATATTTCCCGCAAGTACGGCGTTTTCGCGAATACGCGGTTCTGCAATGATGTGAAATGCGCAACGTTTAACGAAACGACAAACAAGTGGAGCCTCGAAATCGCGACGCCAGAGGGTGTGGACACGCTCGACGTCAATGTCGTCATGACCGCATGCGGTACGTTCGCCAATGCCAAGCTTCCGGATTTTGAAGGGATTGAAACGTTCCGTGGGCAGGTAATCCACCCCTCGCGCTGGCCCGCGGATCTCGATCTGTCGGGTAAACGCGTGGCGTTGATCGGCAATGGATCGACCGGTGTACAGATGCTGGGTGCAATCGCGCGGGAGGCAAAACAGGTGTTCGCGATCCAGCGGACGCCGCAGTGGATCAGCCCGCGCGAAAAATATGGCGCGCCAATGGAAGCAGAACTGACCTGGCTGATAAACAACCTGCCGGGTTACTGGAACTGGTGGCGCTATATGGCCACAGCAACTCTGTTCGACATTCACAGCCTGCAGGTGGCTGATCCCGAATGGCAAGCCAAAGGTGGGATCATCAATCAGGGCAACGATGCCCTGCGAGAAATGCTGACGGGTTACATCCGGCAGGAAACCGGCGGCGACGAGGAACTGATAGCTAAGCTTGTCCCGGACTATGCGCCGTTTTCGCGACGCCCCGTGGTGGACAATGGCTGGTACAGGGCCCTGACCCGCGACAATGTCGAACTGGTCTGCGGCAGCGTGGCACGGCTGGTGCCCGAAGGTCTGGAAATGGAGGATGGCAAGCGGGTCGAGGTCGATGTCATCATCGCTGCAACGGGTTTTGAAGTTGCCAAGTATCTCCTGCCCGCCCGTTATGAAGGGCTTGCCGGCAAGGATTTGCACGCCGTGTGGGATGCAGGCGATGGGCCGCGGGCATACCGCAGCATGATGGTGCCCGACTTCCCGAACCTGTTTATGATCTACGGCCCGAATTCGCAGCCACTGTCGGGTGGGACCGGGTTGCCTGCATGGTATCTGTTGTGGGCGTCGTTTGCCGGACAATGCATCATGCGCATGTTACGGGAAGGAAAATCACGCGTAACCGTGACGCATCGCGCCTGCGCCGACTATAATGAGGCGCTCGACCAGGAAGCGTCGAACCTGATCCAGTTGACCAGGGAAGGCGGGGTCGAGCGTAATTATTACGTCAACAACACGCACCACCGGCTGCAGGTCAACGCACCGTGGCAAAGCCCGGATTTCCATCGCATGTGCAGTGTGGTGGATTGGGATGATCTTGAACTGTCCTGAGGCAGACAAAACCGGTTGAGGGGAGAAGAGCATGCGGGCGTTGATCTATGAAGGCAAGGGTAAGGTCAGGTACACCGATCAATTGACAGTGCGCGAACCGGCGCGTGGCGAAGTGCTCGTCCGCATTGTCGCCAGCGGCATTTGCCATAGCGATATCAGTGTGCTCGACGGCACGATCGATTGGCCAGCGCCCGCCGTGCTTGGTCATGAAGGGGCCGGAATAATCGAGAAGGTGGGGCCGGATGTCACATCGCTCGCCCCGGGCGATCACGTTGCGCTGCATACGCTCGCCTATTGCGGACACTGTGCCCATTGTGAAAGCGGGCACCCCACACGGTGCCGGGAAACGCTGGGCAACCGGACGGAACCGTTCAGTCTTGATGGCGTGCCCGTCTCCAATTTTGCCGCGACATCGACTTTCGCGGAATACATTGTGGTCAAGCAACAGCAGGCGATCCGGATCGATCCGGATATTCCGCTCGACGTGGTCTGTGTGATCGGCTGCGGGGTTCTGACCGGGGTAGGATCGGTGATCAATCGCGCGAAGGTTGCCCCCGGGGATACGGCGGCCGTGTTCGGTGCTGGCGGGGTCGGGCTCAACGTCATTCAGGGGCTTCGGCTTGCCGGGGCATCGCGTATCATTGCAGTGGACCTGATGGCATCGCGGGAAGAAAACGCCCGCAAATTTGGCGCGACCGATTTTATCGATGCTTCGCAAGACGATGTGCCTGCACGTATTCGCGAATTGCTGGCCGATCCGGTGAAGCCGGCCACGGGCGGTGCGGATTGGTCGTTTGAATGCGCGGGCAGTGTGGCTGCCCTGAAGAATGCGGTGGCATCGCTCGCATGGGGTGGGAACTGTGTGATTGTGGGCATGCCTTCCTTCGACGCGACGGTCGAACTGCCGGTGTTTCCGCTGTTGTCTGTTGATCGTGGCGTTCTGGGCGCGCGCTATGGCTCGTCGCGGCCTCATCGCGATATTCCGGCCTATCTCGCGCTTTACGCCAATGGTGCGCTGATGCTGGATGAACTTGTGACCCACCGTTACAGGCTCGAGGACTTCGAACAGGCATTTCATGATCTCGAAACGGGCAAGCTGGCCCGTGGCGTTTTTGTTTTCTGAGGCCGGGATGGCAGCGCAAGCGGACCGGGCAGACTGGCAATTGCCTCCTTTGAGAGAAGGGTATGCGGCTGACGCTGATCTTCTGGAGCGCCGGATCAGGGCAGGGGGGGCACTGTCCGCGCCGGAGTATGAACAGGCTATCGGGGGCGTCCGCTGTCTGGTGGTGTCACCGCCCGGTGCCATCCGCACCATGCTCTATTTTCATGGGGGCGGTTATCGCATGGGATCGCCTGTCGCGTGGCTGCCCTATGTCACGCGGTTGGCGGAAGCGGCCGGGGCGAATGTCATTTTGCCGTACTATCGGCTCGCGCCCGAAAATCCCTTTCCGGCCGCATTGCATGATGCTGTCGCGGTCTATCGGGCGTTGGCGGAACGGGGCGATGTAGTTCTGGCGGGGGATTCTGCGGGCGGCGGGCTCGCGCTGGCGCTTGGGATCGTCGCCTCGCAGGCGGGCAGGGCGGCGGCAGGTGTTGTGCTGGTTTCGCCCATGCTCGATTTCGCGGCCAGCGCGGATACCTATGAAAGCAGGGCGGGGCGCGATCTGCTGTTCTCCCGGCAGGCAGTCGCGGATTGCGGCGCCCTGTATTTGCAGGGTCATCCCGTTGACGACCCGCTTGTCTCCGGCATTCACGCCGATCCCGAAAGTGTCCCTCCTGCTTTGGTACTGGTTGGCGGAGAAGAGGTTTTGCTGGGCGAAGCTTTGCATTTTGTAGAACGTCTGGGGCGTGCGGATCGTGCGGTCACCTTGCATGTTGCGCCTGGTATGGGCCATGTCTGGCCGATGATGGCACCGGACACCGTCGAGGCGGACAATGCCTTGGGGGTTATCGCGGCATTTGTGAAATCCGTTTGGCGTTGATTTGGCACCACATCTCCAAAAAACTGCTTGGCTCAGTTTCCAACGATCGGATCTCTGGCTATTGTCCGGGCGGTGTTAGGGGATATGAAAATGCATGAACCTGCAAGTTTGATGGCAGGTGGCGTTCTTGTTGAAGAGGGGGCTGACGATGTTTCTTCCGCAATGGAACGCGTGGCAAATGCCATTGTCGCTCTCCGGAGAAATCCGCATAACCGGGCAATTCAACGATATATCTATCTTGTGGGTGATCATGAACTGACACCGGTGCAGGTCGATATTCTTGAAACCGTCGTTAATAACCCTGGCCAGCGTATGAACGAGCTTGCTGATGCGCTTGGCGTTGATGCTTCGACTGTCAGCCGGACAACGTTACCACTGGTCAAACTGGGCCTGATCAAGCGGCAAAGCGACGCCTCCGACAGGCGTTTGACGATGATGGTACCGACAGAGAAGGGGCGTAAACAGGCCCGCACCATCATGGAATCGCGCCGAACGATGATGTACCGCGTGCAAAGCCACTTGCCGCAGGATCGCCTCGATGCCTTTGGCGAACTCCTCGAAGCCTACATCGGTGCGGTGAATGTCGAAGGTACGAGAATCCTGAAAGAGCTGCGCGGCCGGCGCTAGCCCCCGCGGGCGGTTGGTTGCCGCAGCAAGGTTACACGGATGGCTGGCGGTATCGGGCGTGTCCGATATCGGCCATCAGATCGGGATGCACAGGCGACCAGCCGAGTTCCGCCCGGCTGCGCGGCGCGCGCGTGCGGCTGCAGACCCCCATGCCGATCAGGGTTTCGAACTTGCCCCAGCGATCAACGGCTTCATCGAAGTTGAGGCTGCGTGCGGTAACGCCGCAGTCGGCGGCAACCGCCTGGGCAATCGTGCGATTGTTCGCTTCGCCGGAGACGGCGTGATACAATGCGCCCGACACGCCATTTTCCAGCGCGAGCAGGTATAGCCGGGCGAGATCGTCGACGTGCACGTTGGAATAGAGGTTCAGGCCCCGGCCAAGATAGCCGACATCGCCATAGTCACGGGCATCCTGATAGAAACGGGCGATATGGCCACAGCCGCCATGACCCCAGATCATCGAGGGACGAATAACCATCGCTTGCAGGCTGCCAGTCCAGCCGGATGCCATGACGAGATTTTCGGTGACATGGCGGAAGCCGATATATTTTGAGGGGACGAAATGGTCCGTCTCGGCAAAGGTGTCCTCGCTCCATTCGCCATCGGTCCGCTGCGACAGTACGCCGGTGCCGCTGGTGAAAATCAGTTTCTTTCCGGTTCCCGCCAAACGGGTCGTGAGTGCGGATAAAAAGGCGTATTCATCCTGCAAATCGCGTTGTGCGGCATAGATTACCGCTTGATGATCGGCTGCCATATCCAACAGTGGGGCAGGGTTGGCCAGATCGCCGCGAAACGGCTCGCCACCGGCTTGCGCCACGACCGTATCGCCGGTGTCAGAGCGTGAAACGCCTGTCACGACGTAGCCGGCTTCTGCCAGATGAGCGGTAATCCGCGCACCGAGATAACCGGTTGCTCCGAACACCAGCACGTCCCCCATCTGTTCATTCCCCTCTCGCGGTTTTAACCATTAGTCAGGCTGGCATATTCCTGTTTGCCCGATACGCTCATCGCGGGCTTTCCATGTTACCGGAAAACACGCGGCCGCCAATTGACCACTTTGGGCGATCTGCCGAGATTACCGCAAAAGCTATGTGTGGGGATTGCGGTGCTGATGAACGACGGGGCTGCCGATGCCGGCGCATCAAGCGACCTTACGGTCGAGGACGCGAAACCGGCAGGAACCGCTAAGCGCACGCTGATGCTGATCATGCTCACGCTGATCTATTCGTTGAACTATCTCGATCGTCAGATCGTGCTGATCTTGCAGGAACCGATAAAACATGAGTTCGTGCTCAAGGATTGGCAACTGGGTCTGCTGACCGGGGGCTCGATCAGTCTGTTCTATACGGCAATGGGCATCCCTCTGGCACGGTGGATTGATAGCGGCATTCATCGTGTGCGCATGATCGGCGCGATCACGGTGTTGTGGAGTATCCTGACCGCGGTTGGCGGGGTGACGCGCAATTACTGGCAACTGTTCTTCGCACGTGTTGGCGTGGGTATGGCGGAAAGCGGTTTTGCGCCCGCAGCGCATTCGCTGCTCTCCGATCTTTATCCTGCGGACAAACGCCCCAGCGCGATGGGCGTTTTCGCCACTGGTATACCGATAGGTATCATGCTCGGGCTGATGGCAGGCGGTTTCATCGCCCAGCACTACAACTGGCGCATGGCGCTGCTGATTGTGGGGCTGCCCGGCGTGATGATCGGATTGCTGTTTGTCATTCTGGCCCGAGAACCCAAACGCGGCGCGGCGGAATCCGGAGGGGCGACCCTGGAAACAGACAGCCTCTCATTCCGCGAGGCCGTAGCGGCCCTTTGGCGGACATCGGCCTATGTTCAGGTCATTCTCGCCAGTGCGGCGGCCAGTTTTGCACAGATGGGCATCACGGCATGGCTTCCTTCCTACCTGATCCGGGTGCATGGCATGTCCTTGTCGGAAGTAGGACTCGGCATGGGGGTTTTGATGGGCGCATCAGGCCTGGTCGGCACCGCGTTCGGTGGCTGGTTGGCAATGCGCCTTGGCAGGCGTGGGATGGACGCCATGCTGTGGGCCCCGATAATTGGGCTGACGCTGAGCATTCCTTTGTTCGTCATGGCCTTTATGGCGGAGAGTGGCGCGAGCACTTTGTGGCTTCTGGCCATGCCCATGCTGCTTGTCGCGTTCTGGACGGCGCCATCGATTGCCGTCACGCAAAGTCTGGCTCCGGTGGCCACGCGGGCGACAGCCAGCGCGGTTTATATCGTGACCTGCAATATCATCGGAGTTGCATTGGGCCCGATTTTCGCGGGCATCATGAGCGACGTCTTCCATGGCATGACTGGCGATCCGGCACGCGGTCTGCAATTGTCGCTGATGTGCCTCGCCGTGATCATGCTGTGGAGTGTCGTCCACTGGATCATTGCGGCACGCCGTTTGCGCAAGGATCGGATCGCCGTTTGAACCGGAAGGCAAAAGGCGGGATGCTTTATCCCGCCTTTGGTCGCGTCAGGTTGCCACGTTCCATTCCAGCGGCAATTTCTTGAGCATAAGCGTCGCACCAGCATGGCTTTCGATCGCGCCAGCATCGGGTGCGATCCGCAGGTCGGGCATGCGCGGTAGCAGCTCCTCGATCATGATGGTCAGTTGCTTGCGCGCAAGGTAGGCGCCGATGCACAAGTGCGGCCCGGCCCCAAATCCGAGATGTTTGACGCGGCGTCCGCCTGCACGGTCGAAGTCGACTTCCAGCGGGTTATGCCACTGGTCGGCGTCGAGGCCGGCGATGGGGGTTCCTGCGCAGACGACATCGCCTTGTTTCATAACCACACCCCGGAAGACCTGATCCTTGGCGGCGGCTCGTCCGATGAACGAAATACCGAAACGGCGAAGCAGTTCCTCCAACGCAACCGGAATCGCGGAAGGGTTCTGGAGCAGGTAATCGCGATGACCGGGGTTTTCCGCAAGGAACCGCATGATATGCGTCATCTGTGATGTGATCGTGTCGAGACCGCCGGAAAACAGCATGAGTGTCATCGAACGCATATCGTCGAAATCGGGACGTTTGCCGTCGATCTTCATCCGCATCAGGGCCTGAAACATCGGCCCCTGATTGGCAGCGGGATTGGCGAGCTGTTGCTGCAGCCACTCGGTCACCCAACTGAAGGCGTCGATAAAGCCCTGGTTGGTTTCCTCTACGGTCTGCCCGCGGAAAATCAGTTTGATCCACGATAGACACTGATCGCGCAGCGAAAGATCGGCCCCCATCAGATTGAGAAAGGTATCGATTGGCAGTTTGTAGGCGAATTCGGAGACAAATTCACAGCGCCCTGGGGTGAATTCGTCGAACAGCTTCAAAGTGAAAGCACGGGTGTCAGGATCGATAGTGGCCAATGCGCGGGGCGAAAACAGGTTGTTTGCCATCGCCTTGCGGTATGCCGTGTGTTTCGGCGGATCGAAATTATTCGGGATCAGCACCACCGACGCATCGCGTTTGGGGATGGCCAGCGAAGTCGCGGTAAACCGTTCGTGGTCGGCGAAGATTTCCTCGATCGCATCCGTCGAACGGGCGATCCAGTAGCCGCCGAGATCGGGCGAGAAGAAGATTTCGGGGCAATCGTTCAGGCTGGCGATATACCCGTAAGGATCGCTGCTGATCGCCTTGTCATTCCGAAAATCGAACGACTTTACGAGATGTGCGGGCACGTGATCAGGAACAGTGGCGGGCGCGGTCACAGAATCTCTCCGTCAGGTGATATTGTTGCCCTGACGTATGGCGCGGATGCCACCTGTGGGTAGCGTGAAATCCATCATGAGAAGGAAAGTTGGCGGTCCGTGTTCTCTATGTCGGTATTGGTTTGATTGGGTCATTGCAGCGCATATGGTTGCGCTGACTGGAGAAAGCGATCCCGGTGCCGCATCACAGCGGCTTGTAAAGCGTTTGCAACCTGCTTGATTTCCTTTTCCGATTCAAACAGCTTGTCACCCACAATGCCAATTGCGTGCGGCGAAACGGCATTGGGTATTTGCAAAGGTACAGCGATAGAATCGAGAACAATGTCGTTGCGTCGGCAGAGGGCGAACCCTTGCGCCCTGGTGCGTGCCACGCGATCAACGAGATACTTCATCAGGGATGGACCGCTGGGGCCGATACCCAGTTGCTGGGCCCGGGTCACGAGCTTGATGATTTCAACATTGGAATGCTGGGCAAGAATGGCAGCTGCAAAATTGGTGCCCGGCTGCCAGCGATCATGATCGTAACGGATGACCTCGGTTGGGAAATCCACATCTTCTTCCGGTGTCAGCCAATGGCCCCGGATTTGTGCAACGTTCTCGACCCAGCAGTCATTCTGGAAGGTAATGTAAACGGTGGCTCCGGTTTCCGCCCGCACTTCATTGAGCAGTTCGCCGATATAATCGCCGCCGAAGAAATTGCGTTCAATGCTGCGCCCGGTCGCCACAAGTTTGTAGGACGGGACATAACGTTTGGTTTCGCGATTGAAAGTAAGATAGCCCATCGAGGCCAGCGTGCGCAGGATCTCATCAGTACTGGAATTGGGAATACCCAGCGCCTCGCTGATATCGATCGTGCGGGCAGGGGCATCGTGCTGGGTAAAGTAATGCACGATGTCGAGTGTGCGCAGGCACGATTTGACCCCACTCTGTGTGGTAGGGCGGGTATTGCCATTATCTGCGTCCGGCCGTTTCTTAGCCATGGAACCTCTCCGTCTACCCCATGTGCCAGTCTTGTGCCGGCTTCAAATCAGCCCATTTTCATGAACTTTGATAAGGCACGTGGTAATGGATGCGCCGGGCCGCTTCAAGCCATGTGTCCTCTTGATGCGACCAGTTCCTGGCGTCGTCATGCGCATTCCGGATACGTGGAAATTTCCGGCTCATTCTTGCGGCCGCTTGCGATGGTGGCGTGCGTGATGTCAGATGGTTGCCCGGGTTCGCTTCGGGACTGTGAAGGGAGAGTATGTGATCAGTAATCGTCTGGCGGAAAAAGCCATTATCGTTATCGGATCGGGCACTGGAATTGGTGCGGCCACGGCGCGGCGCCTGGCGCAGGAAGGCGCAAAGGTCTGTCTGGCTGATATCAATCTTCCGGCTGCAGAACGTGTTGCGGAAGATATCGTGGCGGAAGGTGGAGATGCTTTCGCGTGCCTGATAGATCTCGCTGACGAGCATTTGGTGAATACTGCTGTAGAGGCGGCGGTGGGACGTTTTGGCAAGCTCGATGGCGCACATATCAATGCGGCGGACATGAAGACCCTGCTGGAGGATGCCAATATTCTCGAACAGCCCATGGCTGTCTTCGACCGGACGATACAGATCAATTTGCGCGGCCATGTCCTGTGCACACGGGCTGTCCTGCCGCACCTGCTTGAAAATGGCGGCGGTTCTATCGTTTACACGACATCGGGTGCGGCCTTTGCCGGGGAACCGGTCCGCCCCGCCTATGCGATAACGAAAAGTGGCTTGACCGCGTTGGCGCGGCATGTGGCGATGGCTTGGGGCAAGAAGGGGGTCACGGCCAACTGCATAGCCCCGGGGCTGACCATCACGGAATCGGCAGGGGCGACTGGCAGTGAGTTTAGGGCGGCGATGCTTGAACATACTCCCCACGTCCGCCTCGGTGAACCCTCCGACATCGCCAATATGGTCGCGATGTTGTTGTCGGAGGATGGGCGCTGGATCAACGGACAGACCTACAATGTCGATGGTGGCGTGATCATGCGCTGATCGCGTTTATGTATCTGCGCCGTCGTTAGCGGATGTCCTTTTGCTGGCGGCGGCACCAAGAATGATACCTCCAAGAATGATCGCCATCCCGATCAGGTGGAAGCTTTGCAGCCGCTCGTCCAGCAGGGCTGACGCCAGAAATGCACCGAACAGCGGCATGAGTGTGATGGTTTGTCCGGCAGGCCCCGCGCCGAGATCACGCACGGCTGCGTTGTAGAGCAGATAGGCGATAAGCGAGGGGAAGACTGCAACATAGGCAAAGGCACACAGCGTTCCCGCGCTGAATTGCACGCGCAAGCCCTGCGCATGTTCCCACAACGCAAATGGCGCCATCGTGACTGCGCCAATAACAAAGGTCGCCACAAGAAAGCTGAGAGGGTGGCAGGGCGGACGGATGCGCAGCAGGCTGGTATAGGCGGCCCAGCATGTCACCCCGCACAGGATCAGCAGATCGCCCAGATTGAAATGCAATGTCAGGATTGCCGCGAGATGGCCGCGCAGAACGATCAGCACCACCCCGAGCATGGACAGCAGTACGCCAGCGATCTGAAGGACAGGCGATCGCAACCGGAAGAACAGAAGGTTGAACAGAAGAACCAGCGCAGGAGTGGCCGCCTGCAGCAAAAGGCCGTTGCTGGCCGTCGTGAAGTGCAGTCCGGAATAGACAAAGCCATTGAATCCGCCGACACCGGCAACGCCCAGCAGCAGGATGATACGCCAGTGCTGGCGCAGGATTTGCCAATCTGCGCGCAATTTCGGCCAGGCAAAGGGCAGCACCAGAAGGACGGCCCCGCTCCAGCGGACGAGCGCGAGGGTAAACGGTGGGATGGCGCCCTGAACGGCGCGTCCGACAACGAAGTTGCCGGACCAGAACAGCATGACGAAAACCAGGCTGGCATAAGACAGCCAGCGTGTTTGATTTGAAACCTGCGTGTGTGCGGGCATCCTCACACGACGCCCAGCGCTGACTTGTCGCTGCCAGGTTGCAGCAGGCCATGCAACGCGCGCAGGCATGTCTCAAGCTTGCCACGCTCGCGAATGGCGCCGAGGCATATACGGAGACCCGATGGTGCATTGGATGCGACTATAGGGGCGCCCGGCGGAGTGAGCGCGATCCCGGCGCGCAGTGCGCGGGATGTCAGGCGTTCTGCGTCGATCGCCGGCATGGGCATCCACAGATGGAGGCTCCGTTTCGCCCCGGGTTTCGCCAGTGCGGTTCCCAGAACGTCCTGTGCCAGCCGCGTGCGGGCTTCGGATTCGGCGAGCACGGCATCGGCGATTTTATCGGCGGTACCATCCTGTTCCCATTGGCTGAAGAGAAGCGGGCCGAGCGTGGGCGGGCTATACCCGAAGGCGCGCAGCCCCATGAACAGCCGGTCGCGCAAGGCATCTCCATCCGGAGGTAGAACGAATCCGAGGCGAAGGCCCGGCGCGATCGGCTTGGAAATGCCCGCGACCAGCAGGGTTCGTTCGGGAGCAAGTTCGGCAAAGCTGTCCGGTGCGTTTTCGGGCGCGAAAACGCGGTAAGCCTCATCCTCGACGATTGTCAGATCGTATTGTCGGGCGATGGCGATGATGTCTGCGCGCCGTGCGGGGTCGAGCGTGATGGTCGTGGGATTTTGCAGGGTTGGTATGAGGACCAGTATCCGTGCGCCGGTATCGCGCGCGGCGCGGGCGATCGCTTCCGGATCGATACCGCGATCGTCCATCGTTACCCCATGAAGATTGTAACCTGCATGGGCGGCCAGGGTTTTGATTCCCGCGTAAGTGGCCGCTTCGCACAGGATTGTATCGCCCGGCCTCGCCAGTGCGGAAAAGGCGAGGGCCAGGCCATGTTGGCCCCCATTGCACTGTATCAGCCGATCCGCCGTGGCGCGGGTCATGCGGTGGCGTCGGCGGAGCCACGAAGCCCCTGCGTGGCGGGCTGCCAGCAACCCTTCCGGCGGCGGGTAATTCAGGCAATCGAGCAAGTCAGCCCTCTGGCGCAAGCTATTCAGGCCTTCGTTGAGCCAGCGTTCCGAGGGTGCGAGCGGCGGGGCATTTTGCGCCATATCCGCCGGGCCTGCGTCCATAGCGAGCGGAACGGTGGCATGATCGGCAACGTAGGACCCACGCCCCACATGGCTCGAGAGAAGGCCGCGACGTTCGGCTTCACCATAGGCGCGGCTGACGGTTCCCACGCTTAACGAAAGGCGGTGCGCCAGGTCGCGATGCGGTGGCAGTCGTTCGCCCGGGCGCAGTATCCCGTGATGTACGTCATGCTCGAGCGCGGCGATCAGGCGTTCGTACAAGGGTGATGGGCCTTCGGGGATATTCGGAAGCCAGTTTGCCATGCGTTCATCCTTATTGAACTGGTTCAATATCACGTTTGACGTATAGTGCAAATTGTATCATTTGGTTGAAAGAGCTGATCTTAAGGTCCAGGCTGATTGCGCTAATGCATTAGATAGTCTGGTTCATTTTGTAACGGCCGGATCGAACGATATCCTCATCGAAAAGGAGTTTGTCATGAATCGTGATGAGATGGAGCATTTTTCCAGATTGTGGATCGGACACTGGAATGCGCGCGATATCGACGCGGTGCTCGACGTATTCACCGACGACGCCCGCTTCATCAGCCCACTGGCGGCGGAAGTCACCGGATCGCCGGTTATCGCAGGCAAGGCCGCGTTGCGACAGTATTGGAAGAAGGCGCTCGACCAGACGGAGAGCCTGCATTTTTCCCTGATCGGTTCGATCTGCGATCTCGAACGGCAGACGCTGGTCGTGCAGTATCGCGCGGAGCGGAACGGCAGGGTCACACGTGCGGCTGAGGCGATGCGCTTTGAAGGGCGCTGGCAAGTGGAAGGGGAGGCATTATATGGTGCCCCACTGTAAATTGAACCGGTTCAATTTGAGGTAATCCGATGGGCGCCGGTCATAAATCGGATGGTGTGCCGCCCCTGTGGACTGCATCCGTGGGTGTCATCACGCAACTGCATGCGGACATGTTGGTGCTCCCCGCGATTTCGACTGTGACACAGGCGCCAGATTGGCAGGCGTTCGCGGATAGCTGGCACGATCTTCCGGCTGATGACCACATGGGGGATGGCGGCGCCTATCGCCAGCGGCGTTATGCGGCCTTCCGCGCTGATATGTCGGGATGCCAGCGTCTGCGGCATCGGTCTCATTATCAGGAAAGGGCGCATAACTGCCTCAACGGCGGCATTCAGCGCTGGTTCGCGCCGATGCAGCCGGCCACAGTGTCGTCGGATGCCTTCGCACAGGCGATGCATTGCATGGCGGACGCTGTGTGCGAACGGGAGGGCAATCCGTCCTCGGAATGGTTCGTCGAAGTGCACCAGTTCCGGATCATGGCGCAAAACGGTCTACCAGGTCTGCCGACACCGGAAGGTCTGCATCATGACGGGCGTGACTGGGTGATGATCCTCTATGTCGGCGGTGAGAATTTTGCTGGAGGCGAAACGTCGGTCGTTGGCGCCCGGGAAACGGTGCTGCGTCACCGACTGGGTCAACCGGGTGAGGCCTTGTTTCTCGATGATCGGCGATTGCGTCACGCGACGTCAGCCATTGTGCCGGTTCGGCCTGGCTTGCCTGCCTGGCGTGACACGCTGGTCATTACCTACGCTGTGATGCCTGATCGCGTTTTGTGACAAGTGGTTACGGGTGGGCGACCGGGGCAACGTCTATTCGAAGCAAGGCTTGTTTGACGGGGCAATCGAATCAGAGATCGGCAATGCGCGCGCCGGCACCAAACTCGGCGGCACGATCGCCTGGGTTACGCAACGGACAGTCGGAAATCGAAAGGCAGCCGCAACCTATGCAACTGGCGAGTTGGTCTCGAAGGCGGGTGAGGAGCGTGATGCGTTCGTCAAGATCACGCTGCCAATCGCGGGAGAGCTCGCTCCAATCCGCGGTGCTTACCGGCTTGCCGCGCGGTTTGGCGTCCAAACGCGCCTTGATATCTGCCAAGGGGATGCCGACGCGCTGTGCAATGCGAATGACCGCTATGAGCCGCAGGACTGAGCGATGATAGCGCCGTTGGTTACCACTGGTCCGCCAGCTTTCTATAAGACCCTGAGTTTCATAGAAATGTAGAGTCGACACTGCTACACCCGCGCGGCGAGCGACCTCGCCTACGGTCAATGCGTGACTGTAATCGACAAGCGTCATGCGTTTGTTGTCTTTCATTGGGAACGGTTCGAAAAAATCCCTTTACCTCAACTATGGTTGAGGTTCTATGGGGGTGGCTTCGGTATCGTAACGGGAGCTGATTTTGCAAGATTCACCGAGCCAGGCCGGTAAGTGGCCGATCAAGTCCTGGCGACAGGCCGCTCTGGCGGTTGGCCTTATAATTCTGGTTTTTGGCCTGCTTTTCCTATGGAGAAGCTGGCGGAATGCTGCGCCGCCGCCTGCCGAGCGGCCACCCGTGGCCGTCACCGCGACATTTGTCGAACCGCGCGATGTGCCCACGGCCTTGCAGGCTGTCGGTTCCTTGCGTGCGGTGCAGGAAGTCATGCTGGCGCCGGAAGTGGCAGGGCGCGTTACGGCGATCCGTTTTCAGCCCGGCGCACGCGTGGGTGCAGGGGCACCGCTTGTGCAACTGTTCGATGGGCCGGAGCGGGCAGACCGCGCGGCAGCGGTGGCCAAGGCCGATCTTGCCCGCGTGCAATTGGCACGATCGCGCGAACTGGCACCAAGCGGCGCCGAATCCAAAGACGTGCTCGATCAACGCCGCGCGGAATATGCGCAAGCGATGGCTGCCGTTCATCAACTGGACGCGCGGATTGCCCAGAAGCGTGTCGTTGCGCCTTTCGCGGGCCAGATTGGTGTGCGCAGGATTAATCTGGGGCAGTATCTGAATCCCGGTGATGCTGTGGCATCCCTGACTGCGCTGGACCGACTCTATGCCGATTTCAATGTGCCGCAGCAGGATCTGGCGCAGCTTCATGTCGGGGGACGGTGCAACTCACCTCCGATGCCTGGCCCGGCCGCACCTTTACGGGCCGCGTGACGACGATCGAGCCACGCATCGGTGAGGATAGCCGCAATGTCATGGTTCAGGCGCTGCTGCCCAACCCGGGGCAACTGCTGCGCCCGGGGATGTATGTGAACGTGGCGCTGGAACTGGCTGCGCAGACAGGGGCGCTGGTTGTTCCGGCAACGGCCATCCAGACGTCCGCGTCAGGTGATAGCGTCACGGTTATTCGCGGCCGCACCCCCCGTAAGGAAGGCAATGCTGAAATGGTCGGCGTGGTGACCGGTCGACGGATTGGCGACAGCGTGGTGGTGACCAAGGGGCTCAAGCCCGGCGATGTAGTGGTGACCGAGGGGCAAATCCGCGTGCAACCCGGCGCGCCGGTGCGTGTGGTCCGGATTGTGCCGGCGATGAAGGATTGATCCCGTGCATTTTACCGATCTGTTCATTCGCCGCCCGATCCTGTCCATCGTGGTTAGCCTCCTGATCCTGCTGGTCGGCGGGGCATCGGTATTCATGCTCCAGGTGCGGGAATATCCGAACATGGAGAGCGCCACGATCGTGGTGAACACCTCCTATCCCGGCGCCACGCAAGACGTGATGCAGGGTTTCGTGACCACGCCGATCGCGCAAGCAATCGCAACGGCAAACGGTATCGAGTACCTGACTTCGTCATCCACGCAGGGACGAAGCGAGGTCAAGGCCAAGCTGGTGCTGAACGCCGATGCCGACCGTTCCATGACGGAGGTTCTGGCAAAAGTGCAGCAGGTGAAATTTCGCCTGCCGCCGGGGGCCAGCGATCCGGTGATCAACAAGATCACCGATGGCGCATCCGCGGTTCAGTATGTCGCATTCACCAGCGAAACTCTGTCGATCCCGCAGATTACCGATTTTGCAACGCGCGTGGCCCAGCCGCTGATTACCGCGGTCCCCGGCGTTGCGTCCGTTGATATGGGCGGGGGGCAGACACTGGCCATGCGCATCTGGATCGATCCGGACAAGATCGCCGCACGCGGTCTTTCCGCCGGGCAGGTGGCGGATGCCCTGCGTGCCAACAATGTGCAGGCCGCGCCGGGACAACTCAAGGGCACGTCCACTGCGATCAATATCACGGCGGGTACGGATCTCACCAATGTGGATGATTTCCGCAACATGGTGATCAAGACGGGAACCGATGGCGTTGTCCGGCTTGGCGATGTGGCCACGATTGAAATCGGTGGGCAGAACTATAACAGCAGCGCCACCACCGGCGGGAAGCCAGCCATATTCATCGCCATTTCGCCGACGCCAGACGGCAATCCGCTGGAAATCGTCAGTGCGGTGAAAGCCCTGATCCCGGATATGCAGCGCGTTGCGCCCCCGGGCCTCAAGGTGTTCAGCCAGTTCGACGTGGCGCATTTCGTGGAAGCGTCGATCGATGAGGTGTCGCATACCCTGGTCGAGGCGGTGCTGATCGTTGTTCTGGTGATTTTCCTCTTTCTCGGATCGGTCCGGGCGGTGATTATTCCGGTTGTGACGATCCCGTTGTCGCTCGTCGGAACGGCAGCCCTGATGCTGGCGTTTGGATTTTCGCTCAATCTGCTGACCCTGCTGGCCATGGTGTTGGCGATCGGTCTGGTGGTGGACGATGCGATCGTGGTGGTTGAAAACATTCACCGGCACATCGAGGAAGGCCTTGCCCCGGTGCAGGCCGCGATTGTGGGCGCGCGCGAAATCGTCGGCCCGGTGATCGCGATGACAATCACGCTGGCTGCAGTATACACCCCGATCGGCCTGATGGGCGGGTTGACCGGTGCGCTGTTTCGGGAATTCGCCTTCACACTGGCGGGATCGGTGATTGTATCCGGGGTGATTGCGCTTACGCTGTCGCCGATGATGAGCAGCTATCTGCTCAAGGACAAGATGGCCGAAGGCAAGCTGTCCCAGCGGATTGAACATACGATGGAACGGCTCACCCATGGCTATGAAACGCTGCTGGGCAAGACACTGGCCGCGCGCGGTGCGGTGTTGCTCGTCGGTCTGGCGGTTCTGGCAGGCATCGTGATCCTGTTCAGCGGCACGCGCAGCGAACTCGCGCCGCAGGAGGATATGGGATACGTCTTCGTTCAGACGAAAGCGCCGCAATACGCGAATGTGGACTACACGGCGCGCTTTGCGGAGGATGTTCAGAAAATCTACGCTTCCATGCCGGAGTATGTCAGTTCGTGGGATACGGCGGGCCTGTTCAGCCCGAATGGCGGCTTTGGCGGGATTATTCTGAAGGAATGGAGCGAACGCAAACGCAGCGCGGATGAAATTCAGGCGCAGCTTAATGCCGAAGGGGCGGCGATTACTGGTGTTTTCGCGACATCGTTCCAGCCACCGCCGTTACCTGCGGGCAGTGGCGGTTTGCCGGTGCAGATGGTGATCCGGTCATCCGATGACTTTTCGGCGATCTATCAGACGCTCGAACAGATCAAGGGGGCTTCATGGGGCAGTGGCCTGTTCGCTTTTGTCGACAGCGACCTTGCCTTTGACAGCCCGGAAGCGCGGATAACCGTAGACCGGGAAAAGGCCGGGCAAATGGGCGTGTCTATGGATGCCATCGCGGGCACGCTGGCAACGTTGGTTGGCGAAAACTATGTCAACCGCTTCAACTGGCACGACCGGTCGTACGACGTGATTGCACAGGTGCCGCAGCAGAAACGCCTGACGCCGGATAATCTCGGGCAGTACTATGTCAAAGCGACGTCGGGCGCGCTGGTTCCTTTGGCGACAGTGGTCAAGGTGGATATGCGCCCGCAGGCCAATCAGTTGCCGCAGTTCAACCAGATGAATTCGGCCACGATTTCGGCGGTTCTGGCCCCCGGCGTGACGATGGGCGAGGCGGTTGCTTTCCTGAAATCGCAACCCTTGCCACCGGGCATGACAATCGACTGGCTGTCGGACAGCCGCCAATATGTGCATGAAGGAAACCGTCTGACGGTGTCTTTCGGTTTCGCGCTGGTGGTGATTTTTTTGGTGCTGGCGGCGCAGTTTGAAAGCTTCCGCGATCCGGTGGTCATTCTCGTTACCGTACCGCTTGCGGTGTGCGGTGCGCTGGTGCCGCTCTACCTCGGTTATGCGACGCTCAATATCTATACGCAGATCGGATTGGTGACCTTGATCGGGTTGATATCGAAACACGGCATTCTGATGGTCTCTTTCGCCAACGAGATGCAGCACAACGAGGGACTGGACCGGATTTCCGCGATCCGGCGTGCGGCGGCCGTGCGTATGCGACCGGTGCTGATGACGACGGCAGCGATGGTTGCCGGTCTGGTCCCTTTGCTGTTCGCCAACGGCGCGGGTGCGTCGAGCCGGTTTGCCATCGGGATCGTGGTGGTGATGGGGATGCTGATCGGCACCTTGTTCACCCTGTTCGTTCTGCCGACGATCTACAGCTTTGTGGCGCGTGACCATCGGGCAGCGTCAGAAAGCGAGCGTACCAAACAGATCGCCCTGACGGAGACCGCCCATGCGTAAGATCGCATTCCTTTCCGCATGCGCTCTTACGCTGGCGGGGTGTGCCGCCGGGCCGGATTATCGCGCGCCGGCAGCCTTGCCGACAACAGACACGGGGCCGTTCATCAGCACGGCGCCGGGCACGAGCAATGCCGAGCCACAAGGTGACTGGTGGCGGCTGTACAACGATCCAGCGCTGGACAGGCTTGTTACACGTGCACTCGTGGCGAACACGGATCTGCGTGTGGCGGCCGCCAATCTTGCCCGTGCCCAGGCCATTCTGCGCGAAGCGGGGGCCGGGCGCTTGCCATCGACCGATCTGTCCGGCGGGGCGAGTTATGGCGACGGTTCCGGCGGGGGCTTCTCACAGGGCAGTGGCAACACGCAGTGGAGCTACACCGGCGGGATGGCTATTTCGTGGGAGATTGATCTGTTTGGTCGGATCGGCCGTACGATCGAAGCGGCGCGCGCCGACCGGGATGCCGTGGCCGCTGCGCATGAAAGGGTGGCGGTGGTTGTCGCGGCGCAGACCACCCGGGCCTACGCCGATGCCTGTGCACTTGCAGAAGCAAGCGCGGTGGCGCGGGAATCGATCGATATCGCCCGGCGGGGGCTTGATATCGTGACCGCACAGGAGCGGGTGGGGACCGCATCGCGCTTTGATCTGGAGCGTGCAAGCACAGCTTACGCCAACGCACGGGCGGCTTTGCCGCCATTGGAAGGCGCGCGGCAGATTGCCCTGTTCGAACTGGCGGCCTTGCTGGGCCTTCCGCCTGCACAAGTGCCGGAAGAAGCCCGGCAATGTACGCGGATACCGGTGCCCGTATCGGCCATTCCCGTGGGGGATGGGCGGGGGCTGCTGGCCCGACGCCCCGATGTACGCGAGGCGGAACGGCGGCTCGCTGCCGATACGGCCAGGATTGGGGTGGCGACGGCTGACCTCTATCCGCGGATCGCATTGGGCGGATCGGGCAACTTCTTCCGCAACGATCAGGTGAAGGGCAGCGATTCCTTCAGCTTTTCCCTCGGCCCGCTGCTGTCATGGAGCTTCCCGAATATCGCCACTGCCCGAGCGCGCATCGCGCAGGCAGAGGCAGGCACGCAGGCTTCGCTCGCGACATTCGATGGCACAGTGCTGAATGCGCTGAAAGAAGTGGAACAGGCGCTTGCCAGCGTGGCCAGTGAAGACCGCAGGCGTGCTGCCCTGGCCGATGCGGTGCGCAGCGCGGATGCCGCCTATGATCTGGCGAACCGCCGTTATCGGGCGGGTGCCATGTCGTTCCTCGATCTGCTGGATGCACAGCGCTCGCTGGTCGAGGCACGCGCCGCCCTGACCGCATCGGAGCGGGCGCTCGGTTCCGCGCGAATTGATCTGTTCAGGGCGCTGGGCGGTGGGTGGCAGACCCTACCACCGGCGCGGGCAGGTGCCTGAGAGCATATGATCGGGGTGCCGATGCCTGTAATCGCGGTATCGGCACCCCGGTGAAAACTATCCGTGCGCGGACGTTTCCTGTGCGGCCAGCGCGTTACGGATCAGATCGGGGACCGCCGGATCCTCGATCGTGGCCGGGATCAGGTATTCTTCGCCATTCACGATCTTGCGCAACAGGTTGCGCAGGATTTTCCCCGAACGGGTCTTGGGCAATTGCGGCACGACATAGGCGGTTTTTAGCGCTGCCACCGCGCCCAATTCCTCACGAACCGCCGCGATGACCTGGCGGACAAGCACCGCCGGTTCTGCCGCTCCGGCCCGGGCAACGATGAAAGCGACCGGGATCATGCCCTTGATCGCATCATCTGCCCCGATCACCGCGCATTCGGCAATGCCATCCTGCTCCGCCACGATCTGCTCCATCTGCCCTGTGGAAAGGCGGTGCCCGGCGACGTTGATAATATCGTCGGTGCGCCCCATGATGTGCAGGAAGCCTTCATCGTCGAAATAGCCAGCATCGCCTGTTTCGTAGTAGCCGGGAAAGCTGGCAAAGTTGCGATCATATCCGGGCTTGTTGTTCCACAGGCTGCGGAATGCACCGGGAGCGAGCGGTTCCTTGATCGTAATCGCGCCACTTTCGCCTGTTTCAACAGGCTGCCCGTCTTCGCCCAGCACCACGAATTCGTAGCCGGGTACAGGGAAACCCGCGCTGCCGCGTTTGCGGCGCAGATCGCCAAGAGCGAAGCAACTGGCAATCGCGGGCCAGCCCAGTTCGGTCTGCCACCAGTGATCGATCACCGGCAGGCCTGACTTGTCTTCCAGCCAGCCGATCGTGTCCGGATCAGCACGTTCCCCGGCAAGGAAGATTGCGCGCAAATCGCCCGTGCCGATATCGCGCAAGAACGTGGCATCGGGGTCTTCCTTGCGGATTGCGCGGATTGCGGTCGGCGCCGTGAAGAAGCTCTTCACACCGTGCCGGACAATCGTGCGCCAGAAGGTGCCGGGATCGGGCGTGCCAACCGGCTTGCCCTCGAACAGCACGGTGGTGGCGCCGACCAGCAGCGGGGCGTAGACAATGTAGCTGTGACCTACGACCCAGCCCACATCGGAAGCAGCCCAGAAGGGATCACCTTTGCCGATCCCGTAAATGTTCGCCATCGACCACGTCAGGGCAACGGCATGGCTGCCATTATCGCGAACCACGCCTTTGGGCGTACCGGTGGTGCCCGAGGTGTAGAGAATATAGAGCGGATCACCTGACGCCATCGTTTCGGGGGAAGGGATCGGATCGTTGATACTTTGCGCGCGCAGTTCTTCCCAATCGAGATCGCGCGGAGGGTGCAGTTCGGCACGACGTGCCTCGCGCTGGAACACGACCACGTGACCAACCTTGTGCGAGGCGAGTTCCAGCGCTTCATCCACCATGGGCTTGTATTCGATGACACGGCTGCCTTCGATGCCACAGGATGCTGCAAGTATGACGTCAGGGGCAGCGTCATCGATGCGTTTGGCCAGTTCCAGTGCTGCAAATCCACCGAATACAACAGAATGGATCGCGCCGATGCGCGCGCAGGCAAGCATGGCGAACACCGTCTGGGGGATCATCGGCATGTACAGGACGACGCGGTCGCCCTTTTTGACGTCAAGACGCCGCAGCATGGCCGCAACCCTGCCTGATTCCTCAAGCAATTCGGAATAGGTGAACTGTTTGATTTGGCCTGTGGCGGGGCTGTCATAAATCAGCGCCACGGCGTCGCCGCGACCGGCAGCGATATGGCGGTCAAGGCTGTTGTAAGCAGTGTTGAGCGTGCCGCCTTTGAACCAGCCTTCTTTGGTATCGTAAACCGTTTGCGGCGGTGTGATCCAGTCAAGGGCGTTGGCCGCCTCACTCCAGAATGCGTCGCGGTCGGCGATGCTGGCATTCAAGGCCCGTTGATAGGCTTCGCTCATATTCAACCCCTTTTGCATCTCAATTCAATGGCAGGGGGGAGGACGATTTTCACCATCCTCCCCGATGCTTGTTTATGAAACCTGCCTAGTCATCGATATTGCGGCGGAAGGTTTCAGGCAGGAATAGCAACCCGACAACAACCGTCAGGGCTGCGATTACGATCGGATACCACAGACCGTAATAGATATCCCCGGTCGCTGCCACCATCGCAAAGGCGGTAGTGGGCAGGAAGCCGCCAAACCAGCCATTACCGATATGATATGGCAACGACATGGAGGTGTAGCGGATCCGGCTCGGGAACAGTTCGACCAGCAGGGCGGCGATCGGTCCGTAGACCATCGTGACCAGCAGGACGAGGTAGGTCAGGATAGCGACAACCATCGGCTTGTTGATCTGCGCCGGGTCTGCCTTGCTCGGGTAGCCCGCACTATTCAGGGCTGCCTTCACTTCATCCTGGAAAGCGCTGATGGCGGCTTTGCGTTGATCGCCAGTAACCATCGCAGGATCCGGAGCCGTGATGCTCGTATCGCCGATCTTGACCACGGCAATCGTACCGACTGGTGCCTCCACCGATGAATAACTGATTGCATTCTTCGCAAGGAACGCCTTGGCGATATCGCAGCTACGGCTGTCGAACTTGTTCCGACCGACCGGATCGAACTGCAGCGAGCATTCGGCATCGTTGGTCGTGACAGTGACCGGAGCGGTTTCTTCGGCTTTGGCCATGGCGGGATTGGCCGCCTCGGACAATGCGTGGAAAGCCGGGAAATAGGTCAGCGCGGCGAGCGCACAGCCCAGCAGGATGATCGGCTTGCGTCCGATCCGGTCAGACAGCCAGCCGAAGAAGATGAAGAACGGCGTGCCGATGGCCAGCGCAATGGCGATCAGGATGTTCGTGGTGGCGCCATCGACCAGCAACATCTTCTCAAGGAAAAACATGGCGTAGAACTGGCCGGAGTACCATACGACTGCCTGACCGGCGACTGCGCCAAGCAAGGCAACAAGGACCCATTTCAGGTTTTTCCATTGCCCGAACGCTTCGGTAAGCGGCGCTTTCGACGTCTTGCCCTCTTCCTTCATTTTCAGGAACACGGGGCTTTCCGACAGTTGCATGCGGATCCACATCGACACGATCAGAAGCACCATCGAAACGAGGAACGGCACGCGCCATCCCCATTCCTTGAAGGCTTCTTCGCCGATCAGCGTACGTGTTCCGATAACAACCAGCAGCGCGGCAAAGAGGCCGAGCGTGGCAGTCGTCTGGATGAAGCTGGTGTAAAGGCCGCGTTTGTTGTTGGGCGCGTGTTCTGCCACGTAAGTCGCAGCACCGCCGTATTCCCCACCGAGCGCGAGACCTTGCACCAGACGCATCACGACCAGCAGGATTGGCGCTGCCACGCCGATCGAGGCGTAGGAAGGCAGCAGGCCGACCACGAAAGTCGAAAGACCCATGAGGCCCATAGTGACCAGAAACGTGTATTTCCGGCCGACAATGTCGCCCACCCGACCGAATACGAGCGCGCCAAACGGGCGCACCGCAAAGCCTGCGGCAAATGCGGCGAGTGCGAAGATGAAAGCAGTCGTTTCATTCACGCCCGAAAAGAACTGGGCTGAAATAATTGTGGCCAGAAGGCCGTAAAGGTAGAAATCATACCATTCAAATACAGTGCCAAGTGACGAGGCGGTGATGACAAGTTTTTCGTTTGTCGTCGCCTCGTGATGCTTGGCCTGGTCGGCAGGCACCGTAGCCATGATCCTTCTCCCTATCCCTGTTGCGGTTAGAAGCTATATTTGGCAGCAAATTCGACGCGGTCGAGTTGACCTTTCGCGCCGTCCACTACTTCTCGTTCTGCGTGGCGATATTCGATGCCGAGATCGATACTCGGAACCGGTGTCCAGAACAGATTGGCGGCGCCACTCCACGCCTTGCGATTGTATCCCGCCAAACTGACGGCAGGCAGCGACCCAGCGTAGTTCACGCTCTGGTAACTGCCGATAAGGTTGACGCGAAGCCCTTTGGCAATCGCGATCCGTGCTGCGGCAAGTGCGGCGAAGTTGCGCACATCAGCCAGTTTTCCGCTTACTGGATCGTATACGGAATCGGGGGCAAAGTTCAGACCGACGTAACGCCCGATATTGCTACCATATGTAGCCATGAAGCGCAGATCGCTGGTCTTTTCATCATTCAGGTAGATCTTGCCGCCACCGCTGATACCCCAGCCGAAGTTTTTGGCCGAAATACCAGCATTCTCGACACGGACTTCACGGGCAAGACCGGCGAGCGACAGTTCACCAATATTCCCCGTATAAGCCAGTCGCGCGGTGACATCTGGCATGCGGTCATCGCCATTCTCGATCAAGACAGGGGAGCCTAACGTCGATGTGCCGGATTCCGGATTTTCGACCGCAGCATGCAACGTCAGACCGTTGCTGACCGGCATCGAATAGCGGATCAAAGGCTGGCGTACGAACACCGTATCTTCTGTGGCGCCTAAGAAATCTGTCGTTTCAGGTAGCGCCCCGGTGTACTGGAAGGTGGTCCAGTCCTGTCCGAAGGTGAAATGCCCGACTTGCAGATAGGCCCGGCGCAGCGCGAGATTGTAGCCGTTGGTCGTGCGTTGCGAACCTTGTGTTCCCGGTGAAGTCTGGAAATCAACTTCCAGATAACCCTTAACATTTTGTCCGGCGACATCGGTTCCCAGATTCAACCAAAACCGGGATTGCTTGGCGCTGAAATCCTGAACTCTGCTCGCCTTGCCACCGCTAACGGGGATGGATTGTGGCAGATAGAAATCCCGGCCAAGTGAATTTGTGGGTACCTCGCCATCGCTGAAGCGGCTGCTGGTCGCACTAAGCTTGATAAACCCGCCCAGTTTGACGGTGGTATTCCCCACACGGAAGCCGTCTGCAGGCGGGCTCTTCTTTTCGAGTGTAGCGATCTTGGTCGCCGCCTCATCGCTTTTTGCGGTGGCCGCCTGCAGCGCGGCTGCGGTCTGCGCCTGCTCGGTTCTGGCGTTTACCAGTTCCCCGCGAAGCTGCTGCATTTCGGCTTCAAGGCGGTCAAGTCGCGCCTCAAGTTGCGCCTCACGTGCGGTGCTTTGTGCGAATGCGGTAGCAGGTGTCACGAGTGCCGTGGCCACAAGCAATTGCGCCAGGCAGGTTTTGTTTCGCCTTTGCATCACGAACTCCCATCCCCAATGTCATACTTGGGATCAGAGAGGGATGCGCCAATGTAACAACGGACAACATCCCGACATTGGTAGTAGAACTACGACCTTTGTCTAACATCGTTCCTGAGCGGGGATCGGGTACACGGGGGCATACAATCCTCGCAATCTGACAGGAGCAAGCGATGGGAGAGGTGGTTTATCCGGTCCCGACCGGTTGGGATCAAGCCGCGTTGGTTGATGCACAGGCCTATGAAGCGATGTATCAACGTTCGATCGAAGCCCCCGAGGCGTTCTGGAATGATGCCGCGCATCGTCTGGACTGGATCCGGCCTTTTACGCGGGTAAAGGAAACCAGCTTCCACGAACCGGATTTCGGGATTGCATGGTTTGCGGACGGTACGCTTAACCTGACAGCCAACGCGCTGGATCGTCATCTGGAACGTAACGGAGACAGGGTCGCGATCCTCTGGGAACCCGATGATCCGTCCGAACCGCATCGCGAAATCACCTATAATGAGCTTCATGCCGATGTGTGTCGTTTTGCGAACCTGCTGAAGGCGCGTGGCATTGGTCGTGGCGATCGCGTCACCATCTATTTGCCCATGGTTCCCGAAGCAGCCGTGGCAATGCTTGCCTGCGCGCGCATCGGTGCCATCCATTCCATCGTGTTCGCAGGCTTCTCGCCCGATGCATTGGCCGGCCGGATCATCGATTGCGACAGTCGTATTGTGGTGACGGCGGACGAAGGGCTTCGTGGCGGCAAACGGGTGCCGTTGAAGGCCAATGTCGATGATGCGTTGCGGCAGTGCCCGGGTGTTGAAACGGTCGTTGTGCTCAGGCGAACCGGCGCTCTGGTTGGTGCTGTTGATGGAAGAGATATCGATTGGCACGAGGGTGTTGCATTGCAATCCTCAGACTGTGACATAGAAGAAATGAATGCGGAGGATCCGCTGTTCATTCTCTATACCTCAGGCTCCACGGGCAAGCCCAAGGGCGTGTTGCACACCACCGGCGGTTACGCGGTCTGGGCATCGATAACGCATCAATATGTTTTCGATTATCATCCCGGTCAGATTTACTGGTGTGCGGCCGATATTGGTTGGGTCACCGGGCACAGCTATGTGGTGTACGGGCCGCTCATTAACGGCGCGACCACGGTCATGTTCGAAGGCGTGCCGAATTTTCCTGATCCGTCACGCTTCTGGCAGGTGGTCGACAAGTTCGGGGTCGAAATATTCTACGGCGCGCCCACCGCCTTGCGGGCTTTGATGCGCGAAGGGGATGACTGGGTGCGACGCACCAACCGTAAATCCCTTCGCCTGCTTGGCAGCGTTGGCGAACCGATCAATCCCGAAGCCTGGGAATGGTATTACCGCGTCGTGGGCGAAGAACGGTGCCCGATCGTTGACACCTGGTGGCAGACCGAAACTGGCGGCATCATGATTACGCCCTTGCCCGGCGCAACCGATTTGAAACCGGGGTCTGCCAGTCGGCCGTTCTTTGGCGTCAAACCGGCACTGGTCGATAACGATGGTAAGGAGGTCATGGGGGCTGGTGAAGGTTGCCTTGTCATGACCGACAGTTGGCCGGGCCAGATGCGCACGGTCTGGGGTGATCATGATCGCTTTTTCCAGACCTATTTCTCTACGTTCGAAGGCATGTACTTCACCGGTGATGGCTGCCGCCGCGACGCCGATGGCTATTACTGGATAACCGGACGGATCGATGACGTCATCAATGTGTCAGGTCATCGCATGGGAACGGCCGAAATCGAAAGCGCGCTGGTTGCCCATTCCAAGGTCGCGGAATCCGCTGTGGTGGGCATGCCGCACGACATCAAAGGGCAGGGCATCTATGCTTTCGTGACCACGAATGTCGAAGTCACGCCCGATGAGGCCCTGCGGAAGGAACTTATCCAATGGGTGCGGCAGGAAATCGGCCCGATTGCCACGCCGGACGTGATCCAGTTCGCTCCGGCCTTGCCCAAAACGCGTTCCGGTAAGATCATGCGCCGAATCCTTCGCAAGATCGGGGAAAATGATGTGACCAATTTGGGCGATACCTCGACGCTTGCCGATCCTTCGGTTGTCGACAATCTTCTCGCCAACAGGCGGCAATTGACGGAAGCATGACGGGCACCGTTCTCGTTGCGGACGACCATCCGCTGTTTCGGCAGGCACTATGCCTTGCCGTTCGGAAGGTTTTGCCGGATGCGAGAATAGCGGAAACCGGGACGTTGGCCGCCGCGGCAGGTGTCGCTGCCGGGGCGGATGATCTGCAGTTGATCCTTCTGGATCTGAAAATGCCGGGCGCGGTTGGCTATTCCGGTATCGCGTTGTTGCATGCAGAATGCCCCGATGTTCCGATCCTGGTGATATCAAGCGCTGAAAGCACCGGTATAGCGGATGAGGTCCGTGCTTTTGGCGCTATCGGCTTTCTGAGCAAGGGAAGTGATCTGGCCGATATCGAGAATGCCATCGGCCGCGCCATTAGCGGTGGCGCCCCTGCGCGGCCATCCGGTAATGATGACCCGCATATACATGACGTGCGCGAGACCGTGGCTGGGTTGACGGCTATGCAACTCAAGGTCTTGCTTGCCGTTCTTGATGGCCAGTTGAACAAGCAGATTGCCCATTCTCTCAACATCAGCGAAGCCACGGTCAAGGCGCACATGACGGCCATCATGCGCAAGCTTGACGTCAGCAATCGCACGCAGGCGGCATTGGTGGCGCGATCACTCGGGCTCGACCTGCGTCATTGAGACCGTAGCGAGAAACGCTTCTATCGCGCCTCCTGCCACCGGTTTGGGCAGAATTCCGATCATCATCGAGGCGGCGCGTGCCCGCATGGCGGGATTGTTTTCGGCAGTCACCAGCAAGACGGGCAGGCGCGGGATACGGCGCCGCAGTTCGGTGGCGAGATCGAGGCCGTTTTCCCCATCATCCAGATGATAATCGACAAGCGCTGCGTCAATTGTACCATCGATGGCCATTGCTGCTGCGGTGCTGCGCGCACCCACGGGATGGTGCCCCATGCGTTGGAGCAGAGCGACGCTGGCGTCTACGATGCGTTCGTCGTTATCGACCACGAGAACGCGTAAGGGGCGCATGCTTGCCTGCATCTCGTTGACAGGCGCAAGAACATCGACCGACATTGAATTAACTTCAAGAATCGGGAGATAGAGGCTGAAACGGCTTCCTTTTCCAGGGGATGATTGCACTTCGATTCTGCCGCCGATCAGTCGAACGATGCGGCGCGCCAGAGCAAGTCCAAGGCCGAGACCTTCGGTTTCGACTTCGCCAAGACGAATGAACTCCGAAAAGATATCGCCGATGCGGGATTCGGATATGCCGACCCCGCTATCGATGACGTCGATGCGCCAATGGGTGTTTCTGCGCCGTACGCCGATCAACACCCCCCCTGCTGGGTATAGCGTACGGCGTTGCTGAGGAAGTTCTGGATCACCGAGCGGAGCAGTCCTGCATCGCATTCAACAAGGCCCGGCAAAGGCCCAAGCCGCAGTGTAAGCCCTTTGCTTTCCGCCATGGGCTGGATGGTCGCCACAAGATTCGAGAGGAATGGGCGCAACTCGATCACAACCGGATCGGGGGTGACGCCGCCGGCATCCAGACGGCTTATGTCGAGCAGGGACCGGAGCAGATCTTCCGCCGCAACGATCGCGCTTTCCACGCGATGGACCAGTTCGTGCTGTTGCGGGTTCGTTTCGCGTTCGAGCGCCGCAGTAAACAGGCGGGCAGCATGGAGGGGTTGGAGAAGATCATGGCTGGCAGCGGCAAGGAAGCGTGTCTTGTCCTGATCCGCCAATGCGAGTTGCCGGTTGGCTTCGCTCAGTTCATGTGTGCGTTCGGTTACCCGCTGTTCCAGTTCTTCCAGAGTCTTACGCAGTTCCTCGCGCACCCGCGCTTCTTCGCTGATATCCGTGAAGGACATGACATAGCCGCCCCCCGGCATGGGGCCGCCGACAATCTTGATCACTTTGCCATCGTGGCGGCGCCGCTCGAACGTGTGCGATTGTCGCCGGCGCAGGTGATCGAGGCGTTTGGCAACGTGGTACGCAATGTCGCCGGGGCCGAAATCGCCATGTTGGGCGTTGTGACGGATGAGATCGGCAACCGGCGCGCCAACCTGAACCAGATCAGGAGGATAATTGAACAGATCAAGATAGCGGCTGTTCCAGGCAACCAGATTGAGATTGGCGTCGACTACGCTGATCCCCGCACCGACGTTTTCAAAAGTCGATGCGAGCAGGCGCCGCGAAAAGCGCAGGCTCTGCCCACCTTCGTCCAGCAGCCGGGCAACGTCCTGCAAGGCCAGTTGCCCTTCCGCCAAGGCAGAAGCCACGAGCGCGCGCGCGGATGACGCACCAACAACCTGTGCGATCAGTTCCCGGGCCCGCTGCGCGGACTTGCGATCCACCGGAATCCCGCGATGCGGCCCGGGAAACTCGCGTTCCGCCTGTTCAGTACCCAGAAAACTTCCGGTCAATTGCACCAGATCGGCGAGATCGCTGATTGGTCGACCGGGCCGGATAAACCGGGGTAGGGGGGCCGTGGAAACATTGCGTGCCGAGACCATCGCATAGACCGCAATATTGATACCGAGGCTCCAGAAGACGCCGTGCACCAGCGGTGAAGCATTGCCGACGCCGAACAGACGCAAGGGATCGAGAAACCCACCGGAAAGGGCGGCAAGCCATTCGTTAGGCAGCACTGGCGGCAGCGCCAGTGTGTAGAGCCACAGGGCCAGTCCGATAGAGAGGCTTGCGCGGGCGGCCAGCGAATCCCGCCCCTTGCCCGTCGCCGCCAACAGGAGGTGTGGGGTGAACTGGGCCATCGCGGCAAATGCGATAAGGCCAATGGATGCGAGGGAATCCTGCGCCGACACCAGCATTGCCCAAACGAGGGCCATGGTCACGATCGCCACGATCGAAAGGCGTCGCACAAACAGCAACCGTCTGCCGATTGCGCCCGGCTCGGTCGTGCTGTGCCCGGGCATCAAGGTCGGGAACACCAGGTCGTTCGAAACCATGGTGGCGAGCGCGGTTGAATCCACGATGGCCATGGAAGCCGCCGCGCTGATGCCGCCCAGCAGAGCCGCGGCAACAATCAGTTTGTAGTTTTCGGCCGCTGGCAATTCGAGCACATAGTGATCGGGGGAGACCTCCGGGCCAAAAATGGTCATACCGGCAAGGGCGATCGGCACGATCATCGCCGTAATCGCGCCAAGATAAAGGGCGAGACCAAAGCGTGCCCGCACAAGATCGGTCGGCGCCTTGGCCTCGACCAGTCCCATGTAGAACTGACGGGGCAAGGCGATGATCGCTGTCATCGAAATCAGGAAAATGACCGCGACCTCGATCGACAGGTGGCCCGGCTGAAAGCGTCTCTCAAGTTCGGAAATACCGTGGGATAGATCGGCAGGGGCGCTGCTGGCGATCACCATGACAGCAACCACCGCAACGGCAAAAAGTGCGAGCAACTTCAGTGCGGATTCAAGCCCGATAGCGTAGACCAGCCCTTCGCTGCGCCCCGCCAGTTCAAACCGGCGTGCGCCGAAAAGAATGGCGAACAGGGCGAGAAACGGGGCGACAACCAACATGGTTTCGGTGGCGACATCGGCGCCCGAAACAATTGCCAGCGCCGCGCCGATCGATCGCAGTTGCAAGGCCAGATAGGGGATGGTTCCAAGCAGGGCGATAATCGTGACCAGCCGGGCGACGACGATATCATGCCCGAAACGCGCGGCGATAAAGTCAGATACAGTAGTCGCCTGTTCTTCCGCCACAGCTTCGGCAAGCGTGCGCAGGAAACGTGGTGCGATGAGCAGCAGGAGAATGGGTGCGGTATAGATGGGCAGGAAATTCCAGCCTTCACGTACCGCGCTCCCGACGGCGCCATAAAATGTCCAGCTAGTGCAATAGACGCCTAGTGCCAGCGTATAGGTATGGTGGCGCAGGCGGGCATACTTCGCCAATGTCGACCCGCGTGCTTCCACTACCGCCGCAATCACGAACAGTAACAATATGACGGTCAACGCCAGTAGAGCAGCGGCATGAAGACTCATAAGTGCCCAACATCCTCCCCGCAGTTTCCTACCAGTGCGGTGACTTTACGCAATGTCGGGAACAGCCGTTTTTTGTGTATAGCGCCGGGATGGAACGACCGGCGCTGCGCATAAAAAGTATGTTGGTGCGCCGGCATTGTTTGGGTTGCATCTGGGGGCATTCCGCCAGTAACGGAAATCACCCTATGATTGCGCGATATATAGCGCGCGAAGGATTATCACCTTGACCAATAGCCGAATTGCGATGCCCGCCCTGTATTCCCGGGTCATGAGTGCCGAAGATGCCGCCGCACTGATTGATGATGGCACAACTGTGGGGATGAGTGGATTTACCGGTGCGGGTTACCCCAAGGCGGTGCCCGTCGCTCTCGCAGAACGCATCAATGCAGAACATGACGCAGGAAACCCTTTTCAGGTGCGAGTGTGGACGGGTGCCTCCACCGGACCTGAACTCGACGGTGCTCTGGCCAGGGCAAACGGCATTGAATTCCGGCTGCCTTACAACAGCGATCCTGTGGCCCGCGAAAAGATCAATCGCGGCGAAATGGCCTATTTCGACATGCATCTCAGCCAGGTTGCGCCAATGGCGTGGCAAGGGTTTCTTGGCCCGTTGGATACGGCTGTGATCGAAGTGACCGGGATCACTGCATCTGGCGATTTGATTCCATCGTCGTCCGTCGGGAACAACAAGACGTGGCTCGAACGTGCGAAACGGGTGATTCTGGAGGTCAACAGCTGGCAGAATCCGGCGCTGGAAGGGATGCATGACATCTATTACGGCACCCACTTGCCGCCACACCGGGTGCCGATCCCACTGGTTCGCGCAGACGACCGGATTGGCCAGCCGTTGTTTCAATGCGATCCGGAAAAGATTGCCGCTATCGTGTTGACGGATATTCCTGACCGAAACCTGCCATTTACCGCGCCCGACGCCGCTGCTGGGGCAATCGCGGGGCATCTCCTCGCGTTCTTTGAACACGAAGTTGCAATGGGGCGTATGCCGCCTGCGTTGTTGCCACTCCAGTCCGGTGTTGGGAATATTGCGAACGCTGTGCTCACCGGCCTGATAGACAGCCGTTTCGAGGGCATGACATCGTTTACCGAAGTCATTCAGGATGGGATGCTGGATCTGCTCGACAGTGGCAAGCTCCTCATGGCGTCGGCCACATCCTTTTCGCTTTCGCCTGATGCCGCTGCGCGGGTCAACGCCGACATGGGACGCTATCGCGAGCGCATGATCCTGCGCCCGCAGGAAATCAGCAACCATCCCGAACTCATCCGTCGTCTCGGCTGCATTGCGATGAATGGGCTGATCGAGGCGGACATCTACGGGAACGTCAATTCCACCCATGTGATGGGATCGCGCATTCAAAACGGCATTGGCGGATCTGGCGACTTTGCCCGCAATGCGTTCGTATCGATTTTCATGACACCTTCGACAGCGAAAGGGGGGGCGATTTCAGCGATCGTACCCCAGGTCAGCCATGTCGATCACATCACGCAGGACGTTCAGATCATTGTGACCGAGCAGGGTCTGGCGGATCTGCGCGGGCTGGCACCAAAACAGCGCGCGGCGTTGATTATAGAAAAATGCGCACATCCCGATTTCAGGCCGATGCTCGAGGATTATTACGCCCGTGCGCTGGTGTCCTCCTACGGGAAACATGCACCTTCGCTACTGACTGAAGCACTTTCGTGGCATCAGCGTTATATCGATACAGGTTCGATGCGTTTCTGAGGCTGGGGGAACACGTAATCGACACATAGCCCGTAAGCAGCCAAGGCTGCATCAGGCGGAAGAGAATGTCAGGGCGTGGCCTTCAATAGACCCGGTTGACGATGCTCATTTGCGCATTGTTGCGGGATTCTGATGCTGAACGGTCAGGTCGATCGCCTCGCGTGTGTTTACGCGATACAATTGTCGCATTCGTTGCTGCCGAGAGTACACCTGCCGTTCCGACAGTCTCCCCATTTTGGCAGTCTGTGATGAGAGGAAGTGGTGGACGCACTAGGGCTCGAACCTAGGACCCGCTGATTAAGAGACGTCCAAGGGCGATTTTTTGAACGTCCTGGCACGTCCCCCAATGTCCTCCGGCGTCCAATTTTGAATCTCCAACATACTGATATATAATAGGAAATTCACAGGGTCTCGTCCTTGGGTGTCCATCGTTGGCTTGCGCCAATTCCCGTCAGTCGGGGCTCTGGTGCAACCTATATGCAACCTAATTTTTGGGTCAAGGGAGTGTTCGTGTGGCTGCCTCACTTACAAAAAACGGCATAGAGGCCCTGATCCTGCGGGCCAAGAATGGTGCCTCCGGGCAACTCGAACTCCGCGATGACCGTGAGCCTGGCCTGCGTATCCGTGCCGGTCAACGATCCGCAAGCTGGTCGTATTGGGGGCGGCTGAAAAATGGCCAACCCACGCGCATCAAACTCGGTTCATGGCCGGGTATGGGTATTGCCGAGGCACGAGCGGCAGCCCAGGAGGCGCGGGCCAAGGTCGTGCAGGGCCATGACCTCAACGAAGAGAAGCGGGTTGCGGCACGCGAAGCTGCTCTTGAGATACGGACCAGGACAACCCTCAAGGACGTACTGGACCTCTACGAGGAACTCATCCTCGCACAACATCGCCGCGGCAGTCAGACTCGCCGTGCTCTTGATGGCAAGAAGGGCCTCCTGACAACGCTCGCAAACCGAAAGCCGGCTTCAATTACCCGCGCGGAGATCAGCGATCTCGTCAAGAAACATGCTCGTCAGGCACCGATATCCGCCAACCGGAAGCTCGCTTATGCGTCAGCCTTCTTCAACTGGTGCGTCGAAGAGGAAATCCTCACCGATTCTCCCGCGAAGAACATCCGCAAGCCGGCCAAGGAAAACGAACGCGACCGATTTCATACCCTTGAGGAACTAAGCGAGGTCTGGACGGCAACCACTGGCCTTGGATACCCATTCGAGCAGTTGTACCGCTTGCTCATCGCTTTGCCGATGCGGCGGGAAGAAATTTCGGCCATGCCGGTCGCAGACCTGTCAGTTGGGGATGACGACGCGCCAGACCAAGGAATATGGGTGCTGCCCGCTGGCCGGACGAAGAATGCCAAGGCTCTGCGTGTTCCGCTGTCACCGTTGGCCCGTTCCATCATTGTCGAGGCACTGAATCACAAGGAACGGCCGAAGGATTCCAAGCTCCTGTTTTCGACCACCGGCGAAACATCAGTTTCGGGCTTCACGAAAGCCAAGCGCCGGATCGACAAGGCAATCCGGGCCGCCCGGATCAAGGAAGCGGAACAGGTGGGGGGCGATCCAGAAGCGGTTGAGCACATGCCGCACTGGACCGTGCATGATCTGCGGACGACCTTCAATACGCACGCCTGCGAGATACTGAGCGTTCCGCCCCATGTCGCAGATCGAATATTGAACCACGTTGCGACCGCGACGCGGTCGAAGATCATGCGCGTCTATAACAAATCCGAGATGTTCGACGCTCGGAAGAAGGCGCTTTGCGATTGGGCGGATTTGCTGTCGGCCCAGGTGATATCGAACAACTGATTTGCCCCATGGGCAGGGAATCCGGGAGGCCAAATGTCCATCCCATCCTATCTACACTCCAAATCCAAATCCGATCTCGAAGCTGCGGCTGCCGATCTGGTCAAACGCCTCGGCGGGAACTGGACGCCTCGTGGTGCGATGTGTCGGTGCCCCGCTCACGATGATCGGACGCCCAGCCTTTCCGTGCGTGTCGGTGATGCAGCACTGTTGTTCAAATGCTTTGCCGGCTGCGACACGCTTGACGTCATCCGGGCAATCCGCCGGCTCGGCAGCAACATTCCGTTGAACGGCGCATCGACATCACCGACATCGCAGTACTCCATAAGTCCAACATGGCTGCGGCAGCGGGCTCTCGATCTGTGGGATGACGCGCGCCCACTCATGGGAACGACAGCCGAGCAGTATCTGCGACGACGCTCGATTATCCTGTGGCCGCCGGCGTTGCGCTTTCACCGACGCACACCGCTGGGCCGAGGAAAGCGTGCAGTGTTCCGACCGGCGATGCTTGCGGCACTCCACGAGAGGGAACGGCTGGTCGCGCTCCAGCGGACGTTTCTTGCTCCTGACGAGCCGCGCCGGGCACGCGATCTTGGTAACCCACGGCGCATGCTCGGTCGACCGGGGAATGGTGCTGTCGTGCTTGCGCCGGCGACCCACACGCTTGGTCTTGCCGAAGGCATCGAAACCGCCCTTTCGGCGATCCTCCTGCTCGATATTCCCGTCTGGGCTACGCTAGGGAATGAGCGCCTGCCGCATATCGCCATTCCCGACACCGTCACACGGCTGATCCTGCTGCCCGACAATGACAGAGGCGGACGGATCGGTGCGGCCAAGGCCGCCGAAGCCTATGCCATGCCGGGCAGGACCATCGAGACCTTGTGGCCGCCGGATGGCCTCAATGACTGGAACGACGTTCTTCGTGCGGAAGGGAAGGGGGTGGGGAACTGGTTGCGGCAAGCGGCCTGAATGGTCGGGCCATGGCCGCCAGGAGAATATCGATGTCCCAGCCTATCATTCTCGTATCGGCGGCCAAGCTCGCCAAATCGCCCAGCAATGTGCGCAAGACCAGCGACGCTGAGGCCGACGCCCAGCTCGAAGCCAGCATCGTCGCGCACGGCGTGCTCCAGAACTTGATCGGCCTGCCGGTCGCGCGCAAGAAGGGCCAGTACCGGATCACCGCCGGCGGTCGCCGTCTCGATGCCGTCCACCGCGCGATCGAGAAGGGCGATCTGCCCGCCGAATACGAATTGCCGGTGAAGGTTCTTGCCGACGCCAACGACGCGGTCGAGATCAGCCTGTCCGAGAATTTCTTCAAATTGGCGATGAATCCTGCCGATGCCTGCCGGGCATTCCAGGACATCATCGAGACCGAGAAGAAGACCCCCGCCGACATCGCCAAGCGCTTCGGCCTTACCGAGCGTTTCGTGCTGGGCCGTCTGCGCCTTGCCGGTCTTGCCGAACCGGTGTTCGAGGCCCTGCGCGACGGGTCGATCACGCTCGACATTGCCATGGCCTATGCCAGCACGTCAGACGCCGCGCGCCAGGCCTCGGTGTACGAGCAGTTCGGCCAGGGCTACTATCGCGCCAATGTCGGCGAAATCCGGCGCCAGCTCGCCTCTGGTGGCTATCGCGGCAGCGACCCCAAGGCGCTGCTGGTCGGGCGCGAGGACTATGTCGCGGCGGGCGGCAGGATCGATGCCGACCTCTTTTCCGACGATGCCACCGAGATGTGGATCGACGGCGACATCCTCGATCACCTCGCTGAGGAAAAACTTGCCGCAGCCGCCGAAGCAATCCGTCAGCGCGAGGGCTTCGCTGAAATCCGCGCCGTGCCTGCTTCCCACATCTCGTACATGGACACCTATGGCCTGCGGCAGGTTCAGGGTGAGCTCCCCCCGCTCAGTCCGCAAGAGGAAGCCCGCTGCGAGCAGATCCAGAACGAACTCGAAGCGATCGAGGAAGCTGCGGCAGACGAGAATGGCGAGGGCTATACCGAGGACGACGAGGCGCGGACCCAGGCGCTCGAAGCTGAATATGAGGCGATCCAGTCGCGCAATCCGATCCTGACCGAGGAGCAGAAGGCGTCCGCGCTTGCCTATGTCGTCATCGGCCGCGACGGATGTCCTCGCATCCACGAGCAGCTCTATGTCGCGCCGGTCGAAACGCCAGACAACGAGGAAGGCGACGCCGGTGCAGATGAGGACGCGGATCACGGCGAGGAAGCCGAAGGCTCGGCCAAGCCGGTCATGAGCCAGCGGCTTGCAGACGAAATGGCGATGATGAAGACCGAACTTCTTGCAGTCCACGTCGCGAGCGACCCGCGTTTCGCGCTCGACGTCGGCACCTTCATCATGGCCGATGCGGCGACCCGGCATTATGGAAGCAGCGATCTTGCCAGCGAACTTCGCGCCCGGGCGCCGTCCCCGCGGGTCGCCAGTTTCGAGAGCGGTACGCTGGCGGCCGAAGAATGGGCCAAGCTCGACAGCGCGCTCGATCGCAGCTGGATCGACCATGAAGATGTCCGCGACCGTTACGACGCCTTCTGCGCGCTTTCCGACGAGGCCCGCGCTGCCTGGCTGGGCTGGGCGATCGCGCGGACCTTCGATGCGGTGCCCGCTGGCAGGACCGGCAGCGCTTTCATCGACCATCTCGGCGCCAAGCTGGCGATCGATGTCGCGGCCTGGTGGCGACCGACCGCGAAGAACTACTTCGACCGGATCACCAAGCCGGCGATCCTGACGCTGTTCGAAACCGTAGGCAGCGCCGAACTGCGTCACCGTTACGGGGCGTCGAAAAAGCACGACCTTGCCGCCTCGGCCGAGAAGCTCTTCGCGGGCGACATCCTCGTCGAGGCGGAGATCAAGGAACGGGCGATCAGCTGGCTGCCCGATGCCATGCGCTTCGAGCCCGTGGATGCCGAGACGGATGCCATGATCGGTGTCGATGCCGAGGCATTTGAAGAACCCGCCGAGGCGGCAGGCCGCGACGAGGATCTCGAAGCCGGGGATCTCGTAGAAGATGGCGCGGAATCTCGCGAAGACGGGGGCATGGATTCGCTCGCCGCCGCTGCCTGAACTCACGAACCTGCCCTCCTGACGGGGCCGCGGTGTCATGCCGCGGCCCCGTTTCCTTTTGGCTGGCTGCCGGGAGGAAGGGGGAGGGCCATTGGCGACGGGGCGGATGGCCGCCCGATTTCCGAAGGACCGCGCCCGATGAACTTGTCCCTGCTCAAACTCGCCGAGTCCGACTTCCTGTCCGACTCTTCCACGGCGGATACGCTCTTCACGGTCGCCCGCGTCGTCGCGGACACGCTTACGCGGTCCGGCACCGTCACCCGCCAGTTCCTTACACGGCAGATGGTGGAAGCCTTCGGTGCGTCCGATGCGGACGGCGCTTGGTCGATGCGCGACGCCTATGACGCGCTGGAAGCCTCACAGGTGCTGCTGCTTCAGCGCGAGGATTGGCGAGTGATCAGCGCGGCCGATCCCGAGGCGGCCTTCGCGGCGCTGCTCGCCTTCCAGAACAGCCTGCCGACCCAGACCTACCGCTCGGAACACCAGGTCGATCTCCAGCAGTTCAGCACGCCGCTGGCGCTGGCCTGGCTCGCGGCCCGGGCGGCAAAGCTCACATCGGATGATCTGGTGCTCGAACCCTCGGCGGGAACCGGCATGCTCGCGGCCCATGCCGCCAGGGCTGGTGCCCGCCTGCTCCTCAACGAACGGGACGAGCAGCGGGCGGCTCTGCTGGGACTGGCGCTCAGTCATGACGTCACGACCCATGATGCGGAGTTCATCCACGACAAGCTGGCAGGCGGCCAGACGCCGAGCGTGGTTTTGATCAACCCGCCCTTCAGCCGCAGCGAGGGTCGGGGCCGCGATCGACATGCGGGTGCTCGCCATCTCCGCTCGGCTCTGCTGCGCCTCGCGCTGGGCGGGCGCTGCGTCGCGATCATGAGCCCAAGTTTCGCTCCAGACGGCGGTGGCGCGGCGGGTTATGCGGCGGTGGCCGAAGTTGTTCCGCCCAGAGCGGAAATCACCATCCTCGGCAGTCCCTACGCCAAGCACGGCACCAGCATCGCGGTACGGCTGCTGATCTATGACAAGGGCTGGACGGGGATACCCGTGCGCCATACCGTGCTCGATATCGAGGCCGCCCTGCCGATCGTGCTTGGTCTGCCGCCCCGGATCGACCCGTCGCAATCGCCGCCTCCCGCGCCTGCGATGGCACGGCCAAGGGGGCGGCCCGTTGCCAAAGCTTCGGCGTCACCGCTCTTCACGAACCTCGCCGGCACCCGGCTTGCCGCACCAAAACGTGAGCCGCGCATCGACGATATTCCGCGCATGCTCGATTATTCTGTCCGGGACGCGCCGCTGCCTGCTGGTGATCCGGTCGGCATCTATGTCCCCTGGCGGCTCGCCCGCATCGAAATTCCTGCCGCGAGGCCGCACCCCGACCAGTTGGTCGAATCCGTCGCCATGGCCTCGGTGCTGCCGCCTGCGCCCGGCTACCGGCCGATGTTGCAGGATCGTGCGATTGCCGCGCTGTCTGACGCCCAGCTCGAAACCCTGATCCATGCCGGCGAAGCATTCGAGCGCGATCTGCCGGGTGTATTCCTGCCCAATGACGCGGGCGATCAGCTCAGCGAGACGCCGCAGGGCCATGTCTACCGCACCGGCTATTTCATCGGCGACGGCACCGGCGTCGGCAAGGGCCGCGAGGTTGCCGCTTGCATTCTCGACCAGTGGAACCGGGGACAGCGCAAGGCGGTGTGGATTTCGGTGAGTTCAGGCCTGGTCGAGGACGCGCGCCGCGACTGGTCTGCGCTTGGCGGCCTACCCATCGACATCCAGTCGCTCGATGCGTTCCCATTGGGCCAGCCCATCGGCATGGCAAGCGGCATCCTGTTCCTCACCTATGCGACGCTGCGATCCTCGCGCCATGACGAGACCTCGCGTCTGCAGCAGATCCGCGCCTGGCTGGGCGAGGATTTTGAGGGGCTTCTGGTGTTCGACGAGGCTCACGCGCTCGCCAATGCCGCCGGAACCGACACCGAGTTCGGTACCGCCAAGGGCTCCGAGCAGGGGTTGGCAGGCGTCCGATTGCAGCACGCGCTGCCCCGCGCGCGGGTGCTCTATGTCTCGGCGACCGGCGCCACCGATCCCGCCAATCTCTGCTACGCCGCGCGACTCGGCTTGTGGGGTCCCGGCACGGCTTTCCGCGACCGCGCGGCCTTCATGGCGGCGATGGACAATGGCGGGATTGCCGCGATGGAAATCGTCGCGCGCGATCTCAAGGCCATGGGACTCTATACCGCGCGGGCGCTGAGCTTTGCCGGGGTCGAATATGAAGCGCTCGAACACCGGCTCACGCCTGACCAGATCGCAATCTATGACACCTACAGTGATGCCTGGAGCATCATTCACCGGCATCTCGACGAGGCGCTGAAGGCTACCAATATTATCGACCGCATGTCGAGTGACACCTTGAACGCGCAGGCCAAAGGAGCGGCGCTGTCCAGGTTCGAGAGTGCCAAACAGAGGTTCTATTCCGGCGTGCTCCTGTCGATGAAGATCCCGAGCGTTATCCGCGCGATCGAAACGGAACTGACCGCAGGCCATGCCGCCGTCGTGCAACTTGTCACCACCGGGGAGGCCATTCTCGACCGGCGGCTTGCCGCGCTCTCTGCGCAGGAACGCGCGCAGCTTTTCGTGGATGTCTCACCGCTCGACGGACTCGTGGACTATCTGAAGAACGCCTTTCCGACCCGGCAGCTGCGCGCCTTCAAGGCGAGCGATGGGACGATGCGCTCGGAAATGATGGTGGGCGAGGATGGCCAGCCGGTCCACTGCCAGGAAGCCCTGGCGGCGCGCGAGACGCTGATCGAGCAGCTTTGCGGCATGCCGCCGATCCCGGCCGCACTCGATGCGCTGATCGCCCATTTCGGGAGCGACCAAGTCGCCGAGGTGACCGGGCGTACGCGGCGCATCGTGCTCGACCCGCGCGGCAACCAGAAGCTCGAACCACGAGGGATAGGTGCCCGCAAGGCTGACAGCGACGACTTCATGGCGGGGCGAAAGCCCATCCTCGCCTTCTCCGATGCGGGCGGGACCGGGCGATCCTATCATGCCGATCTCAATTGCGGCAGCGCGGCCAAGCGCCGCATCCATTTCCTGCTCGAACCAGGTTGGAAGGCCGCGACCGCGATCCAGGGGCTCGGGCGTACGCACCGCACCAATCAGGCGAGCCCGCCGGTGTTCCGCCCCGTCACCACCGACTGCAAGGGCGAACGGCGCTTCATCAGCACGATCGCGCGCCGACTCGACAGCCTCGGCGCACTGACCCGCGGGCAGCGTCAGACGGGCGGTCAAAATCTCTTCAATCCGGCGGACAACCTCGAAAGCGACTATGCCAAGGAAGCGCTGACGCAGTGGTATCATCTGCTCCATGCCGGCAAGCTCGCCAGCACCACCCTCCTGGACTTCCAGACAATGACCGGCCTCAAGCTGACCGAGCAGGACGGGGGCGGCTTGCTCGAAAAATTGCCGCCGATCCAGCGCTGGCTCAACCGGATACTGGCGCTACGCATAGCGACACAGAACGCGATCTTCGAGGAATATATCGGCCTCATCCAGGCCCGCGTCGATGCCGCGCGCGAAGCAGGTACACTCGATCTCGGCGTCGAGACGATCCGGGCCGAACGCATCGTCCCGCTCTCCGATCAGGTGCTGCGCACCGATCCGCTGACCGGCGCGGAGACCCGGCTGCTCCGGCTTGAACTGCATATGCGCCCAAGGGTGACGTCCTGGAACCGCCTCATGCAGATCTGGGAGGGCACCGACGATATTGCTTTCCTGCGCAATGGCCGCTCGGGCCGTGTTGCGCTGCGGGTGCCGTCCTGGTCGGTCACCGACGATGAGGGCAGGCCTGTGCCGATGTGTCAGCTCGTTCGCCCTACCGGCAACGACCGGATGTCGCTGGGCGCTCTGTGGACCAGCCATTGGCAGCCGATCGACCGCGATCACTTCCGTGAACTGTGGGACGCCGAGGTCGCGACTGCCTCGGCTGCACTCGAGGTCGAGACGATCAGCCTGGCGACCGGCCTGCTGCTTCCTGTCTGGCACAAGCTCCCCGCCGATGACGTGCGGGTCTGGCGCATCGGCGATGGAAACGGCGAGGCCCTTCTCGGGCGCATCGTCATGTCCGCGGCGGTCGAGAAGCTCGAGAGCGAATTCGGCCTGACTGCTTCGGTGAGGCTGACGCCTGTCGAACTGATTGCGGCGGCGCGCAGCGACGAGGGCGTGCCTGTACCGGGCCTCGACGGCGCGCGCCTGGTCTCGGTCTTCGTCAACAACAGCCGCCGGCTCGAACTGCGCAGCGCCCAGCCGCAGGACCGCGAATGGCTGAAGGCACGCGGATGCTTCACCGAGGTGATCGCCTATGTGACACGGATATTCGTGCCGGTGGACCGGGCCGAAGAGGTTCTCGCGGCCATCTCGGCGACAGTATCGGGGCGAGCGTAAACCCCCGCCATCGCCCGACCGGGTTCTGAAGGACCTGATCTGATCGTCCGGGAGGGAAGTGGGGTGGGGAAGGGCGCTGCCGGATGTTCGGCCGCGTTTTTCAGAGAAGTCCCATGGCGCAAAACGACCCTATCCTTGACCCACTGTTCGTCGAGAGTTTCAACGCAGACCTCGAACAGCTGAACAGTCCGGCGCGCATTGCCATCACCAGCCTCAGTTCCGGCACCGACGTGTTCGAACTGCTCGACGACGAAGGCCAGTTCGTCGCGCTGTTTCCCGCAAGCGCGACGCCAGAAGTGACCGCCGCCGCCTACCGGCTTTACGGCCAGGGCCTGAACCATGGTTTGCGCGCCGGCGAGGACCTTGCCTGGGCCAAGCTGCGCCATCTGATCGGCGCTGCCGCTGACGAGCGTTGATCGGCGAATGTTGGTCCATCTCGAGCATCGACCCATAGCACCGCTAACGGCTGCGACATTCGATCTGCTCGTCAGGTATCCCCGGCTCGAGATTGGGGCTGCCTAAAATTTGTGCAGGTGGAGAGGGGGAGGGGTTTTGAGGCTGGAGCGGCGGTGAAGTGACCCGCTCGCCCCGTTTCAAAAGGAGATTCAAAATGGCTGACCGTGCAACAGCGTCCATCGTGATCGGCGGACACATCCCGCGATCCTGCATTTCCGGGCTCATCGCGGCTGTCGAATTGGATGGCGGCCGCGCCGACTGGCAAGGCGAAGCCCTGGACGATACGTCCGTCCGCAATGATGAGGTACTCGAAGCCTTTGCCTGTGAGTTGCCCGGAGGCATTTTTCAGGAGACCGAGAGCTTTTGTGAGCAGCATGGCATCGCTTTCGTCAGGGGCTCGGGCAGCTGCGCGGGCGCGTTCGGTCCCGAACGCGCGGTGTTCACAGGCAAGGGCCCTGCCGCCTATTTCGATCTCACCGAAAGCGATGAGGTCGTGCTGACCCGAAGCGGGCTGCGCGCGCTCGGTTCTCTCGAGGCAATCGAGACGTGGTTTGCCTCCGCCGAGTTCACACCGCCGCCGGTGACCATTGTCGAGGGTGAAGGGGCTTCGGCGCAGGCGTGCGAGCTGTGCCATGGCTGATAGCTACACCCAGGGCAGCTTTGCCTTTACCTGCAGCCATGCCGAGATGGCCCTGATTGAGGAAGCGTTTCAGGCAAGTTATGATCTCGGGGACGGGGACACCCCGGCCGAACCTACGCCGGAGTTCCTCATGGCGTTCCCGTCGGTCGCGCCGGATGATACATGGAGCGGTTTTCTTGCAATCTTCGATGATCCCGATTTTCCGAATTTCGGGGTTGAGTTCGAGGGCGGCAACACGCTCGATCAGCCCGGCGTCAGTATCGTCTCCTTCTGGAGCATGACCGATTTCCAGCCCGCCGCGCTTGGCCAACTGATCCGGCATTGCTGCCAGGACACGCTCCGTCAGGCTCCCATCGGGTTCGAATTCGCCTTTTCTTGCTCCCGAGCAAGACGGGACGAATTCGGTGGCGGATGGTGCGCGGTCTTTGCCGACCGCATTGAGATCGAGACCACCCGCGAAGTGCTGTCCCGCGCGATCGAGGGAGGGATCGTCTGATGGGCATCAATCTCCCCGAGGATGATCTCTGGGCCGAGTATCCCGATCACCCGGTTGCCGACTGGCAGGCCGAGGTCGCCAACGGCGACACCCGGCTCGGCTATTGGGACTGGGTTTCAGCCCGCATCACCTGAATTTCCTTAGAATCAAAGGACAAAACCCATGACCCTATCCGCACCGGCGGAGCCTTCGGCGCGCCTGTACAGCCAGACCGACCATGACGAACGCGGCAATTTCTACTATCAGGGTGACCTCTATCGCCCGGCCGACGATCTACCGACCTTGTGCCATCGGATCGAACGGCACCTTGTCAGCCAGTTCCCCGAAATCCGCTTTGCCATTCGCAGCGAGCGTTTTTCCGGTGGCCGCAAGATCACTGTCGAAGTGCTCGACGCGCCCGAAGATTTGTCCGCGCGGGACGCGCAAGAAGCCTTTATCGTCAGGGTGCGCGACCAGATCGAGCGCTTCGGCTTTTGTCGCACCAATCCCCTGCAGGACTATTGGAACTGCTCGTTTTATTCAGAAGTCGCCATCCGGCAGGCCTATTGGGCGGCGCTCGCGGCCCGGCGCGGCAAGGCCAATCCCGTCGACAATCTGGTATCGCTGGCGAGCTTCAAAAAGCGCCTGAAGGCGGGCGACAGCCTGACCCTGCTGCACGCGCCCTACAAACATCGCGCTCTGGGTGCGACCCGCAAGGTCATCCAGATCCGCTCGAAGGATTTCGTGTTCGAGGGACGCAGCTATTGCGACTTTCCCCGCGCCGGCAATTTTGCCTGCGACGGGCGCCTGGTGCGGATCGCCGTCGGCAACGAGCACGAGGCCGACGCCCATCTTCTCTACGAATGGCTACCCGCTTCGGCCTGAACGTTCGGGACGGTGGAAGGAAGGGGGTGGGAGAGGATGAGCGCGGATGCGGTGATGCACCGGCTCTTCCACCTTCCAGCCTCCAGGAGCAGCTTCATGGCCAGTCTTGCCCGCGTAATCGACCACGATGTCCTCGACCATCCGGCACCTGCCGGTCCCTCGCACGACCGTCCGGCCAGCGGCGGGTACCGCGTCGATATCTCCCGCGGTCGCAATGTGAGCCGGGTCTCGTCCGAATGGTTTTCCCGGCCCGACGACGAGCGCTTCCTCTCGCTCACCGACCTGCACGACAGCGTTCGCCGGCGTGCCGACCGCGCCACCACCCGCGTCGTTGAAAGCAGGGCGGTGCGGGTCGAGGCGCGCAGCGATAATCCAGAGCGCCTTTCGCTGATCGTGCCTGGCGACGAACGCCCAATCGCGCCCACTAACTGGTCGTTCGGCCAGCTCGCCAGCCTGGTCGGCGCGCCCGCGTCCTATCTGCGCACGCTGCCCGCCGCGCTCGCCGGCATCAACATGCAGCACGGGCTGCTTTCCCATCGCGGCGAGCAGGTCAAATTGCTCCAGACCGACGACGGCCGCACCGAACTGCGCGCCGTTACAGGACCAGATTATGGTCGCATCTGGGATCACGAACTGGTGAGCGCCGTCATGCGGATCGCCGGCAACGGCATCGGCGATACCCGCTGGAAGGTGCCTGGCGTCCTGGACTGGGGCAGCATGATCTACAATCCGCATGTCGACGTCAGCATGGAGACCACCACGCTCTATGCCTCGGACCGCGACGTTTTCCTGTTCCTGGTCGATGATACCCATCCGATCGAGGCCGGCAAGCTCCCCAACGGCGAACCCGATCTCTACTTTCGCGGGTTCTATTGTTGGAACTCAGAAGTCGGCTCCAAATCTTTGGGAATCTCGACCTTTTACCTGCGCGCCGTGTGTATGAATCGCAACTTGTGGGGCGTCGAAAATTTCGAGGAGATCAACATCCGCCACTCGAAATTCGCCGCCAACCGTTTCGCGCACGAGGCCGCGCCCGCGCTCGAACATTTTGCCGACTCCTCGCCGCGCACATTCGTCGACGGCATCAAGCAGGCCCGCGAGAGGATCGTCGCCCGCAAGGATGATGATCGCGAAGATTTCCTGCGCAAGCGCGGCTTCTCCAAGGCCGAGACCTCGAAGATCATCACCGCGGTGCTGGTCGAGGAAGGCCATCCGCCGACAAGCCTCTACGATTTTGTGCAGGGCATTACCGCGCACGCCCGGACCAAGACCAACCAGGACAGCCGGCTCGAACTCGAGGGCAAGGCCCGCAAGCTGCTCGAACGGGTCAACTGAACCAGTCGGTCCCCCCGTTTGTCGGTAGCGTCGGCCGCCATCGCCTGGATGGCGGCCGCAACCCTCTCAAGCGCCTGGAAAGGAATATCCCTTGGAAATCGGTCGCCATCTCGTGCTGAGCACCGTGCATGTCTCGATGAAAACCGCGGACCTGCTCGATGGCTGGGCGACACTTGAACCGTCGAGCCGCCCTCTTGCCGTCGCTTCCACCCACTATGGCTGGTTCATCCCCACCCGTGAGGCCGAGGAGCCTGATCGGGAGAAGATACCGGACGAAGTGCTTGCGGCGATGCGCAGGGGGCGCGAGTTGGCTTGCGACTATCTGCTGTTCGATTGCGATGCCTGCGCAGTCGAGGGGCTCACAACCTTTCCCTGGTAGATTCCCCAGCGGGCTGCGAACTCCTGTCGTTACTGCATGGGGCGCCGGGCCTACGGCACGATCCATCCCTTACGCACTACGTGGGCCGAGGAGAATGATGGCCGTGCCCGTGAGGCAGACAATACCGCCGATGGTATCCCAGCGATCCGGCCGCACTCCTTCGACCGCCCACAGCCAGAACAGCGACGCGCATATATAGACGCCGCCATATGCAGCATAGGCGCGGCCCGCGGCGTCGCTGTCAACGCGCGTCAGCAGCCAGGCAAACAGGGCCAGCGACACCATTCCTGGTGCGATCCACCATGGCGATTTACCCAGCCTCAGCCAGGCCCAGAATGCGAAGCAGCCGCCGATTTCCGCGAGCGCGGCGCCGACATACGCCAATATCGTGGGCATCACGCGGCGCTGCAGCAGGACGAAGCGATCGAACGTGCCCCCGACAGATCGTCGAGGATGACGCAGTCCGGACCCGGACCACCGACGCATTCGGCGTCGCAGACCTCGACGAATTGCGCGATGCTCTTCTCCAGAGCTTTGAGTTCCCGAAGCTTTGCGCGGATCGCGGCGAGATGCGCCTGCGCCAGATCGCGCGCTTCCACGCAGGATCGCGAGCGATCCTGGATCAGCGATGTCAGCGTCCGCACCTGCTCGATCGAGAACCCGAAATCGCGGCAGCGGCGGATGAAGGTCAGCCGCCCGACATCATCATCGCCATAACGACGCTGGTTGCCATCCTGGCGATCGGGGCGCGGTAGCAGGCCGATCCCTTCATAATAGCGAATCGTTGCTGCGTTGGTGCCGGTGCGTTTGGCGAGCGCGCCGATTTTATGTCCTGCCATCCCTGCCTCGAAATTAGTGCTTGAACCTCAAGTTACTTCAACTTGTATGACGTGGCCAGCGATGATCGCGGCCGCTTTGGCTGCGCCAGCTGACAGGAGTGACTATGGATCAGGTGACAGGCGCGGTGCCGATTGCTTGCACATTGGATCGAGGCGGTCTGGAGGCGCGGATGACATGGATTGCCGACCTCAATACGAGAGCGCTCAAGGCTGCGCGACGCGGCGATCTCCAGCTCGAACTCGACTATGCTCCGGCGGCGCTTGCCGATGTTCGCCAGATGATGGCGCAGGAACAGCAATGCTGCGCGTTCCTGAGCTTCGACATAGCCGAGCGCGAAAATATGGTGACGTTGGCGATCACAGCACCGGAGGGCGCGCGCGATGCCGCCGAACAGCTGTTCGCCTCGTTCCAGGAAAAGGCCGGGCAATCTGCCGCTTGCGGCTGCGCCAGCGGGTGCGGCGCATGACCGGCGAGACTGCCGAGCAGGACAACCGGGTGGTCGGCGCCGTCGCGGCCGCAACATCGGTGACCGCGCTTGCCTGCGGCGTCTGCTGCGTCCTGCCATTCGCGATTCCGGCTGCGATGCTCGGATCGTTAGGTGCCGTCATCGCCTGGTTCGCCGACGCCTATGCCTGGCTCACGCCGATCGCTATCGCTGCGGTGGTCGCAGGCTGGCTGTGGGTGGCGGTCCAGTCGAGACGATCAGGAAAGCGGCCGGCAAGAGCAACGCTGGTCGTCATGCTCTTCGCGACGATGATGACAGCGCTGGCCTGTCTATGGCCCTTGTTCGAGGAGACGGTCGAAGGGGTGCTGAGGCACTGACCGCCAAGATTTGGCCTTTGCCGTTCGCGGATCACCGATCGCGCTGACGGGCGGTTGGCATGGCAGCAGATTGCCGCGTGCTGGCTTGACCCGCCCGGCATGGCCGGCGATGCGGCGGTGTTCAATTTATTCGGGCCGCGTTCAGCTGTTCCAGCCGATCAGCGGCGGTTTCGGCAACGCGCGCCCTGACCGCCAAGCCCTCTTTGTTCAGGACGTCAGCGAGGTCGCGGAGCATGGCGATCAGCGCGTCGGTCGGAAGACCGGCATTGAGCTGATCGAGCAGTTCCTGCTCTTCACTGTCGAGTTTCCGCATGACGTTCCCGATCTCTGGATGCGCGCGCCGCAAACATTGCAAGCCGAGTCGACGACCATCCGTCCCTACCACAATATCGGGGTCAATCATGCGCGCCGCTCACGACACGCCCGGCCTCGATTGCCCGATGCACGCCAGCCCGATCAGCGACGCGACCGAAGCGGCCAGGCCCGCTGGCAACGCACCGTCGCCTGTCCCGAGCGCCAACAGGCCTCCCGCGATCGAGGCTCCCAGGGCCTGACCGGTCAGCCGGGTGGTCGCCATCAGTCCGCCGGCGGCCGCCGCGCGCGTTCGCGGTGCCGCACCAATGATCGTGCGTGCGTTGGGCGACAGGAACAGCCCAAACCCAAGGCCGCAGATCGCCATCCTCACGCTGGCGTCGAGCTGCGACACCTGATCCGGCAGAAGCGCGATCGCGGAAAATCCCGCCGTGGTGATCGCCATGCCCACGCCGCCGAGAAGCCGATTGGATATGCGATCGGACAACATCCCCGCGAGCGGCGAGACGATGATCAGCGTGAGCGGCCAGAGCGACAGGGTGCCGCCAATTTCGACCGGCGTGAAACCGGAACGATGCGCCAACCGGAAGGGCAGCGACACCAGCAGGATCATCTGTGCCATGAATGCCAACAGCAAGCCCGTAACCGGAACGGCCAGACGCGATTGGCGGAGCAGGTCGAGCGGCAGGATCGGCCGTGCCGCGTGCGATTGCTGCCGGATCAGGGTAGCCGCCGCTGCTACTCCGGCCACAAGTTTTAGAATTCCTGACGGGATGTCCCGACCATAGGCGAGATCTTGCAGGCCCAATATGAGCAAGGCAAATGTGGCTGCGTTGAGCAGCGCGCCCAGATAGTCATATCGTTCAAGGACGGTCTTCGGCTGCGGCAAGGCGATCGCTCCGGCTGCAAGCGATAGCAGCGCGAACGGAACCGGGGCGGCAAACACCCACTGCCATGGCGCCACGTGGAGGATCACGCCTCCGAGCGTCGGCGACAGGGCTCCCGCGCTAGCCACGATCATGCTGTTGATCCCGAGACCCCGGCCAAGCTGGCGCGCCGGATAGGCGGCCCTGATCAGCGCGGATGAAACGCTGAGCGCGCCCGCCGCCCCCAGTCCCTGCAAAGCGCGCGCAAACAACAGCTGGGGAAGGCTGGTCGCAAAGACGCACGCAAGCGTGGCGACGATGAAGATCATCTGCCCGGACTGATACAAACGGCGATGCCCGATCCTGTCGCCGAGCGCGGACAAGGGGAGCAGCGCCATGACAAGGACAAGCTGATAGAGCGTCACGACATGTGCCGCCTGGCTTGCCGGAACGCTGAGGGCGCGCGCGATCGTCGGCAGCGCAACATTGGCGATCGTCCCGTCGATGACGGCGAGCGCTGTCCCCGCTGAAAGCGCGAAAATCGCCACGTAGCGGCGAGGGATCGGCAAGCCGTCCTCGATAACTTCTGCGGCGGGGCGGGGGTTCATCTATTCCGGTTAAGCGGTGGTGCTGTTCATGACAATCGCAATGCATGGCCGCGATGCGCGGCTTTGGAGCTGCTTGCGTTGTTGGCCCAAAGGACCATTGCCTGAAATGTCCGCACCGCTTAAAGCCTGTCCGCGAAACAGAACACGCCTGTAGCCCGGAACGGTCCGTGCCGCAGATGCAAAGCGGAGAGATATATGGCCTGGAAGACCCCCAAGATCGTCGAAATCGCGCTGGGCTGCGAGATCAATTGCTACGCCTGCGCTGAACTCAAGGCCTGACCTTCCATGCAAGCCGTCGTCCTGGGGCGGCGGCGGGCGGCGGTTTCCCGCAATGGAACTCCAACGCGGCGCCCTGTCGCAGAGCCCGCGCGCATGATCCTGTAGCAAAATCCCGCACGCAGGCCAGTCTTGCCGTCAGTGGCGATGGCGAGCGCTGGTTCCTGCTGAACGCATCCCCTGATCTGCGCCAGCAGATCGGACAAACACCATGCCTGCATCCGCGCAAAGGTCTGCGATCGTCCCCGATCGCGGGCGTGGTGCTGACTGGCGGCGACGTCGATGTGATCGCCGGCCTGCTGACGCTGCGCGAACGCCAGCCGTTCAGTCTTCTTGCCACGGATCGAATTCATTCCGTGCTTGATGCCAACCCGATCTTCGAGGTGCTCGCGCGCGATATCGTGTCGCGGCAGGTCGTCCCGCTGGGCCAGCCGGTCGCGCTCGGCGCCAGCCTGACCGTGGAACTGTTCGCCGTTCCGGGCAAGGTGCCGCTTTATCTCGAGGATGGCAGCGATGCGCCGCCGATCGAGGTCAGCGAGACGACCGTCGCCGCGGCGGTTTCGGACGGGCGGCGCAGCCTGTTTTTCATACCCGGCTGCGCGGCGATGACGCCCGCCCTGGCCGAACGGTTGCGGGGCGCCGATCTTGTCTTCTTCGACGGCACGTTTTGGCGCGACGATGAGATGGTTCTCGCGGGGCTCGGACCCAAGACGGGCCGCCGGATGGGGCATATGAGCGTCAGCGGCCCGGACGGGACCATGGCAGCCTTTTGCGATCTCGATGTCAGGCGGAAGATCTTCATCCATATGAACAACTCGAACCCTATCCTGCTCGACGATACGCCCGAACGCGCCGAGGCGGAGGCCGCCGGCTGGGAAGTGGCCTATGACGGCATGGAGATCGTGCTGTGACTGTCCGGCTGCTCCTGCCCGATGAACTGGAGGCGGAACTCCGCCAGATCGGGGCGACGCGCTACCACAATCTCCACCCTTTCCACCGCCTGCTGCACGATGGAAAGCTGAACCAGGGTCAGGTGCAGGCCTGGGCGCTCAACCGCTATTATTATCAGAGCCAGATACCCGCCAAGGACGCAACGCTGCTCGCGCGCCTGCCGACCGCCGAACTGCGCCGTGAATGGCGTCGGCGGCTCGTGGACCATGACGGCGATGGTTCTGTTCCGGGCGGCGTGGCGCGTTGGCTCAAGCTGGCGGAGGGCGTCGGCCTCGATCCCGCGCTTGTCGAAAGTACCAGCGCGATCCTGCCGGCCACCCGCTTCGCGGTGGACGCCTATGTCCATTTCGTCCGTGACCGCTCGGTGCTCGAAGCCGTGGCCTCCTCGCTGACCGAGATGTTCTCGCCGACCATCATCGCCGAGCGGGTATCGGGCATGCTCGCGGGCTATGCCTGGATCACCCCGGAAACGCTGGCCTATTTCACGCCGCGTCTCACCCAGGCGCCGCAGGACAGCGAATTTGCGCTTGGCTTTGTCAAGAAGCATGCCGACACGGTGGAACGGCAGCAGCAGGTGCTGGCGGCGCTTCGCTTCAAATGCGACGTGCTGTGGTCACAGCTCGATGCATTGTATCTCGCCTATGTCGCCCCCGGCCTGGTCCCGCCCGGTGCCTTCAATCCGGCAACGCAATCATGATCGTTGAGGATGCTGTCCCTCGGCTTGGCGCGGGCGTGAAGTTCCGGTTCGACAAGGTGCGCGACGCATGGGTTTTGCTCGCGCCGGAAAGACTGTTCCAGCCCGATGAAATCGCCGTCGAGATCCTGAAGCTGGTCGATGGCGCCCGCACCATTGCCTCCATCGCGGACACGCTTGCATCCCGGTTCGAGGCGCCGCGCGAGCTGATCTTGACCGACGTCGTGACCCTGCTGCAGGATCTGGCGGACAAGGGCGTTATAAGGCTGTGAGCATGCTCGTCCCCGAGCCGCCGATGGCGCTCCTCGCCGAGCTGACCCACCGCTGCCCGCTCAAATGTCCCTATTGTTCCAACCCGCTGGAACTTGAACGCGCGAGTGCGGAGATGGCGACCGGGGACTGGCTGCGCGTTCTCGATGAGGCGGCCGCGCTTGGTATCCTCCAGATCCATTTTTCCGGCGGCGAGCCGATGGTGCGGCGCGACTTGCCAGTGATGGTGCGCCACGCCGCCGGGCTGGGGCTCTATACCAACATCATCACCTCGGGCGTGTTGCTGAGCGATGAGGCGATGACGGCGCTGCTGGATGCCGGGGTCGATCATATCCAGCTCAGCTTTCAGGATTCCGATCCCGCCAATGCCGAGCGAATCGGCGGCTATCGCGGCGGCCATGACAAGAAGCTGGCAGCAGCACGCCGGATCAAGGCGGCGGGTCTGCCGCTGACGACCAACTTCGTGATCCATAGCCGCAACGCCGAGCGCGTCGGCGAGATGATCGCCATGGCGGAGGCGCTGGGATCCGCTCGCGTCGAAATCGCTCATACCCAATATTATGGCTGGGGCCTGCTCAACCGGGCGGCATTGTTGCCGAGCCGCGAACAACTCGATAGTGCGACCGAAATCGTTGAAGCCGCGCGGCTCCGCCTGAAGGGCGTCATGATCATCGACTATGTCGTGCCGGATTATTTTGCGGCGCGTCCCAAGGCCTGCATGGGGGGATGGGGCAACCGGTTCCTCAACATCACGCCGTCGGGCAAGGTGCTTCCCTGCCATGCCGCGGAAACCCTGGCCGACATCGATTTTCCGTCGATCCGGGACCATTCGCTGGCCGCCATCTGGACCGGCTCGGATGCGTTCAACCGCTATCGCGGCACGGACTGGATGCCCGATCCCTGCCGGAGCTGTGATCGGCGCGAGATTGATTGGGGCGGTTGCCGTTGCCAGGCTCTGGCGCTGACGGGCCATGCTGCTGCGACCGATCCTGCCTGTGCGAGATCGCCGGATCATTTTCTGATGGCACAGGCTGTCGGAGAATCGCGGCCGGACGCGGAGCTTGTCGCCCGCGGGTGATTGGTGCTCGCTCCGCGATGATGATCTGACACACGTTACCTTTCGAGGATTATCATGCTGCTGCATTTGTCGACCTGGCCCGAGATCGAAGCCTTTCTGGAGCGATCGCGTACCATCGTCATTCCCATCGGTTCCAATGAACAGCATGGACCCACGGGGCTGCTCGGCACCGACTGGCTCTGTCCCGAGATCATCGCGCATGAGGCGCAGAAAACCGCCGATATTCTCGTGGGGCCGACATTCAACATCGGCATGGCCCAGCATCATCTGGGGTTTCCGGGCACGATCTCGCTGCGCCCCTCGACGTTCATCGCCGCGATCGGCGACTGGGTCCGCTCGCTTGCCGGCCATGGCTTCGATCACATTTATTTCCTGAACGGTCACGGCGGCAATATCGCGACGATCGAGGCGGCTTTCTCTGAACTCTATGTCGAGGCAAGCTTTGTTGGTCGGCCGCGCGGCTTCGCGCTGAAACTCAGGAGTTGGTGGGATTTGCCCGGCGTATCGGAACTGGCGCAGCGCCAGTTCCCGGTCGGACACGGCAGCCACGCCACCCCGTCGGAGATCGCGATCACGCAGTGGGCCTATCCGGACGCGATCAAGCACGCCAATTACGCGCCGCAAATCGCGCCGACCGGGCCCATTCGCGAAGCGCTTGATTTCCGGAAGCGCTTCCCGGACGGGCGGATGGGGTCCGACCCCGGATTGGCCACGCCCGACAAGGGCGGCGAACTCGTGGCGCTCGCAACCGCAGCCCTGATCGCCGACATTGCGGCATTCGCCGCTGACCCGGTGTTCGGCCTGTAGATCCCTGCCTATCCGGACACGTCATTAGCGTCCTTGCCCGCTGCGCTCGCAGCGAGGTGGCCGCTTGGATGAAGGTCGCTTGAAAAGGGAAGGGGGAATGAAGGCGGGCTCCCGATGATGGGGAGTGCCGAGGGAGTTCCCGCGATGAAAATCGAGCTGCGCCGTATCAACCACAATCCCAAATTGTCGGAAGAAACCGAAGCTTTTACCGCCGAAGTGTGGATAAATGGCGAGCGCGCGTTTGAAGCCCGCAATCAGGGGCAGGGCGGTTGCGATTTCTACCGCCAGGTTGGACGGTGGACAGAAGCCGAGGTCGATGCATGGCTCAAGGCCAACCGCCCGATCCGCCCGTTTCAGGGATTGACCCTCGAACATGATATCGAGGCGGAAGTCGGCGACCTGCTGGCGCATGAACTCGAATATCGCCGGTTGAAACGCTTGCTCCGCACCAATCTCATCACGATCGAGCGCGGCCAGATATATCAATATCCCTTGCGCAAGCGCCCGCTCGATTTGATCGCGAGAGCCGTTACCGTCACCAATCCGCAGGCGGTTATCGTCAATGGCGGTGATGATGCCGTGATCCGGCAGGCTCTCGCCATTCTTTCGGCCGCTCACTGACCCATAACTCCACGGGGGAGGGACGCGGGTGAACATTCCTTTCACGGTCGTCCGGCCACCTGCCGGCGCGGCCCCCGACGTCGCCATCGACGGTCTGGTTCTGGACGCAGTTGCGCGGGGTGCCTGGTTCGCCTTCAACCTTTCGGGCGGCAAGGATTCCTCGGCCGCCGCACAGGCGGCGACTGCATTGCTGGATCAGCTTGGACATCCTCGCGATCGGCGGATTGCCATTCATGCCGATCTCGGCCGCGCCGAATGGCGCTCCACGCCTGAGACCGTCGCTGCGGTTGCCGAACGCCTTGGCCTGCCGCTCGTTGTCGCGCGCCGCAGTGCTGGCGACATGGTCGCACGCTGGGAACAGCGCTTCGCCAACGGATGCCGCCGCTATGAAAATCTCGAACTCTACCATCTGATCGGCCCCTGGTCCTCGGCCAGCCTCCGGTTCTGCACCTCGGAACTCAAAGCCCAGGTGATCGGCCCTGAGCTTGCGCGACGATACCGGGGAGAGACTATCGTCTCGGTGATTGGCTTGCGCCGAGCCGAAAGTGCCGCGCGCCGTGATACGCCGATTTCCCGGCTCGACACGCGCTTCGCCAAGTCCGGCAATGCGGCGAAGACCCGAATGATCAGTTGGCATCCGCTGGTCCACTGGTCCAGCGACGATGTGTTCGCGTGCCACGACCGGCATGACCTTCCGCTACATGAAGCCTATCGCTGCCATGGCTCCTCCCGGCTGTCGTGCGCCTTCTGCGTCCTGGCTTCAGGCCAAGACCTTGCCGCCGCGACCGGCGCTACGGGCAATCACGAACTCTACCGTCACCTGGTCGCCATGGAAGCGGCCTCGACCTTTTCGTTCCAGCCGGGACGCTGGCTGGCCGATGTCGCGCCGCAGCTATTGCCGCCGTCCCTTGGTCGCGCGATCGCGGTGGCCAAGCGGGGGGCGGCCGAGCGCCGGGCGATGGAGGCAGCCCTGCCGGCGGGCCTGCGTTTCGTGAAGGGCCGGCCGCCCCGTCTGCCGACATTGGCGGAAGCGGGGGTGATCGCCGAGGTCCGCGAAGCGCTGCTGCGACGCCACGGCCTCGCGAACCTTTATCCAGACGCCTGCGCCATCAGGCAGCGCTTCGCTGATCTTCTGGAAGCCAGGCGGCTACCGAGCCCTGCATCCGAGCGGTGAGGGGAAGGGGGCAGGGCGGATGTGGCGGTGTGGAATCGGCTGCATCGCCATTGCGGAGAGCCTCATGTCCCTTCCTGCCACCATCCACACCTCGGTTGGCCAATCTCTGATCGGCAAGGTCAGCCGCCTGTTCAACAACAGCGTGACCGACGTCCTCAACGAACTGCTGCAAAATGCCCGCCGGGCGGATGCCAGCCGCATCGAGATCGATGTCGTCGATGACGATGGGCGTTCGATCCTCGTGGTCCGTGACGACGGATCAGGTGTCGCCGATCCGGCCAAGCTGGTGACGCTGGGCGACTCGGGGTGGAATGAGGCGACCCAGCACCGCGAAGATCCGGCCGGGATGGGCGTGTTCAGTGTTGCCGGGCGCCCCGTCGAAATCCGCTCCCGTGCAAGAGGCACCGACAATGGCTGGCGCGTCGTCATCGCGCCGGAAGCCTGGGAGAGTGGCGCGCCGCTAGCGATCGAGTCCTGGGCGGTGGACGCCGGCACGGAACTCCGGATCGGTATGCCCGATGCGTGGGGGAAGGATCTGGCCGCCGCTGCGGTCAATGCCGCCCGGCACTATCCGCTTCCGGTGCTGTTCAAGGGCGAGGAACTCAAGCGATCCGATTTTCTCGCCGGCGCGGTTCGTGTGGAGGACTGGGAAGGTTGCAGAATTGGTGTGTTTCTCGAGCGTGGACATATTCCGTCGAGCTATCCGCGCATCAATTTCCACGGGCTGACAGTATGCTGTCCCATGCCGAGCGTCAGCGAGGTTGAAACCAGCGAATGCTGGCACGTGCGGGTCGACATCATCGATGCGCCGGCGCTGCAACTGGTCCTCCCGGCCCGCAAGGAGATGGTTCAGAATGCCGCACTCGACCATTTGCGCGAAGCCGCCGAGCGCGCGATCTTCCGGGCGATTGCCCACCATGGCCGTCATCGCCTGGCCCATGCCCAATGGTTGAGGGCGAGGGAACTCGGTATCGACCTTTCTGAAGCCGAGCCATGGCTTCCGGCCTGGATTCCACGCACGGCTGATGGGAATTCCTTGGCCGTGGGTGAACGGGTCGTGGACAGGCCGATGATCCTGTTCCCCGATGCCGAGCCGCCGATCGAACAATGCGCCGCCCGCGTCTTGCGAAGCGGAGAGATACTGGGCGGCGCGCTCGTCCGCGAGGTTTCCGCGTTCGCGGGCTATCGCTGGTATGACCTCGTGCCGCGCATATCGGCCCTCTCGTTCCGGATCGAAGCCGAAGGCGAAATACATCGCTACGAGGAAGGGCTGGCCCTGCCTGACACGATGCAATCCGGGACCGTCGCGGCGATCATGCTCGATGTTTTCATCAGCCCTTCCGGCACCCCCGATGAAAGCGCATCGTCCCGTTCCTTTCCGGCGGACGTCCTGATCGCGCCCGACGATGGCTGGTCAGCCGATCTCGACGAGACATTGATCCTTCTGGCGCCGGGGTGTTCGGTCGATCCCAACGACCTCGCCGATCTGCTCGAAGCTTCCTGCTTTTGCGCCTCCGACGATGTCGACAACGACAGTTGGCAGACGCAACAGCGCTATTTCCTGGTTCAGGCGCGGCAGATCGCCAATACCCTGCTGCGCGGTGAAGATGCAGCGATCCTCGAGCGCATTCGCGACATCGTCCATGAGGAGATTCGTTGGCTCATTCCTGCGGGCCGACGGGTTTCGATGGTCGCCGGTGACGGCCAGATCGACCTTGCGTTCGTGGATGAGGCCGCCGCTCCATCAGACTGATGTGCCTAGTGCCTGTATGTCGCCGTGAATGGGCGTAATCTGGCCTTGAAAATGTGCAATATATGTGCAAATACTAGCTCTGAAGGAGATGGCCATGCCCGCCGTATCGATGGAGCGCCGCACGACCGCCATATCGGGGTTCGTCGAGAGCCTCCAGGAACCGCGCACGCCTTATATTTCTCCCAAGCGTTTTTCCGCGGCGTTGGGGATCCAGGTTGCGGGCCTCGCCAATCTCGCTGGCGTCCATCGCAATACCATGCGCAATCCGGCCTCCGAGCGCCTGCAGGACAAGCTTCGGGAAATGGTGCGGGTCATCGCCGCGGCTGCCACGCTGACCGGCGACGTGTCCAAGGCGATCTTCTGGTACCGCAACGAGCCCATCGCCGATTACGATCACAAGACCGCCGCCGAACTTGTGGCGGAGGGGCATGCCGACGCGGTGATGGCGCATCTGCGTGATCTCGAAAACGGCGCCAGCGGGTGAAGGTCAGGGCGCTTGGTCCCGACGACGTCTTCTATCGCTACCTCACCCCCAAATGGGCTTTCGTGCCCCTGAGCGGTGCGGGCGCGGCAGCGGAAGGCGGTCGCTTCAACCGGGGCGGCATCGAAGCGCTCTATCTGGCGCGGGCGCCGCAGACCGCGCTGGAGGAATATGCCCAGGACTCCTCGCTGGTCCGGCCCGCGACATTGGCCAGCTACCTGCTCTCGGTGGAGAGCATCGTCGATCTTTCTGGCGGCTACGATCCGGACCATTGGTCTGGCGATTGGGCGGAATGGGATTGTCCGTGGCGGCGGATCGTGCGGATTGACAAGGGAACGCCGTCGTCCTGGCTACTGGCCGACAAAGTCATCTCGGATGGCCACAAGGGCATCCTCTTTCCTTCGATCCGGCATCCGGGCGGCACAAACCTCGTAATCTTCAACTCGAACCTTGCCGCTGCCGATCGAATGACGGTTCACGATCCCGATGGCCGCTTGCCCAAGGACCAGTCTTCCTGGCCCAGTTGACCATTGCTGCGCGCATCTTCGGATGCCGCGGGAAATTCATGTGGAGACCAGCATGTCGAATGCCGATCCCGTACCGTTGCTGTCGCCCCGACGCAGGCAGCTGGCAAGTTTCGAACACGCCTATGCGGTGGCGCTGCAGATCCGTCGCGAGAGCGGCGTGCGCCAGTTCATCCTATGCACCGGCGATCCGTTGCAGCCTTATCGTACCACCAGCTGCGCGCCCGCGCGGGATGAGCGGGTCATGGCCCTGGTCGCGTGACACCCGTCGGTCCGAGCCGGTGTCGGAGCGAAGCTACCACCTCGCGATACCGGCCCTGCCGAATGCAACTTACCGTGGCCGTGGATCGTGTTGGGCTGGCGGCCTTCGCAGCTTGTCATCGCGCGCGCCCTCATAGATCTGAGTCTTGTGCCCCTATATCATAAAGTGATATTTCTCTTCGGCAGAGGAGTTTGACCATGCCTTCCAGCTTCACTCTGGGCGCCCATTTCGAAGGTTTCATCAAGAGCCAGGTGAACAGCGGCCGCTATGCTTCGGCCAGCGAAGTCGTGCGCGACAGCCTCCGGCTGCTCGAAGAGCAGGACGCTATGCGTCAGGCCCGGCTCGACGCGTTACGTGCCGAGATCGAACATGGCGCCACCAGCGGTCCTGGCATTCCCGCCGATCAGGCTTTTGCGAACGCACGCAAGCGGATTGCCGATATCGCCGCCGGCGCCGCGGATAGTTGATGCGACTGGAATTTTCGCCCGCAGCGAATGCCGATCTTGTGGAGATCGCCAGCTTCATCGCTCGCGATAATGTCCCTCGGGCTGTCACCTTCATCGACGAACTCGAAACGTCCTGCGCCCAGCTCGTCGATTTTCCCCATTCGGGCGTAGCCCGTCCCGAGCTTCGTGTTGGACTACGATCCAAGCCGCACGAAAGCTATGTGATCTTCTACAGCGTTCTGGAGCAGGTCATCCGCATCGAGCGTATCCTGCACGGTGCGCGCGACGTCGGCGCGATCCTTTCCCCAAGCTAGCCAACATCTCCCAAGCGTTGAGTCGGGAACGAGCACTCCATGTCGTGCTCGCCTGACTCTCGCCGTTCGAACCTGTGTCGGAACAACGCTTCGCCCCCGGCGTGTCCGGTCTGCCGAATGCAACAGCCGTAACGCTGGCCAGCCCGATGGGAAAACCATCGGGCTGGCCAGCATTCGACCCACTCGTCACCGCGAAACGCTCAGGCATCGCCCTGGCCGTCCTGCCGCTGCGGCTTTCGACGGTGACCCATTCTCTGGATACCGCAATGACTGAACCGCGCCATCGTGCATGTGCATCCATGTGCGAACCGAACCTGCCTCCGCCGGTGATTGTCGCATGGGGTGCGGGCGTCGATTCGACCGCCATGATCATCGAACTGGCCGCCCGGCGCGCGCGCATCGACATGGTGCTGATCGCCGACATGCCGGAGCGTCCGCAAACAAGGTCGTTCATCCCGATTTTCCGGGACTGGATGGATGCCCATGGCATCGCGAACGAGATAGTCCGCTATCGCCCCAAGCGCTTCAAGCATTGGCCGCCCTATGCGGATCTGCTCGAAAATTGCCTGACCAACGGCACCTTGCCGTCCATCGCTTTCGGCAGGTCCGTCTGCTCCGCGAAATGGAAGATCGCTCCACAGGACGCCTGGACCAAGGCGTGGGCTCCAGCGCGGCAGGCCTGGGCGCGGGGTCAGAAAGTCGTCCGTCTGATCGGCTTCGATTGCGGGCCGCGCGACAGCCAGCGCTTCGCACATGCCGAAGGCCTCGATAGTGAATTGTTCGAATATCGCTATCCCTTACGCGAATGGGGGTGGGATCGTGAAGCATGCAAGGATCGCATCCGGCGCGAGGGACTCCCGGTTCCGGTCGCCAGTTCCTGCTTCTTCTGTACGGGCATGAAGCCCGACGAGGTCCGGGAGCTACCCCGCAGCTATCTGCGCCTCATCATATTGATGGAGGCGCGGGCGGCGCCGCGGCTTCGCACCGTGGAGGGCCTGTGGCGCAAAGGGACAAGGGGCCTGCGGGGCCGCGAGGCCCGCCCCGGCGCCATGACGGACTTCATCCGAGCCGAAGGATTGCTTCCCTCCGCTGAGATGGACGAGATCATCGCGCATGCGCCTGCCGATCTCATTGCGTTTCAGGATGCTGCTGCCCTGGTGCCGCTGGCCCAGCGCGCTCCGCTGCGAACCTGGCTCGACCGTTTCAATGCGGCGGCTGATCGCCTTGCGGCCTGACATGGAACCGGTGAAGAATTGGCCATTCCTGCCTCAATTCGTCTTGACCAGAGAGATCGGCAGGTTCGACAGCATTTAACCATGCGTCTTACCGATGATCTTGCCGCAAGGCGGCGCCTCTATGCCCGGCCGCTCGCCACGATGCCCGATGTGCTCCTGATCGATATTCCTCCGGTTTTCGCTTCACCCAGCCTTCCGTTTGGGCGCTATTACCCGGTGATCATCGAGACCGACGCTGAATATGCGGAGATGGAAACCTTTCTCGATCGGGATCGCTCCCGGCTGGTGGCCCCGGATCTGCTTGACCGCCGCCCGTCAGCGTTGCGTGGTGACGATATCGTCTTCGCGCGATACGCACCCTCCAGCCTTGGCTGGCCTTGGCTGCTGCTATGCCGCTGGCCGGCCGACTATGCGGCGATGGTGCCTGGGCAGGGTGACTATTTCGCACGCGATGCCTATACCTGCGAGGTCTTCGAGACGGTCGATGATCTGGCTGATGCCGAGACCCGCTTGCTTGGCATTCTGGGCTCGCATCGCCCGGTGCGGTTAGCGGCGCTGCCGGAGATCATGGGGCATGCCTGATTGATCTCCCGCCGGTTGCAATAGGCGGATGTCACGGATTCCATTGCGGTTGCACAATCTCAACCTTTGACCTATATAGAGGGCACTACTCCCCCGGCTGGCTCAGGCCGCCGGGCGCACGGCGGGCGAAAGCCCGCCGTTGCTCTTTCTGGATACCGCCGTCTTGGAAACTCACGTCTACATCGACGGTTTCAATCTCTATTACGGTCTCCTGCGCGGCACGCCCCACAAGTGGCTCGATCTCGAACGGTTCTGCGACCAGCTTCTGCCGAAGAACGATGTACGCAAGATCTACTATTTCACCGCCAAGGTGGATGCCCGGCCGCACGATCCCGACCAACCGACCCGTCAGCTTGCCTACCTCCATGCGCTGGAAACCTTGCCGCGCGTTGAGGTCCATCTTGGCACCTTCATGAGTTCGGTCGTCAGTCAGGTTGTCGTCGATACCGATCCAGCGACAGGTCGCTATCTTCGTGCGAGCGGCAAGCCCGTGATCAAGACCGACTCTGCCGGCGCCCCGGTCAAGGTCTGGACCTTCAAATCGGAAGAGAAGGGCTCGGACGTCAATCTCGCGGCCTATCTGTTGCGCGACGCCTATCAGGGCAATTGCGCCTGTGCCGTCATCGTCTCCAATGATTCCGACCTTCTGACCCCCATTCGCATGGCCAAGGCGGATTGCGGCATGACTATCGGCCTGGTGCCGCCACGCCCCAAAGGTAGCGTCGAACTTAAGCGTCTCGCCGATTTCAAGATAGAACCGCGTGTCCATCTGCTCGCCAGTTCCCAATTGCCGGCGATCCTTCAGACGCCTCAGGGAACGGTTCACAAGCCTGCGAACTGGTGATCTGAAGCATTCGCTGGCCTTGAACATCATGCTGCATCGCCCGAGAGGGAATGCCATGACCACGCTACGAATCGTCGCTTATTCCGGATGCATGCCGCCATTTCGTTCACGACCTACCCGTCAAAGGGGCCTTTGATGGCGACGCGGGGCAACAATGCCTATCGCCGCTTGACGGGACGGCTACGCCTGAATGGCCGCAGCGCCATGCTTGAGACCGCCGAGGAAAAGCTGATCTACCTCACTACGTCCGACGATCTTGCGGATTTCGATGGTTGCGCCGTCATCGTCGAAGGGGAGCTCTCCGGGGGCGATCGCTTGTCGCTAACCTGGATTGGCCTCGCCGGCGCCTGAGATCGCCCTTCATCAGCACCCTTAGGCCAGATTTGTAATCGAGGCGGCTGCGGCTCACTTCGTGTCCTGCCGTCCGCATCGTCTGGCCGGAATTTTGCCTGAGACCTTATGCGCGGTCGCAGGTTTGCTATTTGCGGAACGATCGTGTTGGCTTGCTGATCGATGAAGCGGATTGAAGGGTGGGGCGGCTGCCCGCTTTGCGGGCACCGGGCTAAGGGGCTACGCCTAGAGCCCCGCTGCGCGGGTCTCGAGCCCTTGCGGGACCTATATCCCTGCCGCGCGGTGGGGTGAGAGGGCTTTTCGCTGAGAGGTGATCGGAGAGTGGTCGGTTTGCGCGGGATGGATCCCCCGACGCCATTTGCACGATACGGCAATCTACTGCTGGCACTCATCGCACTGCTACTCCTCGCAGCAGTTTGGATTGAGCATCAGCGCGCCACGGGCAAGAACGCTTAAAATGGCGGTCTTATACCGTGAGGGACGCATGCGACAATTTGCCCAGGCAGTACCTTGCCCCACGCACTCCGATGAGCAAGAGCGGTTCGCGACCGGGAGGGCTTGAAATGACCACCATGAACGACGCCCATGTTCTGATCATCCATGAGGTTGACGAATATCAGAAATGGAAGCGCATATTCGACGACGCGGCAGACATGCGGAAAGCAGCGGGCGAGATCGAATTCCAGTTGCTGGCCTACGAGGCGGAAGACCGGCGGCTGGTTCACTTTTCGCGCTGGATATCCCTCGATGCCGCCCGGGCCTTCTTTGAATCGCCGGAATTGGTCGAAATCAGGCGGATCGCCGGGGTTCGCGCACCCGAATTTATCTATCTCCGGGAAATCGAGGCTGGACAGCTCTGATGCAGATTGAGGATTCACGACACATGCGGTCGGCGTGACCTTCCGCCGAAACAATCCACCTGAACTTGATCTATTCGAACACCGGCGTGCGCCCTGCCGCAAATGCCTGGACACCTTCGATACCGTCTGGCGTTCCTGCTGCACGCGCTATTGCACGGCCCTCGATTTCCATTTGTGCCTCAAGGCCATTGCCAGGAGAACATAGCAGCAGTCGCTTGACGGTCGCCTGCGCTGCGCGCGGGCCCGCCGCGAGCTGGTGGCACATGGCCCTGGCGGCATCCTCCAGATCGGCAACCGGGACGACACGGGTGGCAAGCCCCCAATCCAATGCTTCTGCAGCACTCAGGGTGCGATTGGTGAATGCAAGCTCCTGCGCGCGGCGCAAACCGATCAGGCGCGGCAAATACCATGTCGAACTCCCGTCCGGGCTGAGTCCCACCGCCGTATAGGCCATTGTGAATTTCGCATTGTCGGCGGCAATGACGATGTCGCCCGCGATCACCAGGCTGAACCCGGCCCCTGCCGCAGACCCGTTGACCGCGACAATCAGCGGCGCATCCATGCGGGCAAATATCGAGATCGCCTTGTGCAGGTCATCCGCCAATTGCTTGACGCGCGGCGTCGCTTCGTCACCGAAACCGGCGAAGGCCCTGAGGTCGCCGCCTGCACAGAAGATCTTGCCGCGCGCCGAAAGCAATACGGCCTTGATGGCAGGGTCGAGATCGCAGGCCATGGCAGCCTCAGCCAGCTCGCGCGCGAGGTCGGAATTGAACGCATTTCCCGCATCGGGCCGGTTCAGGACAATCCGTGCGACATGGTCCTGAACTTCGAAGTCGATCGTCTTGAACATGGTCGTTGCTTCCGGTCCGCGTCGTTGCCGCAAGCTTTATGACTTTACCTCGCCACTTCAAGTGAGCGGTAGTCGCCTGCTGGATGGTCTGCCTGCATTTGGCGCGCACTTGGCGGGAAGCGCAGCGCGATTTCGCCACCAGCCGGATCACAGAACGATCGTGGCGGCGCGGGGTGGGGAACGAGGGGCCGCGCGTTTCATCGGCGCCTGTGGAGGATGGAAGCCCCGGTGGCAGCGCGGGCGGTGAGGGAGGTGCTGCGCTCCGGAAATCCAGCCGGGCGACGAGGGCAGGCCCAGAGAAGAGGAGGGCTGAAGAGGGTGTCGCGAAGAAATGGTTCGAGAGCGACATCGTCAAGGAGTTAAGATCATGAACATTGGTGAAATCCGGAACGTCAACGGCCGTCTGACCGGTTCCATCGCCACGCGCACCATCGACCTGCCCCGCATCGGTCTGCGTAAGGTCGACAGCATGAGCGACCGCGCGCCGGTCTATGAGATCCTCGCGCTCAATGTCGCCCGGCGCTGGGTGCAGATCGGGGCGCTGTGGGAGGCCTTCTCGAAGAAGACCGGGGAAGCCTTCCTCGCCGGTTCGGTCGATGATCCGGGCCTGCCCGAGCCGCTGCCGGTGGCGCTGTTCCCGACCGAGGACGGCGGCTACACCATAGCCTGGCGGCGCGAGACGGTGCGCGCGGAGTTCGCGGGCGGCTTCGGCACATCGCAGCGGTCCTACGATGAACGCACGCAGGACGGCTTCGGCGAGAGCACGGCGGGCAACAATGGCGCGCTGATGGGTGCGGGCGCGGGCGCCGGCGCCGAGGATGGCGAGGACCTGCCGTTCTGACCTGAGCGGCATCTGGCGAAGGGCCGGGGGTGCAGCAGCGCCTCCGGCCCTTTTCGTTTTTCCTCTGTCTTCCTCAATAGATCAGGAGTCCGTCATCATGGCGACCACCCGCGCGCTGCGCAGTGTCAGCAGCTTTCCCGACCTCAAGGAACTCTATGCCGAAATGACCGCCACCCCCGAATTCCAGGCAGCGTTCGGCGATCCACTTGGCCTCTCGGTCATCGAGCCGGGCGATCAGCCTGGCGAGCATGAAATGCCCGAGCCCTTCGCCGCGCAGGCAGAATGTGGGGGCATCATCGCCACTATCTTCGACCTGTTTACCGGCACCAGGCTGGAGCCGCTCGCCGCAGAAATCGCCTGGGGCTTCGTCAACAGCTTCCATTTCGTCGCCGGCAAGCTCGAACGGCGCGAGGATGCGCTCGCGCTGGAAGTCGGCGACATGGCGCGTCATCCCGACATGAGCGAAGTCTACAACAATGAGATGGAGGAGAAGCAGATCCTCTGCCAGTCGGTCGCCGAACAGCGCGAGGCGATCGAATGCATGCGTGACTATGCCGCCGAGATGTACCGCGTCCAGTCGGGTTGGCCCTGGTCGGCAGCGCGGGGCAGCAGGGCATCCTCGGCCTCGACCGCAAGCCAGATCGCCGCGCTCGATTTCCTGCGCGCCCGCGAACTCGCCACTCGCGAGAAGCACATGCCGCGCGGCCCCATCGTGGTCTTTTCCGGGCCTGCCCAATGGCACGATTGGGAGACACTCTGGGCCAAGCTCGACGAGATCAAGGCGCGCATCCCGCATATGACGCTGGTGACGACCGGGCAGCGCAAGGGGGCGGACGCGATTGCCGCCGCCTGGGCGGCGCGGAGCGATAACAGCGTGCCGCTGGTCGCCTATGGGCTATACGGCAATGGCCGCAAGACCGCCTTCACCCGCAACCGCAAGCTCGCCGAGCTGAAGCCGGTCGAGGCGCTGCTGTGCGAGGGATCGGGGCTTCAGGCCAATCTCTACCAGACCCTGCGGCAAGCGAATGTCCCGATCCATGCCTTCCGCAAGGCGGACCAGGTGGCCGACAGCGCGGTGCGGCGGATGCGGGCCTGATTGCTCCTGGTCGGTCGCGGGGCGGAGTTTCTCCGCCTCCGCATTTACGCTTGCTTGCAACGATGGTGGGCCGGACGCGATACCCGCGTACTGGCCTTTTTTTGTGTGAGAGGTTCGCCCGTGCCGTTGCACGAAATGAGCAGATGAATATCTGCAACTGGGGGCATTCCGATCTGGAATTCTGTTCCTCTCATTTGCGGAAATGGGCCGAAATGCTATCCCTTGCTACAAAGGATAAGTGAATGCCCCAGATCATTATCGGCTTGATCGCAACCGCAGTCCTGATCGGAATGTCGTTCCTTGCGAACGAAAGATTCCGGGAACGCAGCCGTCTGCCGATGCAGTGGTATTTGGACGGGGAAGTCACCTGGACTGCACCCCGCCGTATTGCGTTGGCGTTCGTACCCGCGCTGGCGATTCCCATCATTTGGGCCACGGTCGCCCTGACGATCTTCGTAGCCCCACGTCCCGGCCAGGACGGTTTTGAAATTCCGGTCACCCTCTTCATGGGAGGGATATTCGTTGGCGCCCACTTCCTGCACATCTGGCTTATCGACAGGCATTTGAAACGGAGCGGCGGTTAGCCACCCAAAGCAGGAACCGGACTGGCGTGTCCGGTCTTCGGTTTGTGACCGTGTGGTTTTCCAGCCCGTCGCGCGGCGCAAACAGGGACAGCACGGGCATCGAGCCCGCGTTGTCCCTCGGGTGCGTGGGGCGAGGTGGGTGTATAATTCTCTCTACAACAAGTCCAAGTGTGGCACGGGGATAGCACCGGCCTCAAGGACGACGGGGCCCCACCATTTTCTTTGGCGGGCGGGCGGCAGTGCTCCGTTTCGGGCGTTTGTGCAGCGCCAAAGAAAATCGTGACCCCCATCGCCGCTGCGCGGTCGCTTCGCGATCCTTGACCCCGGCGCTCACAGCCCGTGCCTTTGAAAATGCCTCTTTCAATCCATTCAAGGAGGCAGACATGACCAAGGGTACTCGCACAATCCGTGACTTCGCCGAAATCGCCGACCTCATCGCCGCCGAAACCATGGCGACGACCGACAGCTTCAGCGCAGCATTCGAGGGAGCGCACGATACCAGCCGCATGGGTTTCGGTGAGGAGGAGCTGACCGCCGACATGCCGGACGCGACTGAAGCCCAGCTCGCCACCGAAATGCTGGTGCGCACCATGTTCGATGTGCTGCGCGACACCCGGATGGAGAGCGTGGCGGCACGGCTCGCCTGGGGGATCGTCCACAGCTTCCACAAGGTCGCCGACCAGCTGGATGGCGAAGCCGACCGGGCTGCGGTCAAGATCAAGGAACTGGTGCACGGCGCCGACGGCAGCGAGGTGATGATGGGGGAACTGGAGGAAGCCCAGCTCCTCTGCCAGTCGCTCGATGAAGCACGCGAAGCGGTCGCCTGCATGCGCGACTATGCCGCAAGCACCTATCTCGCCGAGACGGGGCGGCCATGGTCCAGCCCGAAGGGATCGCTGGTCTCGTCCAAGCGCACCGCCTCGGTGATTGCTGCAACCGACTTCCTGGCGGCACGCAGATTGCGCCGGGCGGAAGCGCACAGCCCGCAAGGTCCGGTGGTGATCTTCTCGGGCGGTCAGGCCTGGGAGGATCACGCGCTGCTCACCGAAACGCTCGATGCGGTGAAGGCGCGCATTCCGGGAATGGTGCTGGCGACGACCGCGCAGGACAAAGGGTGCGACGCGATCGCGGCTGCCTGGGCGGCCCGGAGCGGGACCATGCTCATCGCCTTCACCCTCGACAGGCGATTGGGCAAGCGGGCCGGGTTCGCGCGGAACGAGCAGCTCCTGAACCTGCGCCCGGTCGAAGCGATCGTCTGCGAAGGTTCGGGGCTCCAGTCGCATCTCGCCCGGGAGGTGAGAGCGAAGCGCATCCCGGCGAGGTTCTTCGCCCTGAAGGACCAGCGCGGGAGCCAAGCGGCGGCGTAAGGAAGCGATACGGGATCGGTCGGGCATTCGTCCGGCCGATCCCTTTTTTTGTTGGCCTCGATGTCGCCCCCGCTCGGGAGCCCGGACCTTTGGCCCGGGTCCGTCGCGGCGGCGATGCGAAGCCGCGAAAGGCGGCTTCGGCCTCCTGCGCGTGGCTACGCCATGCTCGTCGCTGGGCCATCCCTGCGGGATGATTTTGGATTGTTCGCGGGAGCGGATTGAGGGTTGCTGCTTGCATTGGGCAGGGGTTTGAGAACGGTGATGGCGGCTGCGCCGCCCACCCGGATTACAGCGGTCAACACATCGCGGAATTCCCGTTCCGTCAATTGCTCGACGGGGAGATCGGGAACGATCGCGGCATATTTGCCGCGCAATGCGCGGCGGGTCTTTTCCACCTCCTCGCCCATCTTGCGCTGGCGCGCTTCGAGGTCGGCGAGGCGTTCTCTGTCGGTCATCTTGGGCATATCCATCGTCCTTCGGGATGGTCTGCCCGCCGCCCCCAATATCGGAGGATCGGACGCCGTTCGCAATCCCCCGGAGCAGGGGCAAACTTCAGGAGCCATCATGACGTCATCGCCGATCACTTTCCCGCATGGGCAAGAGCCTGCCGGCGTGCCGCCGGCGAGAAGAACAGAGCCTTCCCCGTGCCGGGAAAGGGCCGCGCCCCTTCCGGTGCGAGGCGACGCAGCGAGAAGCTCGCTGCGCAAGGAAGGACGCACGGCCTTGGCCGTATTGTAATGCACCGTACGCACGGGTGCTGCGGTGATAAACCATCATAAATCCGTGTGTTGCGCTGGATGCCATGGCACCCGCCGGACACGGGCTCTGGCACCCATGGCTTCCGAAGCTGGCGACGGTGCCCGGCAACACCTGGATTTCCGCCATTTCGCGCGGGTGCCATGGAAGACGGCCAATTTTCTTGAGTTTTTGGGCGGTTCGCGCTAAAAACCAAGTGCTTCATGACTCTCGTCGTCGGGCTCCTCCACGGAGCTACGACATGCATCGAGTCAGTGTGCGGGTGGACGACACCCTCTACGAACGCCTCAGCCGCCGCGCAGCCGGTGCTGATCTTTCCTTTTCCGACTTCATCCGATCGGTCCTGACCCAGGCTGCCGATCCGCGTGGCCGCTATATCTATTCCTCGCAGGATGAGGTGCTCGGCACCTGCATCCAGATCCTGACGATCCTCGCCACTTCGGTCGGTGAACGCACGCCCGAGGTGCTCAAGCGAGGGATGGCCGATGCCTCGGCGATCCTACGAGAACGGGGTCTGCTCGGTCCGGAGCAGGACCGGTGAGCGGGGGCCGCAACATGCCCGCCGATGCCCTTGGGCCGGCACACCGCAACGCCCTGCGGCGCCCGGTCATTCCTTGGCCGCTGGGCTTCGCGCCGCTCCTCTTCCTCGGGGACTGCATCCTTATCCTCGCGCGTCGCGCCGACCGGGACATTCTGTCATGAGCATCTTTCGTAACGATACCCTGGGTTCCTGGACGCGCGGCGGTCAGGCGATCGTCCACAATGTCCGGATGACCACGCAGGTCTTCTTCCAGACCGTGGTCGCCTGCCTGATTCTCTGGGTCATGGGCATGATCTGGTACGCGCTCGAACTCTCGACCGCCTATCAGCGCTTCGTCCTCGTCAAGCTGATCGAGGCCGCCTTCAAGGCGAACGCTGCCGGTGGGACCAACGATCCGGTGCTGTTCAAGACCCCGGCGGGACAGCAATACTGGACCTCGGCCGACTGGCTGGTGGCCTCGAGCCTCGCCAAGAAGACCTTGCACAGCTTCGAACTCTATCTGATCCATGGCGCGTTAATCTCGGGCATATTCGCGTTCGGCGCGCTCGTCTGCGCCTGGTTCTCCTTCACCCGGACGGGGCGGGGGCTGGGCTCCAACGAATATATCCGCGGCGCCCGTTTCGGAACTGTCCGTCAGGTCAGGCGCATCCTGTGGCGGCAGAAGAAGGGGAGCTTCTCGATCGGCGGCGTCCCCATGCCCGACGCTTTTGAGCCCGAGCATATTCTCCTGTGCGGTGCGCCTGGCACCGGCAAGACCAACCTCATCGTCAAGATGCTCGAAGGCATCCGCACTGAAGGCAAGCGCGCCATCGTCTATGACACCGCCGGCACTTTTGTCGAAAAGTTCTACCGGCCCGGCCAGGACATCATCCTCAACCCGCTCGACCAGCGCACCGCCAAATGGTCGCCCTGGGGCGATGTCCCCCGCGAATATCATTACGACCAGATCGCGGAATCGACGATCCCCGACAAGACCGGCGATCCGTTCTGGGCCAAGGCCGCGCGCGGCACGCTGGTGGCAGTGCTGAGGAAGCTCGCCCGCGAAGGTGAGATGTTGGTCTCGGTCCTGCTCGACCGCCTGCTGCGCTCCAAGCTGAAGGACCTCGCTGCCTTTGCCGCCGGCACCGATGCGGCCGCCTTCATCAGCCTGGAAGGGGAACGGACTTCGGCGGGTATTCAGGCCGAATTGGCCTCGGTGATGCGCAGCTTCTCCTATCTCGACGATACCCGCAAAGGCCTCTCGATCCGCGAATGGGTGCAGAACGAGGAGGGGGACAACTGGCTGTTCATCACGGTGAAGGCCGACCAGCTCCCCTCGCTCCGCCCCCTGATCACGGTATGGCTCGACATCGCCATCTCGGCGATCATGAGCCTGACGCCCGATCGCAAGCGCCGCCTCTATTGCGTGATCGACGAGCTGCCGACCCTCCAGAAACTGCCCTCGCTCTCCGACTTCCTCGCCCGTGCCCGCAAATATGGCGGCTGCGGCATCCTGGGGTTCCAGTCCTACCCGCAATTGGAGGCGACCTACGGCATCCAGGATGCCGCAGCGATCACCGGCTATTGTTCGACCTGGGTGGCACTGAGGGCCAACGATACCCCCACCGCCAAGCATGTCTCCGAGAATTTGGGCCAGGTCGAACAGGTCGAAGCGAACGAGGGCATGAGCTACGGCGTCAACGATATGCGCGACGGGGTCAACCTCTCGCGCATGCAGGTGACGCGGCCGCTCGTCATGCACACCGAGGTCACCAACCTTCCCAACCTCTCGGGCTTTCTGCGGTTCGGGCGCAATCTGCCGGTGGTGCGGTTCGACGACCGGTTCAACACGGTCGCCAGCATCGCCGAGGCTTTCATCGAACGCGACACGCCGCCGTTCCGCGACAATGAGGGCAAGGTCATCATCGAGGCGATCCACGCCGCGGCCGATGCGCGCGCGGTTGCCGACGTGAAGCAGGCGGAAGCCTCCAAGCCGCGACCGGCTGAGGAGGGCGCGCGCCAGCCCGACCTCTTTACGCCCCCTGTGCCGAGCGAGGAGCCTGCGGAGCCAGTTTCCACAGAAGCACCACAGTCGTCCCCGCCGTCGCCACCCCCACTGCCGGTAACGGATGATGCCGATGACGCGGAACGGGTGCCGCAGGATTTCACGCTGGCTCCCAGGCGCGGCCACCCCAAAATCGACCTCGACGTCTATGACCGGGAGAACGGCCCGGCCAAGAAGGCGCGGCCGGCATGATCCATCCGCGCCGCCTGAAAGGCACGTCCGGTAATATCGCCCGCTACTATACGGTGGGCGATTATTACACCAAGGGCGGCGAGGAACCCAGCGAATGGGGCGGCAGGCTTGCTCCGGAGCTGGGGCTCGCGGGGACCGTCGATCCCCATACATTCCAGGAATTGCTAGCTGGCCGGGTCGCTGGCCAGCAGCTTGGCCGTCATCGGGCCAATGGCGAAATCGAGCACCACCCTGGTTGGGACTTTGCCGTCAATGCCCCCAAGTCGGTGTCGATCATGGCGCTCGTCGCGGGCGACGATCGGATCATCACGGCGCATGAGCGTGCCGTCACTACGGCTCTATCCTATCTCGAAGAACACGCGGCGCTGCGCCGTCGCGAGGATGATGAAATCGTCCACGAAACCACCGGGCGGCTGCTGTTCGCGCGCTTCACCGAGCATGCCAGTCGCGAGCTCGATCCCCACCTCCATACCCATGTCGTCGTGCTCAACATGACCAACCGTGAGGCCGACGCGCCGATGGCCAGCCTCGAAAGCCGGGCGATGTATGCCGAGCAGATGGTCGCGGGGCAGGTCTACCGCAACGAGCTTGCCCATGGTCTGCGCGAACAGGGTTTCGAGATCGAGTTCGACCCGCGCAAGGGCCTGTTCGAGATTACCGGTGTGCCCAAGGACTTCATCCGCGAGACCTCGCAGCGCGCCGAACAGATCAATACCCATGCAAAAGAACACGGGCTGAGCGGGCAGGCTGCGCGGCGGGCTTCCTTTTACCAGACCCGCGGCGCCAAGGTGAAGGTCGGGCTTGAGGAATTGCGCGGGCAATGGACCGAGCGGGCCAGGCCCTATGCCAGGGAACTGGAGCAGGTGCGTGCGCACGCCGAAGCGAAGGGGCAGGAAACCCCCGATCCCGAGCGTGCCTCCGAGCAAGGCCCGGAGCGCGCTGTGGCGAGCCGCGCCGCGCTGTTCGGCATCCGTCAGGCCGAATCCCGCGAAGCGGTGACGAGCCTTGGGACGCTCTACCGGCATGCGCTCGCCTCCCATGTCGGCGAGGTACGCCTGTCCGATATCCGCCCGCTCATCACCGAGCATGAGACGCGCCGCAAGCTGCTGGCGACCCGGACGCAGACCGGCGATCAGACCCTGACACGGGGGCGCACGACGCGGCGGAGCGCCCGGCTCGAACAGGCGCTGGTCCGCCAGCTCGCGTTGGCGCTGGACGATGCGCGGCCGATCGCCTCGTCCGACCGGTTGCTCACCGTGCTGGAACATGCCGGACTTACCCCCGCGCAGGAGCGCGCGCTCGTATCGCTCGCCACCTCCCGGGACCGGGTGACGGGGCTCCACGGTGTCGCGGGCGCAGGCAAGTCGATGCTGGTGCAGATGCTGAAGGATTCCGCCGAACCGGGCACGCATTTCATCGCACTGGCCCCCACATCGTCCGCTGCCGCCAATCTCGGCAAAAGCGCGGGCGTGGAATCGCGCACCGTCGCCAGCCTGCTGGCGGGCGGTGGACATGGACTGACCGACCGGCATGTCCTGGTGCTCGACGAGGCTGGGCAACTGGGGAACCGACAGGCGCTCCGCATGCTCGAGATCAGCCGCGAGACGGGCGCGCGGCTGATCCTGCTCGGTGACAACAAGCAGACCGGCGCGATCGAGCAGGGCAAGCCCTTCTGGCTGCTGCAGCGGCTCGGGCTGCCGACCGCCCAGCTCACCGAATCGATGCGCCAGGAAACCCGGGCGATGAAAGCGGCGGTCACCGCGGCGCGCTCCGGCGACTATGCGGCCTCGCTCGCCAAGCTCGACAAGGTGGTGAGCGGCGGGGATGCGGAAGCGCTGGCCAAGGGGCTGGTGGCGGAATGGACGCGGCTCGGCGCCGAGAGCCGGGCCAGTACCAATATCCTCGTGCTCGAAAACGCCACCCGCCTGCTGGTCAATGCCAAGATCCGCGAAACCCTCAAATCCGAAAGCGCCATTGCCGCCGAGGAGACCCGTCTCCAGGTTCTGACCCCGGCGGGCCTGTCCGATCAGGAAAAGCATTTTGCCCGCTTCTATTCAGGCGGGCAGGTGGTGACATTCGGGCGGGATCTCGCCGGCGCCGGGATCGCGCGCGACACTGAATATCGCGTCGTCGGCACCGGACGCGAAGCCAATGGCCGGCAGGTCGTCCGCCTCGTCGACGAGAACGGCCGGATGATCCGCTGGGATCCGAGGCTCGGCGCCGCCCGCCAGGTCAACGTGTTCAACCGCGAGGAGCGCGATCTGGCCGAAGGTGACCGCATTCAGTGGCGACTGGTCAACAAGGGACTGGATCTCAAGAACGCCGAGCGGGGGACGGTCGAGAGGCTGGAGGGGAGCCAGGCGACGATCCGCTGGGATCGCACCGACCGGGTGCAGAAGGTTGACCTGTCCGAACACAAGACCTGGGATCATGGCTATGCCGAGACGGTCTATTCGGCGCAGTCGAAGACCTATGCCCGGGTCTATGTGCTGGCCCCGGTTAGCTCGCCCCTCGTCAACGGCCAGAATTACTACACCGCGATCACCCGCGCCCGGTTCGGCGTGAAACTCTGGACCGAGGACGAGAAGCGCCTTGTCGAGAAACTCGAGAGCCGCTCGGGCGAGAAAACCTCGGCGCTCGAAGGGCTGGGGCGGCTGGGGAAGGATTCCGCGCGCGCCTATGCCGACCGCTATGCGGCGAGCATCGGGCTGGCCCGCGACGAGCAGCAACGCGCACGGCAGGAACGGCGCGACGGCTCCCTCGAACGGCAGCTCGATCGCAATCGTAATCCCGATGGTCTTGGCGATCGGCTCGCTGAAGGCGCGCACAGGATGGCCGATATTCTTGACCGGATCCTGAAATCCGCACTCGATCGCCGAACCGGACCCGATCCGGAACGCGGTCGCACGGCTCGGGCAGACCCGCGGACGGAACCAGCACGGAGCCCGCCAGATCAGCCCCCGCAACCCCAATCCCAGCCCGATCGCGGCTTTGATCGCTGATCGGGAAAAATCTCAACCAAGGAAGACCATGATGATTTGTCTTAGCCGTGTCGCCATTTTCCTGCCCCGCACCGACAGCCTGATGTTGCCTGTTTCCGCGTGTCTCGCCCTGCTTGTGGCAAACCCGGCCCAGGCGCGGGGCACCGGGGAGGGTGAAACCCGGATCGCCGAGTGCATCCGCCAGGTGGCCGGGGGAAAACCTTGGCTCGAAAAGACCCTCTGGGGTCTGCGCGACCAGGAAGCCGGCTGGCTCGGCGCTGAAGTGGGCAATACCAATGGCTCGCAAGACCTGGGTCCTCTGCAAGTCAATAGCGGGTGGGTGAAGCGGATTTCCGCGTTGGTGGGGCGCCCGCAGGCCGATGTCCGGTCCTGGCTGGTCCATGATCCCTGCTTCAATGCGGGCGCGGCGCGATGGATATTCCTGTCCGCGCTCCTGATAACAGGCGACTTCTGGAAAGCGGTCGGTGTATATCACAGCCCAACCGCCTGGCGGCAGCGACGCTATGCGCTGAGCGTGGCCCGCCATATGCAGCGCCGCTTTGGTCAGGATATCTTTGCGGTACCGGCGATACCAGTCTCGGCAGGAACCGGAACGGCCGGGGCCACTGGGGCAAGTCAGCCGCTGTCACCGGTGGTCAGAGTGCATGGCTTTGGATCGGTGCAGACGCCTTCCAGTTGAGATTGGCGTAGCGCGAGACTGCTGGAGGTTGGCTGTCCGAACCGGTCATTGATGCCGCCGCGCTGGCGCCGGATGCCGCGACGGAGCTGGCCGACGACCTATCCTTTGCTTTGCTGCTGGCGTTGGAGCGGCTGACGCCGGCAGAGCGGGCGGCGTTCCTGTTGCATGACGTGCTCGACATGCCCTTTGCCGAGATCGCCGTGACGCTGGGGCGGCAGGAGCCGGCTCGCCGACAGCCCGCCGCGCGGTCCGCGACCGGCGGGGCACGCTCCGCACGGCGCCCGAGGCGCATCACCGCCTGCTTGCCACGTTCGGCACTGCGGTTGCATCGGGAGATGTCGCGGGCCTGGCCGCTCTGCTGCGCGAGGATGCGATGCTCATCGCCGATGGCGGCGGCAAGGTGATGGCAGCACTTAACCCCATCCAGGGCGCGGACCGCATTGCGTGCTTCTTTATCGGAATTGTAGGCAAGTTCGGGCCTCTGAACGGGGGCTGGTTACGGAACTTGTGTAGGTCAATGGCCTGCCTGGGGTTCTGGTCTGCAGGGACGAGCAGATCGATCAGGTTCTAGCTATCGAGACGGATGGCGTCCGGATCAGCGTTGTCTATGTCGTCCGGAATCCCGACAAACCGGTTCGCCTGCCGTTGGGAGTCTCAGCCAGAAATGGGTCGCAACTGTTGAACAGGTTGTGATGGCGCTGCCGGCTTTGCCTTGATCAGTAGGAAACCGTGAGTGCCAGAGATGGCAGAACCGTGCGTCAGTCCCCGCTGATAGGGCTGGATGCCCATTCCTCGAACCCGGCCGTCACGTCGTCGGCGGGCACGATGCGTCCGAATTCATCGACGAATGCTACGTGAACGCCGGCCCCGTACGTCTTCCTGACGAGGTGCATCGGCGGCGTTCGTCCTTGCCCGACCCAGTGCTCAGACCATTGACGCATGGCGAGGAAAGGAAGCCGTAGCGCCTCTCCCATTTCGGTCAGCACATATTCCTTGCGCGGGCGGCTGCCAGCGACCTTGTAGTCGTGCCGCACCATCAGGCCGGCGGAGACAAGGCGTTTCAGACGGTCCGCCAGCACGGTTCGCGGGATCCCCAGCTCGATATGGAAGTCCTCATAGCGCCGAACTCCGAAGAGGGCGCTGCGCAGGATGAGTAGGGACCAGCGATCCCCTAGGAACTCGAAGCTGGCGGCCAGTGTGCAGCGGCTGATGTGTACGGGCGATTGCCGCCTGAATGGGGGCGTTTCCATACTTCTTGAATAACTGGGTTGCAAAAACAAATCCAGCCTATACGTCTAAGTATTAAATATGGACTCAATGGTGCGCTGAGTACCGATACAAGGAGGTCTGAACACGATGGCCCACGCAAGCCCGCCGATTCTCTGGCCGACCATGGCCTTGGCCTTGTTGATCTTCACGGTCTGGTTCGTGCTGCTGCGTCGGCGCTTCACCCACATCGCCGCCAACCCGCCCACGGCCAAGACCTTTGCCGACGGCGAGAGCGTCGCGCGCTACTTCCACCCAGTGGAGCGGCCAGCGCACAACCTTGCCAACCTGTTCGAGATGCCGGTGCTCTACTTCGCGCTGGTACCGTTGCTGATGCTGACGGGCCATGCCTCGGCCAGCCAGATCGTGCTGGCGTGGATCTTTGTGGCTCTGCGCGCGCTGCACAGTGTCGTTCATATCGGCCCCAATGCGGTTCGCTTGCGGGCGCGGCTCTATATCGCCTCGTGCGCCGTGCTCGCGGCCATGTGGCTGGGCTTTGCCATCGGTCTCTTGATCCATGCCGGAACTGGCGCATGACCACGACGTCCCGGGCCGCCGAATATGTCCTCATCGTCCATGAGGTCGAGGACTATGCGAAATGGAAGGCGATCTTCGATGACGCCGCCACGATCCGGCGCGAGGCGGGCGAGATAGAATACCGCCTGCTGGCCTTGGACACCGATGCGAACCGGGTCGTTCACTTCTCCTGTTGGTCGTCCCTGTCCGCCGCTCATGCCGTTTTCGAATCCCCCGAGCTCGTCGAAATCCGGCGGGCTGCGGGCGTGCATGCGCCCGAGTTCCTCTATTTGAAGGAAATCGAGGCGGGGGTCCTCTGAGCGACAGGAAGCCACCGATGATCTCTCACACCTTTCTCGGCACCAACGCCCCCGACCGGGCAGCCGCTTTCTATGCGCCGATCATGGATGCGCTGGGATGGCGGCGGCGCCACTCGGAAACGTCCACCCATCTGGTGATCTGGAACCCGGCGGCAACGACCCGGCCGCTATTCGTGCTCGGCTGGCCGTTCGACGGCGAGGCGGCGGATCCCGGGAACGGGGGCATGGTGGCCTTGCTGGCGTCGGACCGCGCCACGGTCGATCGCGTCCACGAAATCGCTATCGCCGGCGGCGCCAGGTGCGAAGGCAAGCCGGGTTTGCGGCCGCGCTATCACGCCAACTACTATGGCGCCTATTTCCGTGACCTCGACGGCAACAAGCTCTGCATCGTCTGTCATCAGCCCGCCGAACACGCCTGACAGGGAGAACCAAACCATGCCTGTGCCCGCGCCTGAACCTCGCCACGCCCTCGACATCGCACCGCGCGCCAAGCCCTCCAACTACCCGCCCCAATTCGCCGAGCGCGTCTCCGGTCGGGTCAAGCGCCAGCTGGGCGATGCCTTCGGGCTGTCTCGCTTCGGGGTGAACCTCACGGTGTTGCCGCCGGGCGCGCAATCCGCCCTGCTGCATCGGCACACGGAGCAGGAGGAGTTCGTCTACATCCTGTCCGGCTATCCGACGCTGCGAACCGACGCGGGCGAGGTGGTGCTGGAGCCGGGGATGTGCGTGGGGTTTCCCGCGGGTGGCCTTGCCCACCACCTGATCAACCGCACCGAAGCGGAGGTGCACTATCTCGAGGTGGGAGATCGTAGCGTCACCGACCAGGGCGAATATCCCGAGGACGACCTTGCCGCGCAATGGTCTGCAGGCGGCTGGCATTTTACCCGCAAGCGCGGGGGGCCATGGTAAGCAGCGTTCCTCGCGCCGTGTGGTTTGACAGGGCGGATTTGGCAGTGCTCACGCCGGACTGGATAAAGTTCAACCTGATCTGCGCTGTTTGCTACGAAGCGTAGCAGGCCGGTTTCCTAAGTCGAGATCGCTTGGTCCAAAATGCGCAGTTTGGTTTGAGGCTGAGATTGATGCCTGAATCCACCCGATCGCCAGGATTCAGGCTGGCCTTGTCAGCGCGTGGGGGGCGTCGAGCGCCGTACAGATACCTATTCGCACGTAGGCCAAGTGCGCTTCCAACCCACTCAATTGTCAGTTATTGCAAGGCGAAAGCATGTGGAAAAGCGTGCACGGTCGGCAGGGCTTACCTTGGCCCCTGAGAAGTGCTTCTCCCAACCTGCGGCCACGATCGCACGTATTTCCTCGGCGATAGACTTGGCTTCGTCGGGATTGAGATCAAAACCGGCAGCACCCGCAAGAGCATTGGCTATCGTAGCATCCCTCCCTTGGGGGCCGACGCCCAGGACCAACCGCCGCTCCAGGCCAATCTGGGGTTTGGGCACGACATCGTAGAGCGGCGACAGGCGCCAGCCCTTGCCATCGTACAGGAAACCATGGTTGCGCAGGTGGTCGTCGTCATTGGTGACCAGAATATTGAACACCATCCGACGGAACAGTTCGCGCAAGTCGCGGCGGACCTCGGTGCCATGCTGACGCAGGGCGCCGGCGAGATCTGCATAGCTGTAGCGGCTTACTTCGCTTTCATGGGCGCCGAGCATGGTCAGACCGGATGCGAAGGCCCGTCGTTCTAACCAGTTGCCATGGGAAACACGGTCAAACCGCTCGATCAGGTAAATGTCGCGTTCCAGCACCCGTTTGAAATCGAGTGCGGGTACGTCGATGCCGCAATCCTTTGCGAGACGCATGGTGGCAAGCTCGACCCGGCATTCTGGAAAACTGTCGTTGCGTGCCTGGAACTTGGCGATCCACGGCTGTCCGTTGATCTCAGTCGCGGCCTTTGGGCGCGCACCGCCCAGCGATGATCCGGCTGTCAGCAACCGGCGCAGGTTTTCGTCGAGCTTATCGACATGCTGGGCACGCTCGGCAGATTCAGCCAATTCGTCCAGGGTAAAATGCTCGCCCGGCGCATCGCCATCGCCCCATGGCGTTATGCGCTGGGGGCGCTCGGCTGTTGGGCCGAATGCCAGTGCTCCGACCCGATAGTCCCCTGACGCGAGGATCAGGTCGATGTCATTAGGCAGGCGGTCGCCCATGGCTTTGTACATGAGGTACTGCCCCCAGCCATCAGGAGCAGCATCGCGGATTCCGCCGAAGACGGCGAATCCCTCTTCGGTCTGGAAAACCCGGTCCACACCCGGCTCATGCAGCGGGAGCGCCACGGGATCGACCGGGATCCTGTCCGACCGGGCAAGATATCGCCGACCGTAGGCGAAGGTTGCGTACTGGTTGCGCGGTTCGTCAGTCATCGTCAGCAATCCGGCAGGCACGGGGCCTCCGGGGAGATGGACGAAGACATAGGTGCGCACCGTTGCCATGGTCGATCAGAAATCCAGTTCGTCGTCGCTGACGGCGTGGGTGGTCTTGGGAAGGCGGGCAATATCCTCGCTGATGCCGGCGCGGTCCGTGTCGGGTGCAACAAGCTCGGCGAGGCGTTGCGTCATACCGAAGACATGAAGTGCGCTGGCTAGGACGGCCAGCCCCACGGTCGGATCCCCAGCCTCCAGGCGTTGGAGGGTTTGAACCGAAACAAGCATGCGTTCGGCCATCAAGCGTTGCGGCAACTTGCGGCGGCGGCGCGCGATCGAAATGTCCTTGCCCAGCTGTGCTATGGCGCGCTGGCTCTGGGGCGGCAGACCGCTGGCGGCTCGGGATGCGCGAGACATAGGGCGTGCATGACATATCATTCTAAAAATGTCAATTGAACATGATATGTCATCGCATGATGGGGTCAGATTGTCGCAAGCGATGAGGCGGTGTCCGAATAACGACTACATTTTCGGACGACGTCCTAATCTAAGCGCGGACGCACGAGCTGGGGCTTAACGATGAGTACGATCACTAACCAATGTGATGATCAATCCGTGATGCGTGTCCAAATCTGGGTCCGGCATCCGATACGCCCTGCAAGACAACCCTTGGCCTCAAGTCTATTGGGGTCGAGTTTGGTTATCCTGCCGGTGAAGGTGCGTCCAATGTCGGGCACAAAGACCCTGCCCCGCCAGACGCCCGGCTTCTCTTCCACGAAATCACGGAACAGCCGGGCGCCTTCCAGCGGCTGGGTGCTGCCCTTGCGGGCGTCCGTCTTGGCCTTTTCGCTGGCCCAGACGACAACACCGCATAGCCCGTCCCCGCACGGTTCGGCACGGATATGGACACTATCTGATGGGTTGCGCCAGATAGCGGAGGAATTGTCGTTCGCCGAGGCGCTCCCGCCCGCCAAAGCCAGAACGCCAAGAGCGACAAGCGATTTGCACAAGTTCATAGGCTCGACAGGTCCCTTGAGGAAGGTACTGTATCAACGCACGAGCGCCAGCCCTAGTCGAAAGCGGGTCGTGCGGCGGTTGTAATCCAGCAGGTTCTCACCATAACCCGTAAAGCCCTGGCCGAAGAGATAAAAGTCTGGTCCACCGCCCAGGATCCTGGAAAGAGGGTAGGACAGGGTCGCGTTCAGGGCGCCCTTACCGCTGGAAAAGTTGAACCGGGTCGCGGTGGAGAGGCGCAGGCCATCGTCCTCCCCCAGTTCGACGTAAAGCGAAAGGTTGCCCCGGTAGCGGCGGATGTCGGGATTGTCCGACAGGTCGCCGACGTAAAACGATAGCCGTGGGGAAACCGACAAGCGATAGCGCCCGCTCAGCGGGATGGCCGCCATGGGTGCGAGATAGATCGTGTTGAAACTGCGCGAAGCCGCACCGCTGCGTCCGTTCGATTCGTGCCTGACGCCGCCCTGTCCTGCCAGGGAGATGCCGTTGGCCAGTGTCGTTGGCGGTGTCAGGTAGAAGAGCTCCGGCTGAAAATCGATATTTCGGAAAGGCGATGAATCCGCCCCCAGATCCCAGAACATACGCTGCGTATAGGCAAAATGCAGTCCATCGCGCCATGAGCGGAGTTCACTGCTGGCACGCCTTGTGCCGAAGATCTGGTACTTGAAGCTGATCTGGATCCGCGCATCGGCGTCAGTGCCCGGGCCGTATACGGCATAGATCGGTTCATAGGCTGAAAGGTTGGCAAGAAAGGCGTTGCCGGCCGACCGATCGGATGGAGGCGGCGTGGCAATGGGCGCAACCACACTGGATGTTACGGCGAAGGAGCTCTCATCCTTCGCTATCGGCGCGATTGGTGCGGATCGAACGGCAAGCGCGATCTGCCGCGTATTCCATGCGGGGATGGAGAGGCTCGCCCCATCGAGTGCCTCATCGGTATCACCAGCGATACGATAGGTTGTGCGGCCAAAGCCGCCGGGCGCGATCACCCGGTCCGCCGGAGTTCCCGGCGCCCGCTCGAGCCAGATCACACGGGCATTGCCGAGGGCCGCAATCCTCGCCTCGATCCGGTCAGGCAGGGAGGCCGTCTGCGGGGCATGGCACCCATTGAGCAGTCGCAGTTCCACCAGAACATGCCCATCCTGATCTCGCTGCCCTGCGTCGCTGATCAACACCTCGACCGGTGACGCGGCATGCGCTGTCGAAACGGGAATGCCCATGGCTGCGACGCCTATCCAGAGACTCAAGCGCGGGCTCATGCGAGCAGATGCTGGCCGTTATCGACAGGGATGACAGTACCCGTAATCCGTCTCGCCGCATCGCTGACCAGGAAGGCCGCGAGCGCGCCGACATCCTCGATCTCGACGGGCCGGTGTCCAGGCGCTTCCGCCGCCGCGCGGGCCAGCAGGTCGTCGAACCGGTCGATGCCGCTTGCCGCGCGCGTGGCGATCGGTCCTGGCGAAATGGCGTGCGCGCGGATTCCCTTGGGGCCAAGTTCGGACGCGACATAGCGGGTGGCGCTTTCCAGCGCGGCCTTGACCGGTCCCATGAGATTATAATGGGCAACCACTCGTTCCGAGCCGTAGAAGGTGACGCAGAGCAGGCAGCCCCCATGCGTCATCAACGGCTCCGCGAGTTTCGCCATGCGCAGGAAGCTGTGGCAGGACACGTCCATCGCCATGCCGAACCCTTCCGCAGAACAATCGACGACGCGGCCGTGCAGATCCTCTCGAGGCGCGAAAGCGATCGAATGGAGCAGGAAGTCGAGGCCGCCCCATCTGCGTTCGACCTCGGTGAATAGCGCCTCAAGCTCGCCGGGCACACGGACGTCGCACGGGGCCATCCATTCCACTTTTAATCGTTCGGCGACCGGGGTGACCCAGTCCCTGGCCTTTTCGTTGAGATAGGTTGCCGCAAGGCGCGCGCCGCAAGCCGCAAAGGCTTCGGCGCAGCCCGCCGCGATGCTCTTGTCATTCGCGATGCCGATGACCAGGCCGCGCTTGCCTCTGAGATCGACCAGGGGAGTCATGTGCGTTTCTCCATGATGGTCAGGCTGTGCAGGGCAATCATCCGCTCCTCGTCGGTGGGGATGACCAGAATTTTGACCCGGCTGTCCGGCAGGCTGATGACGGGGCCATGGCCTGCATTGGCAAGCCCGTCGATTTCCAGCCCGAGCCATTCGAGCCTCCGGCAGATCCGGCTGCGGACATCGGCGTTGTTTTCTCCAATGCCGGCCGTGAAAACGAGACCGTCGAGGCCGCCCAGGGAAGCGGTGAGGGCACCGGCTTCGCGCGCGGCACGCCAGGTGAACAGGCTGATGGCTTCCTCCACCTCCGGCGCATCGCTGGCCGCCAGCGCGCGCATATCGCTGGAGATGCCGGACACGCCCAGTAGGCCGGATTGCTTATAGAGGAGCTGTTCGACCTCGGCAGCGCTCATGCCCATCTGTGTCTGGAGATGGAGCACGACCCCGGGATCGATGCTGCCGCAGCGCGTCCCCATCATCAGGCCATCGAGCGCAGTGAAGCCCATCGTCGTATCGACGCTTCGCCCGCCCCGCATAGCGCAGAGGCTGGCGCCATTGCCCAGATGGGCGGCGATGATCCGCCCCCCTGCGAGGGCTGGGTCGATATCGCGCAGGCGGCGCGCGATATATTCGTAGGACAGGCCGTGAAAGCCATAGCGGCGAATGCCCTGATCGTGGAGCGCACGGGGAATTGCAAGGCGCGAGGCCAAGAGCGGCTTGTCATGGTGAAAGGCGGTGTCGAAACAGGCGACCTGCGGCAAATCGGGCTGGAGCGTCCTGATCGCACGGATGGCGGCCAGATTATGGGGCTGGTGCAGCGGCGCGAGCGGACAGAGCGCGTCGAGCGCATCGAGCAGCGCCTCGTCGATCAGGCGAGGCGCGGCGAACTGCGTGCCGCCATGGACGACGCGGTGGCCGATGGCGACGACCTCATATCCGTCGAGGTGGCCCAGCGCCCAGTCGAACAATTCCTTGAGGAGATCCGCGTGCGTCAGGTTCGCGCCGTCGGGCCAGTTGCGATCGAAGATCGTCTCTCCGTCAACCGTCCGGGCGACAAGATGTGGGGCAATGCCGATGCCCTCGATCTTTCCGCCTGCCGAAAGACTCGGCGATCCCTGCGCATCCAGGCCGTACAGCGCGAACTTGATGCTCGACGAGCCAGAGTTGAGGCTGACGACCGCCTTCATGAGGCCACCGTTCCGGCAAGCCCCGGGGTTGCTTTCGTTGCCGCTCGGGCCAGCAGCGCCCCCACCGCACAGGAGGCGAGGCGGGTGCGCAGGCTGTCGGCGCGACTGGTAAGGATGATCGGCACCCGCGCGCCCAGCACCACGCCAGCGGCATCCGCGCCGCCCAGAAAGGTGAGCTGCTTGGCCAGCATGTTGCCCGCTTCCAGATTGGGCACCACCAGTATTTCCGCAATGCCGGCGACAGGCGAGAGGATGCCCTTTTCCTTGGCGGCTGCCGGGCTGATGGCATTGTCGAAGGCGAGCGGCCCATCCAGTTGGCCTCCGGTAATCTGTCCGCGATCGGCCATCTTGCACAGGGCTGCGGCGTCGAGCGTCGATTGCATGGCCGGGTTTACCGTCTCAACGGCAGCGAGGATCGCGACCTTGGGCGCCTTGATGCCGATCACATGAGCAAGATCGATCGCGTTTCGGATGATATCCGCCTTTTCCTCCAGCGTCGGCGCGATATTGATCGCGGCATCCGTGATGATCAGCGGTGTCGGGTGATCGGGCACATCCATCACATAGGCATGGCTGATCCGGCGTTCGGTTCGAAGGCCTGTGGCGGCGGATACCACCGCGCCCATCAGTTCGTCGGTATGGAGCGAACCCTTCATCAACAGCTTTGCCTCGCCCGAACGGACAAGCGCGACGGCCTTGGCGGCCGCATCATGGCTATGGTCGGCCGGAACGATCCGGAATGCTGCAATATCCTTGCCTGCCTCTGCCGCCGCCGCACGGATCCGCGCTTCGGGTCCGACCAATATGGGCGCAATGAGGTTGGCCTCGGCCGCTTCCACGACCGCCAGGATCGCCGCCGCGCTGCATGGATGCGCGACCGCCGTCGTCACCGGGTCGGCGGCGGCGGTCCTTTCCATCAGCGTGCGGTAGCCGCCATGGGCGGACAGACGCACCTCGGGCAGAGCCATGCGCGCACGGCATATCTTCTCCGTCGGCGCCTTCACCTCGGCCTGCCCGGTGATGACGTCCTTTCCGTCCTGGTTCACGCAACGGCAATCGAGCACCACCACCTGATGCTCGGGCCGCTTTTCCAGCACGGTGACGGTGGTGGTGATCGTATCGCCCAGCCCGACGGGGCGGGCGAAGCGCAGCGACTGGCTGAGATAGATCGCACCCGGCCCGGGCAGTTCCGTGCCCAGCACCGCCGAAATCAGCCCGCCACCCCACATGCCATGGGCGATCACCCGCCGGAACATGTCTGTCGCGGCGTAGTCGGCGTCGAGATGCGCCGGGTTCACGTCGCCCGAGACGAGCGCGAAAAGCTGGATATCCTCCTGGGTTAGCGTCCGGGTGGCGCTGGCCGTCTCGCCGAGCGTGATTTCATCGAAGGTGCGGTTCTCGATCATTTGAGGACCGGTCATCATTCAACGCTCCAGCACATAATGGCCGGGCGCGTCGGCGATGGGAGCATAGCCTTTGTCCGCTGCGCCCATGGAGGGAGGAGCAACGGGCTCGCCCGAGTGCTGTTCGAGCCATTCTCCCCATTCGAGCCACCAGGATCCTTGTTTCTCCGCCGCGCGCTCCAGCCATTCGTCCGCATCGAAGGACAAGCCCCCGGCTTCCCGGGTGAGGATGCGATAGCGGCGGCCCTTGTGACCGGGTTCGGATACGATGCCGGCATTGTGTCCGCCGCTGGTCAATATAAAGGTGGTTTCAGCCGGCGCCAGATGATGGATCTTGTAGACCGAATGCCAGGGAGCGACATGGTCGCGCTCGGTGCCGACAACGAACATCGGCTTGTGTAAGGCGTCCAGGGCGATGGTCCGGCCACCGACCTTATATTTGCCTTCGGCAAGATCGTCGTCGAGGAACAGTCGCCGCAGATACTGGCTGTGCATGGTGTAGGGCATGCGCGTACCATCGGCGTTCCACGCCATCAGATCGTTCATCGGCACGCGCTCCCCCATCAGATAGGTGCCCAGCACGCGCGACCAGACGAGGTCGTTGGACTGGAGGATCTGAAAGGCACCGCCCATCTGGCTGGTGTCGAGGAAGCCCTGGCTCCACATCATGTTCTCGAGCAGGTTGAGCTGCCCCTCGTCGATGAAGAGGCCAAGCTCTCCTGGTTCGCTGAACTCGGTTTGCGCCGCGAACAGCGTGACACTGGTCAGGCGCTCATCGCCATCGCGGGCCATGGCCGCGGCGGCGATCGCAAGCAGGGTGCCGCCCAGGCAATAGCCCGCCGCATGAACCGAGGTCGCGCCCGTTATCGCGGCGATGACGTCGAGTGCCGCCATCGGCCCCATCTGCCGATAGGCATCCATGTCGAGATCGCGATCATCGCTTGCCGGATTATGCCATGAAATCATGAAGACCGTGAAGCCCTGGCTGGTGAGCCAGCGGACCAGAGAGTTTTCGGGCGACAGGTCGAGAATGTAATATTTCATGATCCAGGCCGGGACGATCAGGATCGGTTCCGGCCGGACCTTGTCCGTGGTGGGCTCATACTGGATCAGTTCGATCAGCCGGTTGCGGAACACGACCTTGCCCTTGGCGGAGGCGACATTCTCTCCAACCCGGAACTCTTCCGTTCCCACCGGTGGGAGGCCGCGCACCAGATGCTGCATGTCCTCGAATAGATAGCGGAAGCCATCGACCAGACATTGTCCGCCGGTCTCGAGGATCTTCCTTTGCAGCACCGGGTTGGTCGCAAGGAAATTGGTCGGCGCCAGCGTGTCGAGCATCTGCCGCACCGTGAACTCGACCATGTCCTCATGATGACTGGTGACGCCGCCGATGCCGGTGGTCGCCGCATGCCACCATTGCTGGTTCAGCAGGAAAGCCTGGGACAGGAGGTTGAAAGGGGTCTGCTTCCAGATGGGATCGGAGAAGCGCCGGTCCTGTGGCAACGGTTCGATCGCCGGTTTGGCATCAGGGTCGCTGGCGCTGCGCAGGGCATAATCGAACAGCCGGGCATATTTGCGCGCCATCTTGGCGCCCAGTTGCATCTGCTTGCCTGGCGCACTGGCGAGATGCAAGGCCCAGTCGGAAAAGGCCTGGGCAAGGGTAGCCGGAGAAAGCCCGGACGTGGCCCGGGCGATGGCTGCGCCAGCCGCGCGGTCGAGGGTCTCGGCAATGCCGTCGAGTGGGTCGACGGCAGTATTCTGTGCGGGGAGGGCCATGGTCGTTTCACTCCGTGAAGAGGACGCGAATCCTGCCGTTTCCCGGCAGAATCTACATCGTGTAATCCCAGTCCTCTCTCGGCGTGACGCGCCAAAAATCACTTATTCTCTTTATGTTACACATTCACGAGCCGCCTTAGTCGGCCCGCTAGCACAAAATTCCGCGAGCAGTGTTGACAAAAACGGTACCAGTAGGGGCAGTTAATGTATAGCCTTTTCTAGTAGGGGGAATTTCCGTCGCACGGTCGATTCCGTGGCGTCATTAAGAGCGTGGAGCTGGCAAGCCTGGTTCGGATTCGGTCATTTGTGCCGCGCCGGGCATCCGGCTGATGGCAGTCGAGGCCGAGTGGTACTCGGACCGTTATCATCCTGTTCCGGCCTCAGCTTGAGGGGGGGCAAGCGCCTGCCAGGACAATCTCAAGTGTCTTTTCCAGATACTCGTTCTTCGCGGCCGGCGTATTGGCCAAGGTGCGGCGGCGCAGAATTCTGTGGCGCGGGCCCACCACCAGCGCGTCGAACAGCAGGCTCGACAAGAATTCCGGATCCTGCACGATCAGTTCGCCACGTTCCGCGGCATCGTCGAGAATCCGGCGAAAAATCTGAATGCCGGCATGATTGTCGGCCCTGGCCCTGGTCCCGGCTCGGGGGTAGTGCTCAATTGCCCAATAAATAAGCGTTTCATGGCCGATGGTTTCCGGTTTGAGGGCTGCGTTGAGCATTTTCTTTGCCGCTGACAACAACTGCTCCCGGGGTGAACCTTTTGCTGTCGGCCGGGTGACCGGCTTTGCGATTCTTGCGAATCCATGATCGATCACGGCATAGAGCAGATCGACCTTGGATCCGAAGCGCGAATAGAGCGTCCGCTTCGAAACATTGGCTGCTCTGGCGATCACTTCCATGCTGGCGCGGTCGCCACCGTGGGTAATGAGCTGCTCCAGCGCAATATCGAGAATATGGACGCCGAGCCTGGCCGCCAGTTCCTGCGACGGCCGGCCGCCCTTGGGATCGCGCGGCGGCAAACGTCCTTCCCTGCGTCTCATTTGAGTCCTCTCCTATTCGATCCTCGATGCCGCATTGATCGAGCAAAGCCTCTTGAACCGCAGTGATCGTTCTGGCAATAACGAAACCAATGCGTATACATCTTGATGATGTCGTGCTGCTGCGTCGTACTATTGCCGACGGAACAAGCAAGGCAAAGGATAAGGCAAATGAGCGGAATTGCACTCGTAACCGGCGGGACGCGCGGCATTGGCGCGGCGATCGCCAGGGCCATGAGCGCCGAAGGCTATTCCGTTGCGGCGGTCTATCATGGCGATGATTCCGCGGCCGAACGCTTCCATGAGGAAGCCCGGATCCCGGTTTTCAAATGGGATGTCGCCGACGAAGCCGCCTGCGTCAAAGGCGTAAGCGAGGTAGAAGAGCAGTTCGGGGCGATTACGGTGCTGGTCAACAATGCCGGAATTACGCGCGACAGCATGTTTCACAGGATGGACTGGGCGCAGTGGCGAGCAGTGCTGTCCACCAATCTCGATTCCATGTTCACAATGACCCGTGCGCTGATCGAGGGGATGCGCGAGCGACGCTTTGGCCGCATCATCAATATCTCCTCGATCAACGGCCAGAAGGGGCAGGTTGGGCAAACCAATTATTCCGCGGCCAAGGCCGGGGTGATCGGTTTCACCAAGGCGCTGGCGCAGGAAAATGCGTCGCGTGGGATCACCGTCAACGCCATTTGCCCAGGCTATGTCGACACGGATATGGTCGCGCACGTCAAGCCGGAAGTGCGCGATGCCATCATCGCACAGATACCGGTCGGCCGCCTGGGTGCACCGCAGGAAATCGCGGACGCCGTCTGCTATCTGGCTTCGCCCAGGGCGGCCTTTTGTACGGGCGCAATACTCACCATCAACGGCGGACAGTATATCGCCAATGGCTGAAGTGCGAGACAATTACGGGGATACCCCAATGGTGCTGGCGGCGCGAGCCGCGCATTCCAGCCTTGCTTCTGCTTGCCCATCTTCTTCGAAACCAACTCAGAAGGGATCATCGCATGACCTACCCAGTTGACCAGATTCTTCACCTCATGAAAGCAAATGGCCAGTTCATGCTGAAACTTGCCGATATCACCCGCGGCAGTAGTCAGGAATATGCCCAGATCGGCACGAAGGCAGCGTCCGAATTTGCCAATCGGTTCCAAACTCTGCAACTTGGCAAAGTGCCGAGCTTCGACAGCGAAGGCGCGCAGCAGATACTGAGCGACATGCAGAAGGTTCGCGAAGAAACGCTCGGGCAAGTGCGCGGCGTTTTCGAGGAATGGCAGGGCGCATGGAGTCAGTTTGTGCCGGCCGATGGCCAGAAGCAGTTTGCCGATACCGTCCAGGGTTTTTTCACACCCTTTTTGAACAAGGGCGAGGAAGCCAAGCCTGCCCCGGTCAAGGCGGGCACCACCAAGGCTGAGTGAGATCACCAGCAAATGAATCTGTTCCGCTTGCCTGGCAGAGAGGCGGGGCAGTTCATCCAATCCTGGTATGTGAGGAAATCCGGCGTGGTTCATTTGAAGGCGGCACGATGGCAACGAGCAGCCGGATGTAAGACAGCTATCCCGATCAGCGTCACGTTGGCGCTGCTCCTGGCTGGTTGCTCTTTCGCGCCGGCTCATGTTCGCCCGGCGCTCCCGATACCGGAAACGTTTGCGGGTCAGCCATCGAACGGCCCAGCAATCGCCCGGATCGGCTGGCAGGATTTCTTCCGTGAACCCCAGCTTCAGGCCCTGATTGGCGAGGCCTTGGCCAATAATCGCGACATAAGGATCGCGACGGGCCGGGTGGCGGAAGCGCGGGCGGCATGGCGCATCGAGGGATCAACACTTTATCCGCAGGTGGCGGCCGTGGGAACAGGAACCCGCGGCCACACGCCGGCGGACCTCTCCGTCACAGGCCGGGCGGTCACGGGTAACCAGATCTACGCTCAGTTGAGCGCTGGATGGGAAATTGATTTCTGGGGGCGACTGCGCAACCTGCGCGATGCTGCGCGTGGGCAATATCTTGCGACCGAAGAGGCGCGGCGCGCGGTGGCAACGGATCTGGTCGCCCAGGTCGCTAATGGCTATCTTCTGGAGCGCGAATATGAGGAGCGGGTGGCGATAGCGACCCGGACCATCGCGACCCGCGAGGAATCGCTGCGGATCATGCGGCGGCGTTATGAAGTTGGCTCGGGATCGAAACTCGAGATGACCCAGGCGCAGACCCTGCTCGCGCGGGCTCAGGCCACCTTGCAGAGCCTCGACCAGGATCGCGAGGTGAACCGCAATGCGCTGGCGTTGCTGGTGGGGCGCCCGGTCGATATTGCTCCCGGTCGACTCGATATGATGGAGGGCGCTCCGGATATCGTGCTGCCGGTAGGGCTTCCGTCCGAATTGCTGGTCAACCGGCCAGATGTCGTTGCCGCAGAATATATCCTGCGCGCAGCCAACGCCAATATCGGCGCGGCACGCGCCGCCTTCTTTCCCCGGATCAGCCTCACCGGCGCGTTCGGAACGGCGAGCAGTGAGTTGGACGGGCTGTTCAAGGGAGGCAGCGGTGCCTGGAACTTCGGCCCGACGATCAGCGTACCGATCTTCAATGCGGGCCAATTGGCCGGCAATCTCGACGTGGCGAAGGCGCGGCGCGACATTGCCGTCGCGGACTATGAGCGTACCGTTCAGTCGGCCTTTCGCGATGTCTCCGACGCGCTGGTCCGGCGGCGCCAGTTGAAGTTGCAGACCGAAAGCGTACGCACCATGTTGGAGGCGCTGCGGGAACGCGCCCGGCTCGCCCAGTTGCGCTTCGACAACGGTCGGTCGGCCTATCTCGAAGTGCTCGATGCCCAGCGCGATCTGTTCGATACCGAACAAACCCTGGTCCAGCTTCGCCGCGCGGAACTCGCCAGCGGCATCGCCCTCTATGCCGCGCTGGGTGGTGGGTTCGTCGCCAATCCTGCTTTTGACGTCAACACAACACAAACCGGGAAGCACGAACAATGACAATGCCCCAGAAGAAATGGCTCATCCGGGGCGGCATCGTCATCGCCGTTATCGTGGTTGGCTTCGTCCTGTGGACGATCCTCAAGCCATCCGAACTTCCCGATGGGATCGTCAGTGGCAACGGGCGGATCGAGGCGATCGAGATCGACGTCTCGGCGAAGACCCCGGGCCGCATCCGCGACATCGTTGCGGATGAAGGCGATTTCGTGAAGGCCGGTCAAGTGGTCGCGCACATGGATATCGATGTTCTAAGCGCGCAACGGTCGGAGGCTCAGGCGCATCTGGCTCAGGCGATCAATTCCATACAGATTGCGCAGAGCCAGGTGCTGCAACGGCAAAGCGAACGGGCCGCGGCGTTGGCGGGTGTCCGTCAGCGCGAAGCGGAACTGAACGCCGCGCGCAAAAGGCTGGGGCGTTCGGAGACGCTGGCACGCGAAGGCGCGACCGCAGTGCAGGAGCGCGACGATTACCAGGCGCAAGTCGAAGGCGCTGCGGCCGCCGTGGAAGCGGCGCGCGCGCAACTGGCCGCAGTCGATGCCGCCATCGGCACGGCGCGCAGTCAGGTCATCGGCGCGCAATCGAACGTCGATGCGACAAAGGCGACGATTGAACGCATCAATGCCGACATTCGTGACAGCGATCTGCGTGCACCTGCCGCGGGCCGCGTACAATATCGCGTGGCCCAGCCGGGCGAGGTCGTGGCGGGCGGCGGCCGGATTCTGAACCTCGTCAATCTCGGTGACGTCTACATGACCTTCTTCCTCCCGGAGACCGTCGCCGGCCGGGTTGCGCTCGGAACGGATGTCCGTTTGGTCCTTGATGCAATGCCGGGCGTGGTGATCCCGGCCAAGGTCTCGTTCGTGGCCGATGTCGCGCAGTTCACACCCAAAACCGTCGAAACTGCGAGCGAACGACAGAAGCTGATGTTTCGGATCAAGGCGCGGATCGATCCCGCCCTGTTGCAAAAGCATATCACCCAGGTGAAGACGGGGTTGCCCGGCATGGCCTATGTCCGCATCGATCAGAACGCCACATGGCCTGACAAGCTTGCGGTTCGGACCGACCCGTGAGCGATCCGGCAATGGAGCAAGTCGAGCCGGCCAGCGCTGCCCTGGCGGCGCGCCTTGTTGGCGTCAGCCTTCGCTATGGCAAGAGGCTGGCTCTCGACGGGATCGATCTCGACATCCCCCCTGGCAAGATGGTGGCCTTGATCGGCCCGATGGCGTCGGCAAATCGAGCCTTTTCTCCTTGATTGCCGGGGCACGTACGATCCAGCAAGGCAGGGTGGAGGTGTTGGGCGGCGACATGAATGAGCGCGCGCATCGCGAAGCCGTCTGTCCGCGCATCGCCTATATGCCGCAGGGCCTTGGCAAGAATCTCTATCCAACCTTGTCGATCGACGAGAATCTGGAATTTTTCGGCAGGCTGTTCGGTCAGGGCGCCGAAGAACGCGAAAGACGCATCGCCCAGTTGACGCACAGCACCGGTCTTGCGCCCTTTCGCAAGCGGCCTGCGGGAAAATTGTCGGGCGGCATGAAACAGAAGCTCGGCCTGTGCTGTGCGCTGATCCACGATCCCGACTTTCTCCTGCTTGACGAGCCGACCACAGGCGTCGACCCCCTGTCCCGGGCGCAGTTCTGGGATTTGATCGACAGCATCCGCGCCGATCGGCCCCACATGAGCGTTCTGGTAGCCACCGCCTATATGGAGGAGGCGGCGCGCTTCGACTGGCTGGTGGCGATGGATGAGGGCCGGATCCTCGCTACCGGAACGCCGGAGGATCTGTATGCGCGCACCGGCACGAAGACGCTCGAAGAGGCATTCATCGCCCTTCTCCCCGAGGAACGCCGGCATGGTCATCGGGCGGTGAAGATCCCGCCCCGTGACACAGGGGCGAGCGACATTGCCATCGAGGCGAAAGGCCTCACCATGCGCTTCGGCGATTTCACCGCCGTCGACCATGTCGATTTCCGGATCGAGCGCGGCGAGATTTTCGGCTTCCTCGGCTCCAACGGCTGCGGCAAATCGACGACGATGAAGATGCTGACCGGCCTGCTCAAGGCGACCGAAGGTCAGGCATGGCTGTTCGGTCGCACGGTCGAAAATGACGACATGGCGACCCGCCGGCGCGTCGGCTACATGAGCCAGGCCTTTTCGCTCTATTCGGAACTGACGGTACGGCAGAATCTGGAACTGCACGCGCAACTGTTCCATGTGCCTGCCGCAGACGTGCCTGGCCGCGTCACGGAAATGGCGGATCGTTTTGATCTCGACGAAATCATGGACGCGCTGCCAGACGCGTTGCCGCTCGGCCAGCGTCAGCGGCTTAGTCTTGCGGTCGCAATGATCCATAAGCCCGAGATGCTAATCCTCGACGAGCCGACATCCGGCGTCGACCCCATCGCGCGCGACCAGTTCTGGCAGATGATGATCGACCTGTCGCGCAATGACAAGGTGACGATCTTCATCTCCACCCATTTCATGAACGAGGCGGAACGCTGCGATCGTATTTCGCTTATGCATGCGGGCAAGGTGCTGATCAGCGACACACCAGCCGCGATCGTGGAGAAGCGAGGGAGCGGCACTCTCGAAGAGGCGTTCATTGCCTATCTCGAGGATGCCTCCGATGCCGACTGCAGTGGGGACCAGGTTCCGGCCGAGAGCCAGCCTGCGGCGGCTCCCGAGCCCGGTCGCACCTCATCGTCCCCGATGTTCAGCAAGCGTCGCGTCGTCAGCTATGCCTGGCGCGAAGGGCTGGAGCTCACGCGCGACCCGATCCGGGCGACCCTGGCGCTGCTTGGCAGCGCCTTGCTGATGCTTGTCATGGGTTATGGCATCAGCATGGACGTCGAGAAGCTTCCTTTCGCGGTGCTCGACCGTGACGGCACGACGACCAGCCAGAACTATGCGCTGAATCTGGCCGGATCCCGCTACTTCATCGAGAAGCCGCAAATTACCGACTATGCGCAGCTTGATCGCCGCATGCGGTCGGGCGAACTCAGCCTCGCGATCGAACTGCCGCCCAATTTCGCCCGCGACATAAGACGAGGCAATTCGGTCCAGATCGGCGCCTGGATCGACGGCGCCATGCCGCAGCGCGCGGAAACCGTGCAGGGTTATGTCCAGGCGATGCATGCCCAATGGCTGAGCGACATGGCGGCGCAGAAACTGGGCGTTCGACCATCGAGCGGCCTGGTCACGATCGCAATGCGCTATCGCTACAATCCCGATGTAAAGAGCCTCGTTGCCATTGCGCCTGCCGTCATTCCGGTGTTGCTGTTGTTGTTTCCCGCCATGTTGACGGCGTTGAGCGTGGTGCGGGAAAAGGAGCTCGGCTCGATCATCAACTTCTATGTGACGCCAATCAGCCGCCTCGAGTTCCTGCTCGGCAAACAGCTCCCTTATGTCGCGCTCGCGATGGTGAATTATGTGCTGCTGATCCTGCTCGCCCTGCTGATCTTTCGTGTTCCGATCTCGGGCAACATATTGGCCATGACATTGGGCGCGTTTCTCTACACATTGTCCTCCACCGCCATCGGCCTGGTGTTCTCCATTTTCATGCGCAGCCAGATCGCTGCCCTGTTCGCGACCGCCATCGGGACAATCCTACCTGCCGTGCAGTTTTCCGGTCTCATCAACCCGGTCTCGTCGCTTGAAGGGGCTGGAAGGGCGATCGGTACGATTTTCCCCACGTCTCACTTCGTGACCATCTGCCGCGGGGTGTTCTCCAAGGGACTGGGCTTTGGCGATCTATTCCACCCTCTCTTGTCCCTTGCGGTGGCTTTCCCGGTCATTCTTGGCCTGTGCGTCCTGTTGCTGAAGAAGCAGGAGAACTGAGCGATGCAGCAGGCAGCGAACATCTATCGGCTCGGCATCAAGGAACTGCGCAGCTTGTGGCGTGATCCGATGATGCTCGTGCTCATCGTCTATGCTTTTACGCTGGGCATTTATGTTGCGGCGAGCGCTTTGCCGGAATCGTTACACAAGGCGCCGATCGCGATCGTCGATGAGGACCAGTCGCCGTTGTCTGGACGCATAGCCGCTGCGTTCTTTCCGCCGCAATTCACCCGTCCGTCGATCGTGGGGCTGGATGAGTTTGACAAGGGCATGGATGCCGGACGCTATACCTTCGCCCTCGACATTCCGCCCGATTTCCAACGTGACGTGCTGGCGGGGCGTCAGCCGACGGTGCAACTGAACATCGATGCTACCCGCATGAGCCAGGCCTTTAGCGGCGGCGGCTATGTCCAGCAGATCGTGCAGGGTGAGGTGTCGGAATTCATGAAGGGCACGCGCGCGACTGCCCCGTTACCTGCGGAACTTGCCCTGCGCGCGCGGTTCAATCCGACCCTGGCCCAGAGCTGGTTCGGCTCAGTGATGGAGATCATCAACAATGTGACCATGCTTTCCATCGTGCTGACTGGCGCGGCGCTTATCCGCGAGCGAGAACATGGCACGATCGAACATCTGCTGGTGATGCCCGTAACCCCCTTCGAGATCATGGCCAGCAAGGTGTGGGCGATGGGCCTCGTCGTGCTGGTCGCCTGTGCCTTTGCGCTGATCGTCGTCATCCAGGGTGTGCTAAAGGTTCCCATCGAAGGATCCGTGTCGCTGTTCTTGCTCGGCGCCTCTCTCCACCTCTTCGCGACGACGTCGATGGGCATATTCATGGGCACCGTTGCGCGCTCCATGCCTCAGTTTGGGATGCTGTTGATGCTCGTTCTTGTCCCGCTCCAGATGCTGTCGGGCGGCACTACCCCGCGCGAGAGTATGCCCGAGATGGTCCAGACTCTTATGCTCGCCGCCCCGACCACCCATTTCGTCAAGATGGCGCAGGCGATCCTGTACCGCGGCGCAGGTATCGACGTCGTCTGGCCGCAATTTCTGGCGATCATCGCCATTGGCAGCATTTTCTTTGTGATCGCTCTGGCCCGCTTCCGCAAGACGATCGGGACGATGGCCTGAAACAGGCATTCAGATTGCCCCCCCTTCGGGGGATGATGCAACTACGAAGGAGCCCTAGATCGGCCACGCGACCCGAAGGATGACGACGTCATCCTTTACTGCCCAGCTTGATCTCGTATCAGGCTGGGCCTTTTGCCGCGGTGCTTGCAAAGCCTCAGTCCATGATTGCGCCCAATAGACGCATCAGGTCAGCCTCATTTTGTGATCCGGTCTTGGCGCAAATGGACTTGACCTGACCACGCAAGGTTTCCGCCGTGACAGACCTCTCCTCGCAGATGTCGTTTCGGCTCATGCCGTCGAAGAGGCGCATGGCGATTTCCGCTTCTGTTGCGGTCAATCGATAGAGCGCCGACAGGAACCCTGATATTCCTGCCCTGTCCCGCTGCGGTTGCCTCACCACCATGATCGCATGCGGAAGGTGGCCCAGCGACCACGGACGGCCGGGCAGACGGAACCCTTCCATGAAACGGGCTGGCCGCCCATCGGGACAATTGATGCGCAGTCGCACATGATCGAGGCCGCCATCGGTGGTCAATGCCCTCACGGCTTGCGCCAGCGAGAGCGGGAGTGCATCAGCCTGCAAGAGCCGATTGCGAAGCGTGATGTCGCCATCCGCAATAAGCTTCTCGGCGCTCGCAGTCATCGCCTGGACCCGTCCCCCAGCATCCAGGATGAAGGCCGCGGCGGCAATCGCATCGAACGCGCCGGCCAGCAGGCGGGCTTGCTCGCCCTCCAGCCGCTCCTGCAGGCGCACCGCTCGTCGTGCCGCTACCGCGACCTTGGCAAAGAGCCGTCGCTCCGCGACTGTGGTGCGCCCTTCCTTGCGTTTGCGCAGGATCGCCAGGCCAACAATTCCAGCCTGATCCACTACCAGGTTGGTCTGGCAACCGAACGGGATGTCATATTCGTCGCACCATTCGACATATTGCTTCGTCGCGAGCCGCGGTATCGTGGCATCGTAGTGCTTTTCGTGAAGAATGCTGTCGTAGCGTCCGCGCACGATGTCCTGATTGCAGGCGGCGATCCGATAATTAGCGAGCGGTGAGCCGCCGTCGATTTCGGCAAATGACTCGAGTCCTCGGCGTTCGAAGTTGGTGACGATGTTGAACGGGATGTCGCGTGTTCCGCCCACGCCGATCAGTTGGCCATGCGTGGCCCTCAGTTGACCGGCCATTTTGTCGAGCGCCTCGGGCCACTTTTCCGGCTCGAGAGCAGCAGTCAGGAACGTGTCGTTCCAGTCGATGTTTGCAGATTGAAGCACATGCCCCCTCAAGGCGCCTTATGTGGCGCTGTCATCTGTGGACAACGTGGTTTTTTAGCGCCTCGCCCTCGTGGTTGATGGCCCGCCACAGGTACCACATCCGACCGTGCAACTTCACATATATTTTGAAGCGTTCTGGAGCAGCGATCAATTTACCCAATGATGCGATGGCCATGCTCCTGATTGGCCGTCGGCCGACTACCCACGCCCCGCGACAGCTGTGTCAGCAGTTCCTCCGCCAGCGACGCCTAGCAACGATGCGAGAATAACGGTGGTAAGCCCCGGAACTATCCCCGCCAGAACCTGTCCTGACCCGGTCAACAGAGGATGGCCTGCTTGGGCGTCATGGTCGACAAGAAGCACTCCCGCGATGGGAAGCAATAGCGCGGCGATGACTGTGTGAAGCAATTCGGATTTGGCGCGACCGGCCCATCACGCCCCGAACCAGGCTCCGATAAGGCGCCCGCTAGCAGATTCAGGACAAGTGGCCGATGTGCGGCGACTACTTCGAGGGGGACCGTTCGTGTCCGGAAGACGAGCGCCGCTGCTACCACCACGAGGCTGATCGCCTTGTTGAGGATCACGCCCTCAAGTGCGGCGAATCTGAATGGTCCGATTAGCAGTGAACTCATAAATTGGGAGGGGATGACTGGTAAGAACGGTGATGCGGTGTCGCCGAGGGGTGAGTGTGTTATTGCGGGAGGGCTGTGACTGATTCGAAGGCGGAACCGGCGGGTTGGCCCCATCAGGCAGCCCCACCTGCGCATAATCCGGCACTTCGCATAATTGCGGTTCAGTGCCAGGGGGCGGATTGATCGCTCGACGGTGTTGCTGTCGAGGTCGACGCGACCATCATCGAGGAATCTCGAGAGACCCTCCCAGCGGGTGAGTGCATAGCGCATCGCTTCCGCCCCCATACACTGCAAGGTCAGAGAGTCATATATCTGCGGAAGTGGGGTGACGGGATCAGGCGTGCGTCATCCTGCGCAACCCCAAAGCCAGCATGACGAGGAAGACGCCGCGGATCAGGAAGCTGATTCCGATGCAAAAAGCGAGGAAGGCGAGCCCCGTGGCGGGTTCGCTAGATAGGAGCAGCCCGCCCAAAACAACGTCCAACACGCCGAGAAGCAGCCGCCAGACACGGTCATGGGCGATCGCGAGCGCGCTTACGATCTCGAAGATGCCGCTGACCAGCAGCCACGCGCCGATCAACAGCACCAGCGAGAGTGCGCCGGCAAAGGGGTTGAAGATCGTGATCGCGCCCGCGAAAATGCCGAGCACGCCCAGCAGCAACTCAATCCAGCGCGCACGGCGGGACAATGACGACAGGCCGGCGAGGATTGCGACAATGCCGTAGACGATGAGCATGGCGCCGATCAGGAGGCCGGTCGCTACTCCGGTCGCGAGCGGGTTGAGAAAGGCCAGCAGCCCGACCAGGATCACGATCACGCCATAAGCGAAAATCCATCCCCAGCCTGTCCGTTGATCAATGGAAGCTCTGTCCGTCATCTGATTGATCTCCAAATTGTCCCGTCGGTCGCATGAGATTGTCTATCGCTTTAGCGCGGTGTGAGATCGCGGTCGATCTCGGCCAGGGTGTCCGGTGTCAAAACTCCGGCGACAGCGGCAAGCGCGACGCGGCTATACTCGTAGCTATAGAGGGCGTCGTTCAACTGCCGACTGATCTCGAAAGTCTGGGCCTGTGCCGCGAGGACGTCGCTCTGCGTGCGTACACCGACCTCGCGGCCAGTCAGCGCCGCGCGCTCCTGTAGCTCGGCAGAGGCAAGTGCGGTTCGCAGGGCCGCCGCCCGCTCGGCGCTACTGCGCTGGCCAAGCCACGCCTGCTCGACCTGCAAGCGCACATCGCGGCGAGCAGCGTCAAGCCGCGCGCGGCCGCTTGCCGCCTGCGAGGTGGCCTGGCGCCGCTGGGCTTCCAGAGCGCCGCCGGTATAGAGCGGGATCTTTGCCTGCAACCCGGCGAAGAACCCGCCGACGCGACCGGGCGGCGTGATGACGCCCAACAGCGCCGCCTCGTTTCCGCCGCGCCATGTCTGGCCATAGGCACCCCGCGCGGTGACCTGGACCTGGCTTGACCAGCGATATTGATCGACGGTGGCCTCATTCGCGGCAAGCTGCTCGCGGCGGGCATGGATCACCGGCGCCTGCGCTTCGGCTTCGTCCTGCCAATCCGGCAGGGGACGGATAGGGGGCGCCGGGGACAGCTCAGATCGCACAAGGTGCAACTCGCCGCCATCAAAGCCGGTCAGTTCACGAAAACGAGAAACGGCAAGCTCGCTTTGGGCGCGCGCGCTGACGATCTGCGCGGCCACCCCGTCGCCGCGCGCCTGCGCCTCGCGCACATCGGTGATCTTGGCCCATCCGGCGTCAAAGCGCGCCTGCGCCGCCCGCTGCTCGCGGCGGGCGGATTCTTCCTGCGCGGTGAGGCTCGCCAGCGTGTCTTTGGCTCTGAGCACATCAAAATAAGCTTGTGCTACGCGCAGAGCGAGTTGCTGGCGGCTGGCCTCATATTGCGCATCGCCTGCGCGGGCACCGGCGCGAAGCTGGCGTTGCTGCGCGCGCGCTTCGCCGCTGATGATCGGTTGCTCCACGCCGACCAGCACGCCGCCGCTCAGGCCATCGACCTGATCGAGAAGTGTGCTTGAGGTGTCGTCCATGTCGGCGGTGACCCGGCTGTATCCGGCGTTGCCCTGTACCTGCGCCTTTGGGCGAAACAGGACGCGTGCAAGGGCTTCGTTTTCCTGCGCAGCATCGCGTTCGGCGGCGGCGGCCGTATGGTCCGGGTCCTGCCGCAGGGCAGCGGCATAGGCATCGGAAAGGCTTTGCGCCGACGCGGGCGCGGCGGCGAGAGCGAGGATGATCCCAAGAGCAGAACAGGCAGAACGAACATCAGGCATGGTCGGCCTCCGGTTCCACAGGACGGTGCACGCGATAGGCCGCCGCAAAGGCCGCCGGCAGGAAGATAAGGGTCAGCACGGTGGCGACCATCAGCCCGCCCATGATCGCCCACGCCATCGGCCCCCAGAAAACGGAGCGGGTCAGCGGGATCATCGCGAGAATCGCGGCCAGGGCGGTCAGCATGATCGGGCGGAAGCGATGCACTGTCGCCTCGACGATCGCCTCATGCAGATCGGCGCCCTCGGCTTGCAGCGCGTCGATCTGCGAGACGAGGATGACCGAATTGCGGATGATCATGCCGAACAGTGACAGGCCGCCCAGCATGGCGACGAAGCCGAAGGAAATGCGGAACAGGCTGAGGATCAGCGCTACGCCGATGAGCGCCAGCGGGCCGGTCAACACGACAAGGGCCATTTTCTTGTTGCTCTGCAACTGGATGATGAGCAGCACGAGGATCAGCACCAAGGCCATGGGCACTTGCTTGAACACCGAGGCCTGCGAATTGGCGCTCTCCTCGATGGAACCGCCGAAGGTCATCGTGGCGTCCGCCGGAAGCTTGTCACGGATTGCGTCAAGCGGCTTGCCAAGGGCGCTGGCGATGTCGTCGGGCTGCGCGCCGATAGTATCCGCCTGGATTGTGATCGTCGGCAGGCTAGACCTGCGGTTGAGTTCGGCGGCCTCAAAGCTCGGCGACAGGCGGGCGACCTGCGAGAGCGGCACGGCCTGTCCGCTCGCGGTCGGGACGTTGATCTGCGAGAGGCGATCGAGGCTGCTGCGCTCGTCGGGGCCGAGCCGGGCCACGACGTCAAGCACGCGATCCTGCTCGCGGTAGCGCGTGATGGGTAGCCCTTCGAGAGAGGCTTGCAAAGCCTGCTCGATATTGAGCGATGTGATGCCGAGCGCGCGCGCCTTGTCCTGATCGACTTCGACGCGCACCGATTTCTGGGAATCGCCGAAGTCCTTGTTGACGTCACGCAGGTGAGGGTTGGTACGCATCAGTTGTTCGATGCGCTCGGCTGTCGCGGCTATATCGGCATAGTCCGGTGCCGACAGGCGTATCTTGAACGCCTGTCCCACTGGCGGCCCCAGCTCCAGCGTGCTGATGCGTCCGCGGACCTCAGGGAACTGTGTGGCAAGCAGTTCCTCGATGCGCTGCTGAACACGCGCGCGTCCCTCCTCGTCGCTCGTCATCACGACAAGCTGGGCAAGCGCGATGTTGGGCATCTGAACGTCAAGCGCGAGATAGAAGCGTGGCGTGCCGCCTCCAACATAGGACGTGATCGTTTTTACATCCGGGTCTTTCGCCAGCAGCCGCTCCAACCGCTGTGTGACGGCCATCGTCTGCGCGAACGAGGCGTTTTGCGGCGCGCGCAGGTCCACAATCAGGTCGGGACGATCGGAGGTCGGGAAGAACTGCTTTGGTACCCCCTTGGCGAACAGGCCGATCGAGAGCGCGAACAGCGCGGCGGTGACGAGGATGACCAGCTTGCGGTGATCGAGCGCCCATCTGACCGCCTCGCGGAAGCGGCGGTAAAATTGTCCGTCATAAGAGCCGTGGCCGTGGTCACCATCTTCGCCGTCCTGGGCGTGCGCAGCACCGGCCCGCTCGATCAGCATCCCGTTGGCGATGAAGGGTGTGACGAACACCGCCACGATCCACGAAAACCCCAGCGAGAGCGCGACCACCGAGAAGATGGAACTGGCGTATTCACCTGCCGCCGACTTGGCGAGGGTAATGGGCAGGAAGCCCAGCATGGTGATGAGCGTGCCGATCAGCATGGGCTGGGCGGTAACGAGATAGGCCGACGTAACGGCTTTCACCTTCTCCCAGCCGGAGTGAAGATGTGTGTCGATCTGTTCGATGACGATGATGGCGTCATCGACGAGCAGGCCGAGCGCGATGATCAGCGCCCCCAGCGACACGCGATGGAGCGGGATGCCCAGCGTGAGCATGGCGGCGAAGGTCAGCGCAAAGACGATGGGGATGCACAGCGCGACCACGATTCCCGGGCGCCAGCCCAGCGAGAGAAAGCTGACGGCAAGCACGATCACTATCGCCTCGACCAGTGAACGGGTGAACTCGCCGATCGAGTGCTGGACCACTTCGGGCTGGTTGGCGACAACATCGAGGTTGACGCCCACAGGCAGCCGTGCGCGAAACGCCTCCACCAGAGCCTCGCTCCCGGTGCCAAGGCGGGTCACATTGCCGCCCTGGCGCAGCGAAACCATCACGCCGACCGCATCGCGTCCGTCAAAACGCATGCGGAAGGTGGGCGGATCGACCAGCGCGCGGCGCACCGTGGCAATGTCGCCAACGCGAAAGCTGCGCCCATTTGCGGAAATGCCGATGTGTCGGATCGCCTCGACCGTATCGAAAGTACCCGTCACGTCGATACGGATGCGCTCGGCGTCAAGGTCGACGATTCCGGCCGGTGCGACGGTGTTGGTGTCGCGTATGGTCTGGACGATTTGCGCAGGACTGATGCCAAGCGCGGCAAGCCGCGCCGACCGATATTCGACATAGATGCGCTCCTCCGGCTCGCCCTCAAACTCGACGCGTCCGACATCGGGCAGTTGCCGGAACTGATCGCGCAGCCGATCCGCGAACATCTTGAGCTGCGGGAGGGAATAGCCGTCGCCGCTGAGCGCATAGATATTGCCGTAGGTGTCGCCGAAATCGTCGTTGAACTGCGGCCCGAGCACGCCTTCGGGCAATTGTCCCGCGCGGTCCTGCACGCGCTGGCGCACGCGGTTCCAGATACCGGGCAGTGCCCCCGATGGCGCGTCCTCGCGCACCTTGATGTTCACGATCACGCGGCCCGGCTGCACATTCGTGCGCATGTAATCGACCTCGGGCAGCGTCTGGATGGCACGCTCGATTGGCCTGGCGACCTGATTGGCCATTTCTTCCGCGCTCGCGCCAGGCCATGCTGCCGAAACGAGCATGTTCTTGACGGTGAAGTCGGGGTCCTCCTGTCGCCCGAGCGACCAGTAGGCATAAGCGCCCGCGATCACGGCAAGGACAAGCACGAAGCGCATGACCGCGCTGTGCGAGACCGCCCACGCGGAAAGATTCGGCCCCTTCATCGATTGGCGAAGGCGCTGCTGGGAACGGGATGGACCACTTCGCCCGCCTTGAGAAGGTGGGCGCCGGCGCTGACGATATGCTCTCCCTTGCGTATCCCCGATGCGATCAGCACATCGTTGTCCTGCGTCGCCTCTATGGTGACGGAGCGTGGCTGCACCGTTGCAGGATCGCCGGAGACGACCCAGACGACGCTGCGTTGACCCTGCCGCGTGATGGCGGCGAGCGGGACGCGCAGCGCCTGCCGCTCGACCGGCTCCTTGATGACAACCTCGGCAGTGCTGCCGATCGCGGCGGTTCCTGGCGGTGCGTCGAACACTATGCGGGCATCGAACGTGCGCGTCTGCGCATTGGCGGCGGCGGAGAGCGTGCGTATCCGCGCCGGGAATATCCGTGATGGCGTTGTCCAGAGGCGCACGCCGAGTTGGGCGGCGCGGAACCTTGCTACCTCGCCCTCGGGGACGCTGGTGGCGACCTCGACGGTGCCGGGGCTTTCGACCACCACGACTGGTTGCCCCGCAGGCACGACCTCGCCCACATCGCCGTGAACGGCGGTGATCACCCCCGCGCGGCTGGCGCGCAGGACGGTATAGGAGAGCTGCTGATCGGCACCGGTCTGCTGAGCGCGCGCGGAGCGCAACTGCGCCTGTGCGCTGCGCGTCCCGGCTTGCAGGCGGTCGAATTCCGCCTGCGAAATGAAGCCTTCGGCGAGCAGGCGCCGTGCGCGGGCAAGGTCCGTCACCTGCGCCTCGGACTGCGCGGCGGCGGCGGACGTTTGGGCCGCCGCGCTGCGCACAGTGACTTGCACGTCCTGCGGGTCGAGCCGTGCCAGCATCTGGCCCGCGCGCACCTGCTGCCCTAGTTCGACTGCCCGCTCGGTAATCATGCCGCCGATGCGAAAGCCGTAGTTGCCGGAATAGCGGGAGACAACCTGTCCGGAATAGACGCTGGATACCGCGCCTGATGCAGGTGCGACCACGACGGTTTCCACGGTGCGCGGCGACGCGGCAGTCTGCTCGCCGCGGCCGCAGCCGGCCAGCGATCCGGCTGCGAGCGACATTGCAGCCAGTACAAGGGGCCGGGCGGAGACCGGACGTGTCGCTATCATGTCAGTGCTCCACTCCATATGCGGTGGCCGCCGGCTCACGCAGCAGCGTTGCGGCGAAGGTTTCGACCATCCGCTTATGCGCCTGGGTGCCGTCGATCTCGGGCGCGATCTGCTGGATCAGGGCCGGGAAGGACGCGGGCGGACTGACCGCGTTGTTGATAAGGGCAAAGATGATCGCCGGATGACCGCTGTGGATGACTCCGCGTGCAACGGCTTCCTCAAGCATCGGCCTGATCGCTTCATAGGCGGGCCGCAGGAGAAGTTCGGTCAGCCGGTCGGAGCGCTCAGGCGCTTCCAGGGTGTGACGAGTGATGAAATCGCGCGCTTCGGGGTGCGCCGCATAGAAATCTGCAGCCCGCCCGATCGCTTCTCGCAGTCGCTCGAACACGGGACGCGATGCGTTGCGCGACAGCGCCGCGATCTGCTCCGTTGCGGGCGTTGAGACCGCGATGATCGCATCCAGGCAGGCATCCCAGAGCGCTGCCTTAGTGCCGAAGTGAACGCGGATAAGGTTCTGGCTGACACCTGCCGCTGCGGCAATACTTCGCAAATCGGCGCTGTCGAAGCCCAGGTCAGCGAAGGCAGCGGTTGCCGCGCCGAGCAAGGAATCGCGACCGCTGCGCAGGCCTTTGGCGGGGCGCCCTCGCGCAGCCGTGGTCGGCTTGGGATTCGCAGTCATGTCGGGATCCCCTGAATATGTTCGCTTGAACATATGTTGTGCTGGCCAGGCTGGCAAGGACGATGTGTCTAACCAGCTGGACACCTCGAAGAACCGACTGATTTTGGCGTGACATTCGCGCGTCGGGTTGGTTGCGTCGCGTAAGAGGCCATTTTGCGGGATTGGTCGGGTGATTTCTGGTCGGCTGGCCAGCATTTTGAGCCGGATCGGCGTCATACGGGCGCAGTTCGCCCCTCGGGCCAGGCGAGACGCTGGAAGTTATAGACCAAGTTGGCCATGCTGATCTTGATAGTGGCGCGAGCGATGCCGATGGTGCGCACGACCAACCCCATGCGGTGCTTCTGGCCGGCGAACACATGTTCGACCTGGGCACGTATCTTGGATCGCCGGGTGTTGGCCTTGGCGATCCGCTCGGGCAGCGACCGCCTTGGCTTGCGCCTCTGGTGGATATGGCTCTTGAACATGCCAGCGGCCAGGAACGCCTCGTTCTTCTTCGACCGGTAGGCCGTATCCGCCCAGACGCCCGAGCCGGTATTGCCCATGCTAATCAGGTCCGGCAGCCGTGCCCCATCATGGGCGTTGGCGGCGCTGGTGCCCCATGTGCGGATTAACCCGTGGGCCCGGTCAATGCCGATATGGTTCTTGTAGCCGAACATCGGGATGGCGAGATCAACCGGTTTGGCCTCCTTGGGATCGGCACCCTCCGGGACTTTGGCTTTGCTGTATTTGATCGACCAACGCGCATCGCGGTCCTTTTGCCGTACCTTCGCCGGCTTCCACTCCTCGGGGACGCGCCCCTCCTTGATCGCTGCCTTCTCGGCCTCGGTGTTGCGCTGCTTTGGCGCCGGAACCACCGTGGCGTCGATGATCTGCCCGCCCATGGCGAGATAGCCCCGATCCTTGAGCGCGGCATCGAAGCGGGCGAAGAATTTGTCGATCGCCTTGGCCTGTACCAGGCGCTCCCGGAACAACCACACCGTCGTCGCGTCCGGCACGGTGCCGTCGAGGCCGAGCCCCAGGAACCGCTGGAACGAGAGCCGGTCCTTGATCTGGAACTCGGTCGCCTCGTCAGAGAGCGAGTAAAACGCCTGCAGTACCAGGATCTTGAACATGAGGACCGGATCGAACGGCGGCCTGCCGCCCTTGCCACGAACGCTCCGTCGCAGCGCGGCGACCAGCGGACCGCGGAAAACCTCGAAGTCGACGACAGCCGCCAGGCGCTCAAGCGGATCTCCTGCCGCGCTCAGCGCTTCGTACCGGTCCGAAAGATCAAAGAAACCAGGCTGTCCCGCCATCGCTGCCTCCGCTCGTCGCGAAAACCAGTGAATCACGCCATGCCGGCCTCAGCCAGCAGTTTTTCGAGGCGTCCAGTTGCGACGCCGCGCACCGCTGGTTGTATCCTCAAAGCTGGCGAAGACGCGCTATCTGGCCCGTCCGCGCCGCCGTGCGCGCAGACCGTTGATGTAGTGCCATGCAAAAACGGCCGGAAGGCCAAGGCCCAGCGACCAGTGGGCTAGGCTCGCCCAGGGGCGCACGGATTCATCCCCGACGTAATACAGCATGTATCCGCTGACGATCAGCCACCCGAGGAGAGCGCACAAGGCAATGCCGGCGACACGCTGGTGGACATGATCCCAGCCCTTGGGGATATGTGCGACAAACATCCCGCCGATGCCGAGCAGGGCGGGAATCAAAAACAGCCCATGCATCTTCATCATCCAGGGCTCGACCGGGTTCATTTCCGGACCGAACTCACCTTGCTTCTGCCCATAAAAATGGAGCAGGAGCCAGGCGCTGCCGCTCAACCAGAGACCAAGGCCGCTGAGGCTAAGCAGCCAAATCTGCCATTTGGCGAGCCGAGCCGTACGACGATGCGGCATCAGGCAGCCCCCACCAACATTGCATCGCGAAGGACGTAACCTCGATGCGCCTTGAGAATTTCATCGGCAAGATCGGTATTAACCATGGCGACTTTGGTCATCGCATCGGCAATGACGCACCATTCCGCAATCACTGTAACGCGCTGGTCGGTGAGGACGGGCACACCATTCCATCCGATATGCGGACCGTGGGGTACACCCTTCACCTGCCGCCGATTATGAAGGTTGGCAGAGCTTGCGACGGCGCAGTCCTTGACGGTCACCACATGGCGTATGGCCTCGTCCGCATCGCGGAGCTGGACATGCCAATCGCGTGCGCCGAATGTTCGCAGGTCGCCGCCCGCATTGACCAGCCCGGCCGGAACGCCGGCCGCCGTCAAGGTTTCTACCGCGCGGTCCACCGCATGGCCTTTCGCGATTCCGCCAAGATCGATCAGCATCCGCCGGTGACAGCGAACGTGGCAATCGTCGATGATCTCGATATCTGCCGTGGTTCCGGTGAAACGGTTGAGGTGCATGATCCCGTCGCGGGGCAAGAAACGGCCACGGACGAGCGCCCGCCCGACCGCGACGTCGAACAAGCCGTCGGTTGCTTCGTGCAATGCGACAGCCATTCGCAGGACCGAAACGGTTTCGCGATCCACCTTGACGGCTTCGCTGGGCTGAGCCGAACGAAGAGCCGCAAGGTCGCTGGCCGGTTCATGAAAGGACATGCGCGCGTGAAGGTCGGCAATCATGGCAAATGCCGGGCCGACCGCATCCTCGCATCCTTTTGGAACCGTGATTTCCACCAGCGTGCCGAGTAGGGGCCGGCAACGAGTGATCATCGTCAGGCAGCCGCCAGAACGAGCGAGTGGATGGCCAGCAGGCGTTTCACGCCATCCGTGATGTTGCGGCAGGAAAGCGTTGCGCCGGAGATGTTCGGAATGTCCTGATTGAGTTTGAACTTGTCGCCCAGCGTCTTTCCGCGGAACCGCGCGCGCCAAGCCAGATTGCGGACCTCTCCGCCGTGGGATTCCCGATAGTTGAGAATTTCTACGCCCAGCACATGGCCGTCGGGGGAGATGGCGGTGGCGTAGGTGATGAACTCGTGCTTACCGACGACTTCATCGACCAGCACCCAACCAAGCGTGGTCCTGCCCTGCATTGCGCGCCAGATGCTCGGCTGGCTCGTCCGTTGGGGAACGCCCGACAGCTTCCGGATTTGGCCGAGCTGGGCAGGGGATAGAGTCACTGGGAACGGCACGAAGCTTTGCGCCTGCGGGATCAGCGCGTGCTGCGCATCGGCAACCGAGAGATAGTCGGTGGCCGATGCCGGTGCAGCGGTCGCAACCAGCACTGGGACTGCGATGAGATGTGACCAATTCCGGTTTGACATGGGTTCGGATCCTAGAAATTCATGCCCAGCTTTAGGCGAAACTCGTTCTTGGTCTTCTCGATGAGGTGCAGATTGGTGTCGGTCTGCCCCTCATAGCGCTCCCCGCCGCCCTTCAACTGCGGAAACCAGGTGAGGGTTGCCCAGAACTTCTGACCGCCATAGTGAATGGTGGGTCCGGCGAAAAGGGACCACCGTTCCTGGCCGACCTCGGTTTCATATTCCGAAGTATACTGGGTTTCAGCGCCAATGAACCAGTTGGGCGCGACGCGATAGGTGAGGCCTGTTCCGGCACTTACCTCGATTTCCATTTCCGGGGTCGTAGGCCAGTCGAAACCCACGGGGAGATTGGCGATCGGCTTGCGGGTCTCGTGCCCGGCCTTGAGGCCGAGATTGCCGACCCAGATCAACTGGCCTTGCATGAAATATTTCTGCGCGGCGAGCACAACATGACCTTCATATTCGGTCTTGTCTTGGCCGCTGTGTGGGTCGAGCGTCTTGAATTCGGCCGAGGTGATCACCGCCAGCCCGAAATTGTCGAGGGCGGGACTGAGCACGTTGAACTTGGCTTTGAGCTCAAGCCCGTTGAACCGGGGTCCCTTGTCGATCGGCTTGGGAAGATAGCCGTCGATGGTCAGGCCGTGGGTATCGATCGTCAGGAAGCTTGCCGCCGCCGACAGAGTGATCCGGTCGGTAACGCCATATTCGCCTTCGACCTCGGTATCCAGCGCCCGGTAGGTGCCCTGACCTTTGTCTGATCGTAGGGTGTTGAATACATAGACTTCACCCGCGCCCTTGGGCAGGGTTTCCGCACCGGTATTGTAGCCGAAGAGATTTTCGTCGGCATGTGCTGCTGCGGGAAGGCTCAAGGTTAGAACGGTCGCAAGTAGGCCGCCGCGGAAGCGGCTGGAAGAAATAGTCATCTATTTTGCCCCAAATGTCAGAACATGTAACCGAGACCGAGGTTGATCCGGTCGTTGTTCTTGTTTTCAAAGAATTTCTGATAATCGATCTTGACCACCACCTCGTGCAGCGGGTGGAACGAGAAGCCTGTCGTCAGGACGCGATCCCGGTTGGTGGGGTCTGCCGTCAGGCCCAGCGGGAGTTTTGCCTGGGTGTCGTATTTTTCGTAGCGCACGAAGGGATTGAGTGTGACGTCTCCGCCGAGCGAAAAGCTGTAGGCACCCTGGACCAGCCAACCGTAGAACGACGAGGGCAGTATCGCCCGCTCCGCGCCATTCGCAGTATTGTAGTCGAGAATGATCTGATCGATCGCGGCGCTGTTGGCGAAGCTGCCGCGCGTGTAGAGCGCCTCCACATCGAAGCCCGAGTGCTGAATGCGGGCATGGACATCCCACAATGTCACCCGTCCACCGATTCCGGCAAAATTGGGTCCAGTCGGATCAGCCTTGAAGTCCGCGTTGGCGTGGCCCGTCTTCCCGCTGAAGACGGCACCACCGATGAGGACGCCCGGCGTGGGAGTATATTCGAGCGAGCCGTAAACCGAGAGGTTGGCTGCATGAGCAAGCTGAAGTTCCTGATGCGTGCCAAGAAGCGGCGCGCTGGCATCGTCGAGCTTGGCGAAATCAAAGCCGGTCGTGACGCCGACATCATAAGACAGGCCAAAGGGAGTCGAACCCCAGATGCTCACGCCACCTTCGCGCCAGGTCGAGGGAATGATGCGCCGCTCGACCTCATTGCGCTCGACCCCGTAGAACACGGGCGGTTCGTGATTGCGGTTGATGAAGCCGAAGGGCATCAGGAACAGCCCGGTCTTGACGTTGAGCGCCGGGTTGAAGGCATAGTTCAGATAGGCCTGTTCGATCTCGACCTCGCCTTTATCGCCGGAACTCGCCACCGCGTGTTCAACCTCGACCTCGCTGTTGAAGCTGATCCGGTCGTTGAAGCGATGGCCGAAGAAGAGGACAAAGCGCTTCAGGTCGGCCTGGTTACGGCTCGCGTCATGGACGTAGCCATTATAGGAAATCTCGCCATAGCCGCCGATCGTCGTGTCTGAACCGCCGCGTCCTCCGGTGCTGCCGTTATCAGCCGCGGCGAGGGTGGACGTTGATGTGGGGGTGGGAGCGCCTCCGGCAGGTGCGGAAGTGGCCAGAACGCTTGCTGGCGCCGTAGCCGTTTGCAGCCGAGCATCAATCTCCTGCAGCTGCTTCGCTTGCGCTGCCAACTGTGCATTCTGCGCGGCGATTTGCTGCTGCTGTTCCGCGACCTGAGCCTTCAGAAGCGTGATTTCAGTTTGAAGCGATGGCTCTTCTGCCAATGCGGGTGTGGCGACGGTCAGCGCTGTGGCTGCCATCAAGGCGAGTCGGATTTTCAAGTTTGCCCCCAATGCTAGGATTGCGGGCGAGCTACCAATAATGATAGTCATTCGCAATAGCTTTGTTTCTTTTTGTTGCTGGCGAGTTTGATCTGGATCAATGAGGTGCTCGGAAAGCCCGGTGGCACCGCAGAACGAATCCGGGGTAAACGGGCGGCTGTGATCGCTAACGTCGCCGCTCAGTCGGAGAACCTCGATGCATCAGAGGATTGATATCGAGGCGCTCTGCGATCAGCGGGGCCTGCGCATAACCGATCAGCGCAGGGTCATCGCGCAGGTCCTTTCGGATTCGAGCGATCATCCGAACGTCGAGGTGCTGCACAAACGGCCATCGGCGATAGACCCCGGCATTTCCATCGCGACGGTCTACCGTACCATCCGTCTGTTCGAGGAAGCGGGAATCATCGAACGGCATGATTTTGGAGATGGCAAAGCCCGCTATGAGCCCGCGCCAGACGCGCACCATGACCATCTGATCGACGTTGAAACGGGCAAGGTGATCGAGTTCGTCGATCCCGAGCTGGAAGCTCTGCAGCGCGAAATCGCGCAGCGGTTGGGTTATCGGTTGGTCGATCACAAATTGGAGCTTTACGCGGTCAAGCTTACGACTGGACCGCATGTCCGTGACCTCGAATGATCGCGATAGAAGAAGGGCGCCACTGCATTTGAACCCGTCATGTTGCGGCTTCCTGGAATTCCCGACCGGCGTGTCGAATAATTTGCACGCCACCACTGATGCCGAGCGTTGCAAGGATGGTCGCGACAATGAGATCGGGCCAGGCGCTTCCCGTTCCGAACACCCCCAGGGCAGCCGCGACGACCGCGATGTTGCCGATCGCGTCGTTGCGCGAGCAGATCCACACCGAACGCATGTTCGCGTCGCCCGTTCGAAAGCGGTAGAGCATCAGCGCGACGGTCGCATTGGTGGCCAACGCGGCAAAGCCGACCACGCCCATGGTAGCAGCCTCGGGCGAAGTGCCGATGATCGCTGCTCGGGCGGCGGTTACGAGAATCCATCCTCCGAGGACAGCCAGGGTAAGTCCTTTGGCGAGGGCCGCGCGAGACCGCCAGATCAATGGCATACCTGCAACGAGCAGGCTGATTGCATAGTTGGCGGCGTCGCCGAGGAAGTCCAGTGCATCGGCCTGGAGTGCATGGCTATCGGCGGCTGATCCGGCAAACATCTCAACACCGAACATCCCCGCGTTGATCGCGAGAGCAATCCACAGCGCGCGCCGCCAGCGTGGCTCGTTGAGCGCCTTTGTGCTGCCGCATGCGCTCTCGCAACAGTCACCGGCCAACCGTTTTCCCCTCGACAATCCGTGAGTCGGACACGCATATGCACCCTGTAGCAACTATAGGGTCAAGCCATGAAGATCGGGGAACTGGCGGCCACTACCGCAACGAAGGTAGAGACAGTTCGGTATTATGAGAGGATCGGCCTCCTGCCACCGCCTGGCCGCACGTCTGGCAATTATCGCAGCTACGGCATTGAGCATCTGGCGCGCCTATCGTTCATTCGCCGTGCGCGCGATCTGGGCTTTACGCTCGAGGCCGTTCGCGAGCTTCTAACGCTCGCCGATGACCAGGAGCGCTCCTGCGAAGCCGTGGACGGCATCGCCCGCGCACATTTGACGGAGGTGGACCGCAAGATCGCAGATCTCATGGCATTGCGCGGCGAACTCGACCGAGTGATCGGCTCGTGTAGCCGCGGCACGGTAGCGGATTGCAAGATCATCGACGCGCTGGCGCCGCGCAACCCCGCCCCCTAGGTGGCTCCGGCAATGCGGGAGCAGGTTGGGAATTTGTATCCCATGGCGTTCGATCAATGTGGCTATGTAACTTTCGGGGCGCCGATCCGGCTGTTCCATAAACACCGCGTTCGATGGGAATGCCTGAATCTATGCGTATCCTGCTTGCCGAAGACGACACGGATACTGCCCAGTTCATCGAGACCAGCCTCGGAGAGCTTAGCCATGTCGTGAAGTCGGTCGGCACCGGCGATGCGGCCTTGCGGATTGCCCGTTCGGAATCCTGGGATGTCATCATTCTCGATCGGATGCTGCCGGAGCTGGACGGCCTGACCCTGCTCAAGGCTGCGCGCAGCTGCGGCGTTACGACCCCCGTGCTCATGTTGACCGCGCTCGGCCGAATCGAGGATCGCGTTGACGGGCTCGATGCCGGTGCGGACGATTACCTGGTGAAGCCGTTTGCGCCGAGTGAGCTTGTCGCCCGTGTCCAGGCGCTCGGGCGTAGGTACACACAAAGCGAGATCGCCACAAAGCTTCTGGCCGGGCCGCTTGAACTGGACCTGATCGCCCGCGAGATCAGACGCGATGGGCGGCTCGTCCTGCTTCAGCCCCGCGAATTGAGGTTGCTCGAAGTGCTCATGAGACACGCTGGAGAGTTCGTCACCCGGGCGATGCTGCTCGAGGATGTCTGGGATTTTCACTTCGATCCGCAGACCAAGCTCATCGAGACTCACATGAGCCGACTTCGTGCCAAGCTCAACGAGGGTGGACTCCCCGATCTCATCGAAACCGTTCGTGGTTCCGGCTATCGGGTACGGGCGGTATGAAGTTCGGGCCGGGCAGCGCCGCCAACCGCATCGCGCTCTTGGGCTGGCTGATCTACGCGGCAGCGACCTTGCTGCTGGGTATCGCGGTCTATTTCGCGACCCACGCCGCCTTCTCGCGTCAGATCGACGAGCGGATCGAGCAGGCGACCTCCGCCCTTCTGATCGAGTATCACGATGACGGGGTCGGAGGTGTGCAGTCCGCGCTCGATCAGCAGGGGCGGAACAGGCCGATTGGTCTGGGCACTGCTTTGTTCGACGCCCGGGGAGCAAGGATTGCCGGTAACCTGGCAATCCCACTCACGGAGCCGGGCTGGCGCAACATCGTGTTCCACGACCCTGGTGAAGGGCGCGAGCAAGCGCGAGCCCAAGTGACCGTGCTCCCGGGCAACTATCGTCTCGTGGTTGCCGCCGACCTGGAGTCGTTAGAGACGATTGATCACACCATCCTGGCAATGTTCGGTGTCACGGTTGTCGTCTTGCTGCTGCTGGGCCTGGCAGGAGCCTTGTTGCTGGCCCGTTATCTGCATCGCCGTTTGGCGGGCATCGAGGCGACTTCTAGCGCTATTGTGCGGGGGGACTTCACGCGACGGGCCGGCATCGGCACCGCCGGAGATGAGTTTGACCGGGTGGCGCTTTCGCTCAACACCATGCTCGACCGGATAGCGGGATTGATTGCGAACCTGCGTCAGGTCACCGCTGGTCTGGCGCACGACCTGCGCACGCCGCTATCGCACCTGCGCAACCATCTCGAACGGATGCGCGGTGGCCAGGGACAAGCTGCTACCGGTGCGTCGATCGACGAGGCCGTTGCGCAGGCGGACAATGTGCTGGCCCTGTTCGACGCGATTCTGCGCATCTCGGAAGTCGAGGAAGGTAGCCTGCGCCGTGCCTTCAGTGCGGTCGATTTGTCCACGCTCGTATCGGAGCTGGGCGATACGCTTGTCCTTCTCGCCGAAGATGAGCGGCATTTTCTGCACGTTGCCGTCGGCGATGGCATCAGAGTCCAGGGTGATCGGGAATTGATTGCCCAGGCGCTCACCAATCTCGTCGAGAATGCGTTGCGGCATACACCGGAGGGATCGGTCATCGGTCTTCAGGTCCGGTGCGACGAGGGTGGCGCGCTGGTGACGGTCAGTGACAACGGCCCCGGCATTCCCGAAGCTGATCACGAGCGCGCACAGCAACGCTTCGTCAGGCTTGAATCCGCGCGCTCGGCTCCCGGCCACGGGCTCGGGCTGAGCATGGTGCGGGCCATCGCGCAGGCGCACGGCGCAACCTTCTCGCTCGGCGATGCTGGGCCGGGCCTGCGCGCCGAAATTCGTTTTCCAAAGAGGATCATCGCGTGACCGCGCAGACCCGCCAATCGCCGGTGACCGTTATCCGTCGCCGCCCGTGGGGGCGAGGCGCCGGGCTAACCGCCGTCGTGCTCGGGCTTGCCGGCTGCACCCACTATGCGCCGAATCCAATCAGCATTCCCAATACAGCAACTCGTTTTTCCGCGCGAAGCGCAGATCTGAATGGCGCCGTGAGCGCCTGTCGGACGATGGCGCCCCGCGCGCCATGCGACGCGGGCAATCCCGACAAGCTCGTGCTGTTCGAAGTGCTCCTCGCCAACAATCCCGCTGTTGCGATGGCTCGCGCCAGGGTGGCCAGCGCCGAGGCGGCGGCGCGCGCAGCGCATGCACCTATCGGCCCGACCATGACGCTGAGCAGCGAATATGCCGGCGCCGATCCCAAACCGTGGCTACTGGGCGTGGCCACCGATTTCCCGCTCGATACCGGCGGCCGCAGGGCATCGCGTATCGGATCGGCCGATCTGGCGGTAACGGCGGCGCGCTACGATCTCGCCGAGGCGATCTGGGCCGCGCGAATGGCACTTGTGCGCGCATTGGCCGACCAAATGGTGGCGGATCGACAAGGAACCGTCGCCAATCGGTTGCAGGCCTTGCAGGAGCGGCGGTTTGCCGTGCTCGAACGACGTGTCGCACAAGGCGAGGCATCACGCGCCGAACTTGAGCGGACCCGGGCCGACCTTGCCGACGCTCGCTCGCGCCTTGCGACCGCGCAAGCGAAACGGGAAGCCGCGACGGTCCAGATCGCCGCCGCGCTCGGCGTGCCACTCGATCAGGTACGGAAGCTCAGCGCAAGCTGGCCCGGCCTTGAAGCCCTGAGTCCGTTGGCAGCACTTGCGCCGGGCGATCGCTATTCGGCCTTGCTCGGCCGGGCCGATCTCCTGAAGGGCATGACCGCCTACGAACAGTCCGAGTTCGATCTGCGCGGCGAAGTGGCCAAGCAATATCCGGCGTTGAGCGTCGGGCCGGGGTTCAGCTGGGACCACGGGCTGGTCAAGATTCCGTTCAATGTGGGCCTTGCTTTACCCCCGCTCGATCTCAATCGCCGTGCGATTGCCGCCGCAGAAGCGCGCCGCAGCGAAGCGGCTGCACAGCTCGAAGCGCTTTATGCCGGGGCCGTCGCGGGGATCGATCAGGCCATGGCCGAAGCGACCGCGGCACGGCGCTCACTGAGCCAAGCGCGCGAACTGGACTTGCCGATCGCCACGCGGCTCGCTGCGCAGGCCGATCGCGAACTGGCGGCAGGAGCCATCGACCGGAACGACTGGGCGGCGGCGCAAGCCGGTCTCGAAGTGGCGCGCCTCGCCGAACTCGATGCGCTGGCGCGCGTCCTTGCCGCGGACTCGGCGCTCGAAGAGGTTCTCCGCCGCCCGCTGACAGGGCCGGAAACACTGATTGAAGGAGCAGGATCGTGAACGGGGGCAAGGGAGCGGCGCTGGTCGCCATGGGAGCGGCGGCGGGCGCATCGATCCTTGCGCTCGCGCTTTATTGGGCAGGCGAGCTTGGCGACAAGGAGAGCGACGCGGATCGCGACAAGCCGGTGGTGGTGGCCAGCCCCGACCCGGTTCGCGATCAGGCCCTGCGTCAGCGCCTAGGGATCGTGGTGGCGCCGCTCGCCGCCTGGTCGGGCGCGCAGCAGGCTGGCGGATTTGCCAAGGGACTCGATGCCGGAGCACTGGCCGCCATCGTCGCCGAGATCGACAGCGCGCGTGCCACCGCGGCTGCCTCGCAGGCCGAGGCGGCTCGGCTCGACGCGCTTTACCGCAACGATGTCAGTGCTTCACGCCGGGCGGTTGAAGCCGCACGGGCACAGGCCGCCGCCGATCTCGCCCGGCTGCGCCTGGCACGCCAGCGGATCGGCCTGGAATACGGGCCAGGGCTCGCCAGTTTTGGCGATGCGGCCTTGCATCAGCTGGTCTCCCGGATCGCGGCAGGCGATGCCGCACTGATCCGGATCGACGTTCCCGGCGTGCTGCTTGCCCCCGGCACGACCGTGCAGGTGCATGCTGGAGACCTCATTGCTGGCGCGCGCGTGCTCGGCGCGGCTGCGGCGGCGGACAGCAAGCTGCAATCCGCCGGCGTGCTGGCGGTCGTGAGCGGTCCTGCGGCACGCCAGGTTCTGGCGGGACGAGTCCTGGCGGTGCAGGCGGCGTCCGGTGGTTCGGTCTCCGGCGTGCTCGTGCCACGCGACGCCATCGTGCGCTATCAGGGACAGATGTGGGTGTTCCGTCAGGAGGGCGGAAAGTTCGAGCGCGAGGCGCTGATCGATCCCCAACAGGTGGAAGCAGGCTGGCTGGTGCGCGGCGGCCTCAAACCGGGCGAGACCATCGTGATCCACGGCGGCGCCGGCCTGCTGGCACTCGAAACCCGCCCGGCGCAGACCTCGGGCGAGGAAGACTAAGCCCATGCTCAATCGGCTCGTTCGCTGGTGCGTGGGCAATGCCTGGGTCGTCCTCGGCCTTGCCGCGATCCTGCTCACTTACGGCATCGTTGTCGTCGGCCGGGCGCGCTACGACGTGTTTCCGGAATTCGTCCCCGCGCAGGTAACGGTACAAACCGAGTCTCCCGGGCTGGTCGCCGAACAGGTCGAGGCGCTGGTCACTCGCCCGCTCGAGAACGCGATCAACGGCGCCAACGGCATCGAGACCGTTCGTTCGGAATCCTCGCAGGGCCTGTCGCTGATCAAGGTCACCTTCCGGGAAGGATCGGACCCGCTCAAGGTCAGGCAGATCGTGGCCGAGGCGCTCGCCAAGGTGTCGGGACAACTGCCGAGCGGCGTGGCGACGCCGACGCTTTCCCCACTGACTTCCTCGACGATGGACCTGATCAAGATCGGGCTGACGAGCGACAAACTCGATCAGCGCCAGCTCAGAGCGCTCGCCGAATGGACAATCAAGCCGCGGCTGCTCGCGACACGCGGCGTCGCGGGCGCGGTGATCTATGGTTCGGCAGACTCACGCTTCGAAGTGCGGGTCCGTCCCGAGGCGCTGGTGGCGCGGCAGATTTCGCTCGCGGATGTCTCGGCGGCGGTCTCGGCGCTGACCACCATGCGCGGGGGCGGCTTTGCCGAGACCGCGAACCAGCGCATCCTGGTGCGGCCGACCAACGGGCGGATCGACGCGGCAGCGCTGGGCAATGCGCTGATCTCCAGCGGTGGCGGGCCGGCAATCCGCTTGCGCGATGTCGCGGACATTGCCCTTGTTGCGGGGCCGCAGATGGGCGACGCGCTGATCATGGGGCGTCCCGGCGTGCTGGTCTCGCTGTTCAGCCAGTACGGCGCCAATACACTCGATGCGACGCGGGCGGTCGAGGCAACGCTTGACGATCTGCGCCCCACGCTCACCGCACAGGGCGTTACCATCTATCCCGCGCTGCATCGGCCGGCCAACTTCATCGAAACCGCGCTGCACGGCATGTCGATCGATCTCATCATCGGCGCGGCGATGATCGGCTTCATCCTGATGGCGTTTCTGCGCGACCTCCGAGTCGCACTGATCGCCTTCCTCGCGATCCCGCTGTCGCTGCTCGCCGCCCTGATCGTGCTCGATCTCCTGGGGCAAACGATCAACACCATGACACTGGGCGGGCTGACGGTGGCGCTCGGTGTGGTCGTCGACGACGCCGTGGTCGATGTCGAAAATATCGTCCGGCGCTTGCGCGGGACGAGAGGCGGGGACCGTCAGAAGATCATTGCCGAGGCGAGCGTCGAGGTGCGCGCCCCGGTGGTTTATGCAACTTATGTGCTGGCGCTGACCATCGCGCCGATCCTGTTCCTGACTGGTCTTCAGGGAGCGTTCTTTTCTCCCCTAGCGCTCGCGATCCTGCTGGCGGTGATCGCCTCGCTGTGCGTGGCAATCACCCTGACCCCGGCGCTCGCGTACCTGTTGCTTGCCCGCACAGAGCCGCACGACGAGCCGGCTCTGCTGGTTCGCGCCAAGGCCTGGCATCGGGGTTTTCTGACCCGCGTTTGCGGTAGGCCTTCGCTCGTGCTCGGCGCGACAGCGATAACCGGCCTCGTCGGGATCCTCGGCCTGCTGGCGTTCGGCGGCGAGCTTTTGCCAGCGTTCCGCGAGGGGCATTACGTGCTGAAGGTCAACGGCCCGCCCGGAGCCTCGATTGGCTGGATGCGCGAGACCGGCACCAAGCTGTCGCGCGATCTCATGGCCGTTCCCGGCATCGCTACCGTCGAGCAGCAGATCGGGCGCGCCGAGGCGGGCGAGGATCCGTTCCCGCCCAACCAGAGCGAGGTTCACGTCGAACTCAAGCCCGGCGGCGCCCACGCCCAGGAAGCAGCTCTCAATGCAATTCGCCGAACGCTCGGTAACTATCCCTCGCTTCAATCCGAAACCCTGACATTCCTCGGGGACCGGATCGGAGAATCCTTGTCGGGTGAAACCGCGCAGTTCGCCGTTAGCATCTACGGTGCCGACCTTGATACGCTCGACCGGGTGGCGATGCAGGTGGCCGATGTCGCGGCCCGGGTTCCAGGAGCGGCCGACGTGCGGGTGAAGTCACCGCCAGGAACACCGGTCCTGACCATTGAACTCGATCCCGCGCGCATGGCCGCCCATGGCGTCACTCCGGCCGATGCCAACGACGCGATCGAGATCGCCAATCAGGGCCATGTCGCAGGGCAAGTTGCTGAGGCCGACCGGGTGACCGATGTCGCTGTGATCCTGCCGGCCGAGCTGCGCCGCGATCCCGAGAGCGTCGGAAACATTCTGGTGCGCTCGGCCGACGGTTCGTCGGTCAGGCTCGCCGATATTGCCACGATCTATCTCGAAGAGGGTCGCAGCAGCGTCAATCGCGATGGCGGCCAGCGCCGCCAGATCGTGACGCTCAATCCGACCCGCGCCGATATCGCCGGCTTTGCCCGCGACGCGCGCGCGGCGATCGCGGCCAAGGTCAAACTGCCGGCCGGGGTAACGCTCTCCTATACCGGCGTCGCGGAGGGGCAAGCCGCCGCAGCGCATCAGGTCATGCTCAATGTGGCCATCGCTGCGGTCGCGATCGTCGGCCTGCTCGTCCTTGCTTTCGGGGGGCTGCGCTCAGCGGTGTTGATCCTAGCCGGAACGCCGTTCGCACTGGTCGGCGGGGTTGTCGCGGTGGTCATGACCGGCGGGGTGCTATCGCTCGGCGCGTTGGTCGGGTTTGTCACGCTGTTCGGCATCGCTGCGCGCAATGCGATCCTGCTGGTCTCGCACCTCGATCACCTCGTTCAGGAGGAAGGCGAGACCTTCGGCCTGGCGACCGTCTTGCGGGCTGCGGAGGAGCGCGTAACCCCAATCCTGATGACCGCGCTGGTCACCGCGCTCGGCCTCCTGCCGCTCGCGCTCGAAAGCGGGCAGGCTGGCCGCGAGGTGCAGGGACCGATGGCGCTGGTCATTTTGGGAGGGCTTGTTACCTCCACCATCATGAGCCTTTTGTTGTTGCCGGCATTGATCCTGAGGTTCCGTCAATCCCACACTTTGGGAGAGTCGGGATGACCAGCAACGCAGTCAGGCGCGCGATTGCCGTCGTTGCTCTGCTCAATCTTGCCTATTTCTTCGTGGAGGGCACCGTTGCCCTGCGCATCGGATCGGCCTCGCTGCTTGCCGACAGCGCGGACTTCTTCGAGGATGCAGCAGTCAACTTCCTGATCCTGATGGCCTTGGGCTGGACCACGCTCGCTCGCCGAAGGGTCGGACACATGCTGGCTCTCATTCTTCTACTGCCCGCAATCGCTTTCCTGGCGACCTTGTGGACGAAAGTCACAAATCCCCTCCCGCCCGATGCCTTCAGCCTGTCGATCACCGGGCTCGGTGCTCTCGTCATCAATCTCGGGTGCGCATTGTTGCTGGTTCGCGTGCGTCACGTCCATGGCAGCCTCACCCGCGCGGCCTTTCTGTCGGCCCGCAACGATGCTGTTGCCAATATCGGCATCATTGCGGCGGGTCTGATCACGCTCATTCTCCCCTCCGTATGGCCTGATATTGTTGTCGGCCTCGCCATCGCCTGGATGAATCTGGACGCGGCAAAAGAGGTGTGGGAGGCTGCGCGGAACGAGGGAGAAGGCCTCGATCCCGAACCTTGAATATGTGAGGGGACTCAAACGTCAGCGCGTCGGGGGTGTGACCGGCTCGATTGTGATTTTCGTGATTGAGGCGGAATTGGCAGCTCGCAAATAGGCCATGAAATAGGCCAAGCGGAACCTTCGGCTCATGAACGCACCCCACGGCGCGTCAGTGATTGCAACGACGTTACCTGAATTGTCGAGGCCAACGACATGAAGATGACCGGGCACCGGACCGGCATAGCCATTTGTCCTTCGCACGTCGCCACCGACTAGAATGCCATCCGTCTTCCGGCGAGCGGTCGCGCGGACGATAACGATCTCGGTATTGGCGGAGAACTGGATAGGGCCGCGAAAGGCTGGACCGTTGGCACAGCCTTGGCAAAACGCGATGATTGCCAGCAAAGGCATGGATCGGAGGGGCGAGCAAATTTGCTTCATTCGGGCATCCTATCGGCCCTGCGATCTCTATTGAAGCGAGAATGCCGGGCAGATTGTCTCGTCGAATATTTACGAGGGACAAACCATCGAGCCGCCTTCGCAACGCCGAATTGACTGTTGAACGATCCGGGCCGATAAGGACATGATGAAGCGCTGGTTATCCTTGGCTCTGCTCTTGGGAGCACTGCTTGGCCTCTTGGGCCAGGAAGCCGCGTTTGCGCATATGATGCCGGTCGAGAAGGCTGAGCAAGCAACGGCTATGGCGCAGATGAGTCCCGAATGCGCGCAAATGATGGGGCTCGCCAAGCAACAACCTGAATCCGGGACGCCGTGCAAGGGCATGACGCCCGAATGCATCGCCAAGATGGGCTGCGCCGTGCCTCTCGCGCTGCTGCCTCCCTTTGCTTCCGGTGTATCGCGAGAATTCCGCGAAGACACTCCGCCGCAGATGCCCGTATCGCCACTTGTCGGTCGCGATACCGGTCCCGAGCCCGAACCACCCGCACGCCTTGGCTGAACCCTAGCGGTGCGCGGCGAACCCTCATGTTCGCCGCGTGCCTCCACGCAGTTCAACCAAGGAATTTCACATGAAGACGTTTCTCACGCTTGCCGCTGTTGCGGCGGCCCTCGCAGGCGCATCCGCTGCTTCCGCTCACGATAACGCCGGCGGCCATTGGGAATGGCAATTCCGTCCCACTTTCGGACCGAACAAGTCGAACCGTCCTTCGCAGGTTCGCGTCTGGGTCAAGGACCGCAGCTCCGAAGTCGCGAATTGCAACTGCGACATGATGAAGATGAGCGTGGCCGATTGCATGATGGACATGCGCGGCAAGGGTAAGGCTCCTTCGGCCGGCTAAGGCGATTGCCTGGCCGATAGCCGATAATAAACACGGCCGGGCGCGTGGCGCCGGCGGAGAATGCCCCCCTTCGCCGGCGCCCGTTTGTCGAGGCAGTGTTTCGGTATTGGCCATGGCTCTCCCGATCAGGAGACTCCCATGCGATCAATTGTGCGCTTGATGGTTCTGGCGCTGCCATTCGCGGCGATCCCGTGCGTGGCGCTGGCCGAACCAATGACGTTCGATGCCGCGCTGGAGCGCGCTGCACGCGAGGCGCCGTCGCTTGCAGCAAGCACCGCTGGCGTTGATGCCACACGTTCGGCCGCGATTGCCGCCGGACGGCTACCCGATCCCACAATCGACCTCGGCGTGCAGGGGTTTCCAGTTTCCGGTCCCACCGCCGGGAGCTTCACCCGCAACGACTTCACCATGACAACCATCGGCCTCAGCCAGCAGTTTCCCAATCCGGCGAAGCGCCGAGCCCAGCGAGAACGCGCGCAGGCGGATATCGGCGTTGCCGAAGCAGGAGTTGCAATCGAGGCACAGAATGTCCGGCTCGAGACCGCACTTGCCTGGGTCGATCTTTATTATGCCAAACGGCGGCTCGCGCAGTTGCAGGTTCTCGATCAAAGCCTCGGCGATCTCCAGGCGACCGTCGCCGCAAGACTGGCTTCCGGCTCGGCGCGGCCCAGCGCGGCGCTCGAACCTGACCAGTTGCGCGCTGCGGTGGGCGACCGGCGTAGTGAACTCACCGCCGACGTCGCCAAGGCACAGGCGAGGCTGGTGCGCTACACCGGCGATCCACAGGCTGACGTTTTTGGCGATCCGCCGTCACTGGAAGTCGATCGTGCCCGGCTGATGGCGGGAATATTCGCGCTGCCTCGCCTGAAAGCGCTTGATGCCGGCGTCAGCGCGGCGGAGGCGGACACCGAACTCGCCCGTGCCGACAAGCGGCCCGACTGGCGCGTCAGCACCTCCTATGGCCGCCGAGACCCTGCGTTTGGTGATCTCGTGTCTGTCGGTGTCAGCATCGACCTGCCGCTCTTCGCCAAACGGCGCCAGGACCCGAAGATCGCCGCGCGCGCCAGCGAAGCCGAGCAGGCCCGGCTGATGCGCAGCGCGGGGGAACGCGAATTGGTCGCCGCGCTCGATGGCGATCTCGCCGACCATATGATGCACCATCAGCGGCTGATGAATGCGCGAAATACACTGGTGCCACTCGCCAAGCGCCGCGCCGAGCTCGACATGGCGAGCTATGCCGCCGGCAAGCTCGATCTCGGCAGCGCGCTGCTCTCGACGCTGGCGCTGGCCGAAGCCGAGGTCGATGCGCTCGCGCGGGAAGCAGATGTCGCGCGCGACGCGATCCGGATCAATTTCACCTATGGGCCAATTACGGATGAGGGGGTGCGGCCATGACCTGGCACGCGAAACAGGCCGCGCGTTGGGGCGCGAGTGTATTGGCAATCGCATTGGTTGCGGGTGGCGGCGGCTATTGGATAGGCCAGCGCGGTCTGACAACTGCGGCGGGATCGGCCCAAGCGGCACGCAAGATCCTCTACTGGTACGATCCGATGGTGCCTGCCGAGCACTACGACAATCCCAACTCGCTCTCGTCGATGGGAATGAAGACCGTTCCCAAATATGCGGACGAAGCGCCCGCCGTGAATTCGGCGCCGGGGGTCAGCATCGACCCGGCCGCGCGGCAGAATCTCGGCCTGCGGGTCGTCGCCGCCGAGATCGGCAGCTTGCCGTCTTCGCTTACGGTAACCGGCACCATCGACTTCAACCAACGCAATGTGGCGATCGTCCAGGCGCGGTCGGGCGGGTTCGTCACCCGCGCCTATGACCGCGCGCCGGGCGACGTAGTCGGCGCGGGCGCTCCGATCGCCGATATCCAGTTGCCCGAATGGGGCGGGGCGCAGGGTGAGTTTCTCAGCGTGAAGCGGCTCGGCAGTCCCGAGCTTACCGCCGCCGCAAGGCAGCGATTGCGGCTGCTCGGCATGTCCGAGGGGCTGATCGCGGAAGTCGAACGCACCGGGCGGACCAGCGGCACCATAACGATCACCTCGCCGATTGGGGGCGTGATCCAGACGCTCGACGCCCGGGCAGGTGTCACATTGGCGCAGGGCCAGACACTGGCGCAAGTGACCGGTATCGGCACGGTGTGGCTCAATGCCGCCGTGCCCGAGGTGCAGGCGGGCGCGGTCAGGATCGGCCAGAGCGCCAGCGTGACGCTGGCCGCCTTTCCGGGCGAGACTTTCGCGGGGCGGGTGATTGCAATCCTGCCCACCGCGCAGGCCGAGAGCCGCACGCTGACTGTCCGCATCGAGCTTGCCAACGCGCAAGGCCGCCTGCGACCGGGCATGTTCGGCAATGTCATGCTGGGCGACGGCGGGGGTCAGGCATTGCTGGTCCCGAGCGAGGCGGTGATCCGCACCGGCGCGCGGACGCTGGTGATGCTGGCCTTGGCCGACGGCCGCTATCGTCCGGCGGAGGTCCGCACTGGCCGGGAGGGCGGCGGCAAGACCGAGATCGTCGCAGGGCTCATCCCTGGCGAGCAGGTTGTCGCTTCGGGCCAGTTCCTGCTCGATTCCGAAGCCAGCCTGACCGGCATCCCGGCGCGCCCGATCGGAGGCGGCAAATGATCGCGGCCATCATCCGCACCTCGGTCAGGGGGCGCAGTCTGGTGATTGCGGCGGCACTGGTACTGACAGCAATCGGAGTGGCGGCAGTGCGCACCACGCCGGTCGATGCGCTGCCCGACCTGTCCGATGTGCAGGTCATCATCCGCACCAGCTATCCGGGCCAAGCGCCTCAGATCGTCGAGAACCAGGTCACTTACCCCATCGCCTCGACCATGCTCTCGGTTCCAGGCGCGCGGGTGGTGCGCGGCTATTCGTTCAGCGGCGACAGTTTCGTCTATGTGCTGTTCGACGATGGCACCGATCTCTACTGGGCGAGGAGCCGCGTGCTCGAATATCTGAGCCAGGTGCAGAGCCGGCTGCCGGAAGGCGCGAAAGCCTCGCTCGGGCCGGACGCGACCGGAGTGGGTTGGATCTACGAATATGCGCTGGTCGACAAAACAGGCGGGCACGATCTTGCCCAATTGCGGAGCTTGCAAGACTGGTTCCTGCGCTTCGAACTGAAGACTGTGCCCGGTGTCGCGGAAGTCGCCAGCATCGGCGGCATGGTCAAGCAGTACCAAGTGCTGGTCGATCCACAGAAGCTAGCGGCCTATGGCGTCACCGCCGATCAGGTGGCGGAAGCCTTGAAGCGCGCCAATCAAGAGACTGGCGGTTCCAGCGTCGAGATGGCGGGCGCGGAATACACCGTTCGCGCCAGCGGCTACCTGAAGACGCTCGACGACTTTCGCGCCGTGCCGCTGCGCACCGCGGCGGGCGGGATTCCAGTCACGCTGGGCGATGTCGCGACGGTCCAGGTTGGCCCCGAGATGCGGCGCGGAATTGCCGAACTGAACGGCGAGGGCGAAGTCGCGGGCGGGGTCATTGTCATGCGCCAGGGCCAGAATGCGCGCGCGGTGATCGAGGGTGTCCGGGCGAAGCTCGAGGAGCTCAAGAAGAGCCTGCCTCCCGGTGTCGAGATCGTTCCGACCTATGATCGTTCGGGGTTGATCGACCGTGCAGTCGAGAATTTGAACCACAAGCTCATCGAGGAGTTCGTCATCGTCGCGCTCGTCTGCGCGCTGTTCCTCTGGCACGCCCGCTCGGCGCTGGTAGCGATCCTGACGCTCCCCTTGGGTATCTTGATCGCCTTCATTGTCATGCGGCTGCAGGGGCTCAACGCAAACATCCTGTCATTGGGCGGCATCGCCATTGCCATCGGTGCGATGGTCGACGCCGCAGTGGTGATGATCGAGAATGCCCACAAGCATCTCGAACGCTGGCATCAGGCAAATCCCGACAGTGAACCGGACAAGGCGACACGCTGGCTCACCGTCACACTTGCGGCCGAGGAAGTCGGCCCGGCACTGTTCCTCAGCCTCCTCATCATCACGTTCTCGTTCCTCCCGATCTTCACCCTGCAAGGACAGGAAGGCCGCCTGTTCGCCCCGCTCGCCTTCACCAAGACTTACGCGATGGCGGCGGCGGCGTTCCTCTCGATCACGCTGATCCCCGTGCTGATGGGACTGCTGATCCGGGGGCGGATTCCGAGCGAGGAAGCCAATCCGGTCAACCGCTGGCTGGCGCGTCTCTACCAGCCCGTGATCGACTGGGTGCTGTTTCATCCCAAGCGAACGCTGGCCGCTGCCGCGCTGGTCTTTGCGACGACGCTCTGGCCGCTTGCCCAAGTCGGCGGCGAGTTCATGCCGCAGATGAACGAGGGCGACCTGCTCTACATGCCCTCGGCACTGCCAGGGCTTTCCGCTGCCGAAGCCGGGCATCTGCTTCAGCAGACCGACCGCCTCATCAAGACCGTGCCCGAGGTCGAGAGCGTGTTCGGCAAGGCCGGCCGCGCCGACAGTACGACCGATCCCGCTCCCTTGGAAATGTTCGAGACGACGATCCGGTTCAAACCGCGCGACCAGTGGCGCCCAGGCATGACGCCGGAAAAGCTCGTTGATGAGCTGGATGCGCGGGTGAAGGTGCCGGGGCTCGCCAATTTCTGGATCCCCCCGATCCGCAACCGCATCGACATGCTGGCGACCGGGATCAAGAGCCCGATCGGTATCAAGGTGGCGGGTTCCAATCTCGCCGAAATCGACGCCACCGCCAGGCAGATCGAGCAGGCGGTAAGGGGTGTGCCCGGCGTCGCCTCGGCGCTCGCCGAGCGGTTGACCGGCGGGCGCTACATCGATGTCGATGTCAACCGCGCGGAGGCGGGCCGCTACGGCCTCAACGTCGCCGATGTCCAGTCGGTGGTCTCGGGCGCAATCGGCGGCGAGAGCGTGGGCCAGACGGTCGAGGGACTGGCGCGCTATCCGATCTCTGTGCGCTACCCGCGCGAGCTGCGCGACAGTCCGGACAAGCTCGCCAACCTGCCGGTGCTGACGCCCTCGGGCCAGCAGATCACGCTTGGCACCGTCGCCACTGTCCGGATCAGCGATGGTCCGCCGATGCTCAGAAGCGAGAACGGCAGGCCGGTCACGTGGATCTACGTCGATGGCCGCGACCGCGACATGCAGGCGCTGGTGGGCGACATCAGCCACGCGATCGCGGCCCAAGTCAAACTCCCGCCCGGCGTCAGCGTTTCCTACACCGGCCAATACGAATTTTTCGTCCGCGCCAAGGAACGGATGAAGCTCGTCATCCCGGTGACGCTCGCGATCATCTTCGCGCTGCTTTACCTCACCTTCCGCCGCTGGGACGAAGCGCTCTTGATCATGGGTACGCTGCCATTCGCGCTGACCGGCGGGCTGTGGCTGCTCTACCTGCTCGGCTACAATCAGTCGGTGGCGAGCGCGGTCGGGTTCATCGCGCTCGCCGGCGTCGCTGCCGAATTCGGCGTGGTGATGCTGATCTACCTCAAGCAGGCCTTGGAAAGGCGCGAGGATGGCGATGTCGCCGCAGCCGTCCGTGAAGGCGCGCTGCTGCGTGTGCGCCCCAAGGCCATGACGGTGGCGGTGATCCTCGCCGGTCTGTTCCCGGTCCTGGCGGGCGGCGGCACCGGCTCGGAAGTGATGAGCCGGATCGCCGCGCCCATGGTCGGCGGCATGCTCACCGCGCCGCTGCTTTCGATGCTGATCATCCCCGCAGCCTATCTGTTGATGCGCCGCAAATCCCAACCCCACGTTCAACCTGAAGGAGAAGTGCAATGAAGAAGACCCTGATGATTGCGTCGAGCCTGGCACTGGTGGCCTCGCTTGCTGCCTGCAAGAAGGCCGAGCAGCCGGTCGCCGCCATGGCGGCAACTACCGACCATGCCATGGACAAGATGGCGGCAAGCGCTGCGCCCAAGACCGGCACTGGCGAGGGCAAGGTGATCTCTGTCAATGCCGCAACCGGTGCGATTTCGATCCAGCATGGCCCGATCAAGCAACTCGGCTGGCCGGGCATGACCATGGGGTTCACCGCCAAGCCTGACCTGCTCAAGGGGATCGCCGTCGGCGACAAGGTCGCATTCGAGATCAAGGGCACTGGCGAGAATTACGAGGTGACGTCGATTCACAAGGAGTGATCTTCGGTGAACGTGATGGGCTGGACCGGCGCCGATGCGCGTCAGGCCAGCCTATCGCGTATTTCCAGTTGTGCGGATGGCCGCGAAGCCGAGATGTTCTTGCGTTCCCCACCTCTGCGAGGACGTGCCTGGGCAGATGATCCGACCTGTTGGACGCGGCATTTACAATCGCGCCGATCTTCGCCAGCAGGAATGAATGCGCGCGCCCTTTATCCCCATTGCCATCTTGATCGCCAGCTTGCTGTCGCTTTGCGGCGCCGTGGTCTTCAGCGCTGTGGAGGCGGCAGAGCCTGCCACAATTTCCGGACGAACGATTGCAGGCAACTCCTTCGACGTGAAAAACGACACAGGCCGCGTCGTTATCGTCAATTTCTGGGCAACCTGGTGCCTGCCGTGCCGGGCGGAAATGCCCGCGCTCGATAGCTATTACCAAGCCCATCACGCCGCCGGGATTGAGATGGTCGCCATTTCGATGGACGATCCGAGCAAGGCGCAAACCGTCAGAAGCGTCGCTGCGGCTTTCCACTTCCCGGTGGCGCTGGCCCGCGATGTCAGAATTCCCGGCGCATACCGTCCATCACAACTCCCGGTGACGCTGGTGTTCGGCCGGGATGGCAGGCTGCGTTTCGACAGTCGCCGGGTGCCCGGTCTGATGACGCAGGCCCAACTCGACCGCATCGCCGGCCCGCTTCTCGCCGAAGCAGGCCGATAGGGAAGGGGTTCACATCCGATAGAGCAGGCCGAAGGAAAGCGTATATTTGGGTGCGAGCTGATAGCCGTTGACATGGTTGTAGAGCGGCAGTTGCACGATCCCGTAGGCCGAGATGTGCGATGAGAGATTGGCCGAAAGACCCGGCGAGAGATAGAGTTGCTCGCCGCCGCTGTTCTCGCGGTCCGAATTGATGCCGCTGTCCTTGGCCGCAAGACGCAGGTTGAGCTGCAACTGCGGCGTGATGCCCTTCCAGCCGGTATAGTTGACGCCGGCCGAGAATGTGCCCGCGGCACCCGGCTTGAAATCCTCCCGCGAGGTCAAGGGCACGTCGCCCTGGGCCTGGAGGATATAGTCGAACGCGCCGGAAAGCTTGCCGAAGTGATAGGCACCGACAGTCAAATCCGTCGTCCCGGTCCCCGGTTGTAAGCCGCGATCGACTTGCCCACCTGCTGCGGGGCCAGTGCGGAAGTTTTGATGAAATCCGCCGGTCGGCAATTTGAGGCCCAATTGCACGCCGGTGATGCCGGCGCCACCGAACCCCTGAAAGCGCACGCTGAACCGGGCATCGCCAAGCCCGTTGGTGCGCGAATAGCTCTGGTCGGTATCGCCTTCCGCGATTGTCCGGTGCGGACGCAGGACGAAGGGTAGTTGCGCGTTGACCGCCCATTTGGCGTTGAAGGCGTGATCGACGCTCAGCGTCAGATATTGGTTGTAAGTGTTCTGCTCGATTTCGCGGGTGGTTGGCAGCGGAATCGTGCTGCGGTCGACGACATCGGTTCCGGACCTGAGTTCGGTCTGCGGAACATAGTCGTAGCGCAGCCCGATGGTCGTGCCCGGTTGCGCCACCAGGCCCTGGCTGAGCCAGTCGGAGGTCAGGTTGCAGCCGCAGCTCGAGCAGGCAAAGGCCGGGGTGGCCGTGAGCAAGGCAATCGGCAAGGCAATAAGCATGTGTTTCATGGGATTTTCCTTTGATGGTTTTGAATAGGAATGCCCAGCCACGCCCCAAGGCGTGGCAGGCGGGGAAGAACGAGGCGATCGAACAGCCAGAGCAGGATCAGTGATGCCGCCAGCAACGGCAGCAACGCCGCGAGCAGCAGCACGATTGCGACCACCCCGCCTATCTTCGCGGGTACGGCGGGAGGCGGTGGGGCGCCGAGCTGGCCTTCGGGTTTGCGCCTGCGCCACACGACAAAGCCGCTGACCATCAGCGTGACGAGCGCTGTGGCGGTGAACAGCCCGATGAGTTGATTGGTCCAGCCGAAGAGCTGGCCCTCATGCCATGCAACGCCATATCCCACCGCGCGGTCGATCGGATGCTTGTCGGCAAAGCCGGAGCGCGAGACTTCGCGGCCCGTGCCGGCATCGAACTGTACGGTGACGCGCAGCGGACGGTCTTGCGTGTCCGACTTGACCGTCCACCTGTCGGCGCTGGCGGGCGTTTCCCAGTCCGAGGCGCCCGGCGGTCGGATCAGCACCGGGTAGGGCAGGTTCAGCGGCACGGCCTTGGCGATGATCGTGGAGATCGGAACAGTCGACGATCCGGCTGGCATGTCCATACCTACCATCGCCATGTGCTGATGCGCGTCGTGCCCGGCAGTGGCGGGCACCTTCCCACCAATCGTCCAGTCCTGTGGGCCTTTGACAAGGCCAAGTTCGGCCCGAACCGCCGCGAAAGCAGATCCCCATACAGCAGCCCACGGCAAGCCTGTCACCAGCAGGACAAGCGCGAAGCCGCTGACCCAGAAGCCGGTAACGGCGTGAATATCGCGCCAGAATGTCCTGCGTCCCAGTCGCAGCCGCGGCCAAACAACGCCCGCCGGCCCACGCCCGCCCCCCTGATCCTTGGTCGGCCACCACAGGAACAGGCCGGTGAGGATCATGACGATGGCCCAGCTTCCCGCCAGTTCGACTAGCCACGAGCCTTTCTCGCCCATCAGCAAAGTGCCGTGAAGCTTGAACACCAGATTGGTGATGCGCCATTCGGGGTCGAGGTCGCCAACGACCCGCCCCTGGGGCGAGACGAAGACATCACGCGTGGCCCCGTCTCGACGCCGGACGCTTACGAGGGCCGCATCGCCTTCGCTACGCGGTAGCCGATAGCTGTCGAGCGTTGCACTGGGCCAGGCCGCCAGTGCACGCGCCACCTGTTCGTCGCCGCTCACCCGGTGCGCGGTGGGAAGATCGCGAAAGCTGCGCTCCTCCCACCGGTCGATCTGCGGCTTGAACAGGTAGATCGAGCCAGTGATCGCGAGCCATAGAATGAAGGGCATGACGAACAGCCCGGCATAGAAATGCCAGCGCCAGATCGTGCGATAGAGGTGCGCGCGAGTGTCCATCGGGCTCAGTCCAGCTTCACGCGGACGCCGACGGTGGCGGTCAGCGGCGTGCTCAACCGGCGCGGTTCGAACCCGTTGTTGTCGGCGATATAGCGATTATCGAACAGGTTCTGCACCTGGACGAAGGCATTGAACCTGTCCGTCAGCGGGTAGCTCGCGGCAAGATCGACGACGACATGCGCGTCCACCGGCAGCGTGTGGTCATTGTCGCCGTAGCTTTTCGAGAACCAGCGCAATTGCGGCGTGATCGTCAGGCCCCGCGGGCCGGTCCAGGTGATCGAGCCGGTCAGCTTGTGCCTGGGAATCCCCATTTGCTGGAGGCTGATGCTGGCGGGGTCGAGCGCGTTCTCGGTGATGATCGATTCCGCAAAGGTGTAGCCCGCGTTCAGCGACCAATGTGGGCTGGGTGTCCAGCTCGCTTCGGCTTCGACGCCCCTGCTGCGCGCCGCTCCGGCGTTGATGTTGCGCGAGCCGAAGGCAAAGCCCGGCGGCAGCTCGCTGTCGTCGAGATTGCGGTAGGTGAGCAAGTTGCGGATGGTGTTGGTGTAGAGCGTCACCTGTCCGCGAAAACCCGGACGGGTATAGTCGAAGCCCACTTCTGCACCCTTGAGCGTTTCCGGTTTTAGAGAGGCATCGGAATAGAAAATCCCTTGAGGCACCGAGACGGTGCGATAGAGGTTGTCCATCGTCGGCGCGCGAAAGGCCGAATAACCCGCCGCGCGTAAGGCGAAGTGAGGGGTGACCGCATAGCGCAGCGATACGCGCGGATCGACGCTGGTAGTGCGCTGCGAGGGCACATTGCCGAGCAGCCCGCCGGGATTGCCATCGTAGCCGTCGTAATTGAGGAACGACTGATAGCGCACACTCGCCAGAATCTCGAGCGCCTCGACCGGCCGGATACTCGCCTGCGCAAAGCCGCCAAGGAAGCGCTGCTTGCCCCGACCAATGTCGGTGCGCAGCCTGGTGCCCGTCTGGTCGAAAATGTCTGCATCGTCTTCGCCGCTGATGCCGTGATAATCGACACCCAGCGAATAGCTCCGCAACACGCCTGCGAGTGGCTGTGACCAGACCAGCGACGCGCCGGTATCATGCACCCGGCTGAAATGGCGGTTCTGGATATATTCCGCCGCATTGGCGGCAAAGCCATCGGGTGTCCCCGCATTGTCCGTCCGGAACAGGCCGTCGGTGTGAAACACCGTGGCGGTCAATGTCGCGCCCGAGGCGAATGTGCGCGTCACGTCGCCCGAATAGACCCAGTTGTGCTGCTTGTTGGATTGAAGCTTCGTCGAGTAATGCTGCTGATCGTTGTCATGATAGACCACGCGGGTATGGGCGGTGAGGTCTGCGCCAAGCTGGAACGTGCCGCCAAAGGCGATATTATGCGCAGTGAACGGCGTCGCGACAGTGATCGGCCCACGTTCGGCAGGCAGCGTTTCATTATAGCCATCGGTATGGTTGGTATCGGCATCGAGCGTGAATTTCACGGCATCGGAGACGACATAGGCACCGTTCGCGCTGGCGCGATACGTGCCGTACATCCCACCACTGGCTTGCAGCGCCAGCGTGGTTTTGTCGGGATCGCGGCTGAGGATGTTGATGACCCCGCCCATCGCATAGTTGCCCCACAGCGTCGCGCCGCCACCGCGCACGATCTCCACCCGGTCGATTGCTTCCAGCGGGGCACGTCCCCATTGGACCGTGCCGAAGAACGGATCGTTGAGCGGGACGCCATCCAAGAGCACCAGCGCCCGGATGCCGCCAAGGCCGCGCATCGAAATGGTGTCCGCGGTGGGGTGGATTTCCCCTGACGAGGCGATCGGCAGATCGACCGACGGCACGCGTCGCAGGATGTCATCCAGCGATTTGGCGGGTGTGGCTGAGATCCGGTCTGCGTTCAGGACCGACACGCTGACTGGCACGTCTTCGACGGAGCGTGCGGAACGGGTCGCGGTCACGACGATGTCGTCGCCAGAACCTTCGGTGGCTTCCTCGGCATGGGCGGTTTGGACGGCGGCCGCACCCAATACCGTGGCCATCGCAATGAGAGACGATTTCATGACGTATTGCTTTCGATGAGTTTCGGTGATGCGGCTCAGAAGCGCGCGTGGACGCCAGCGAACACGGCCCGGCCGATGCCCGGATTGAAGAGTTCCGAACTCGCGCTTGCCGTTCCAGCAATCGCGACGGTCGAGATGTAGTGCTTGTCTGTGAGGTTGCGGCCTTCGAGATAGACCGACCAGTGCTTGCCGATGTCGAAGCCGGCCTTGAGGTTCAGCAGCGCATAGGGATCGACCGTCAGCGTGTTGGCATTGTCGGCAAAATAGTGCCCCGACGCCCACTCGACATTCGATCCCACATAGAAACCTGACGGGTGCTTGTAGAGCAGCTCGGCCCGCAGATAATGCCTCGGCACGCCCGGCAGGCGATTGTTGCCATAGGTCGCGTCGCCATCGAAGAGGAAGTCGCTGTAGGTGTAGGCGGCGGTAAGTTCCAACTTGTCGCCAGACGCCGAGAGCGGGATGTCCGCGTTGAGACCTGCCTCAATGCCCTGATGCACGGTGCGACCAGCGTTAATGATGCTGCATGCGCTATACGGTCCGGTGGTCAGGCATTGCAGCTCGTTCCTGAGCTCGGAACGGTAGAGCGCAATGTCCCAGCCAATCCCGCCGCTATGGCCGCGCGTTCCGAACTCGTAGGTCGTGGCGCGCTGCGCCTTCAGGTTCGGATTGGTGACGACATTCGCATCATAGCTCGGGACTTCCCCACTGCGCGAGACATTGGCGAAGACCTGAATGTCGGGACGGGCATCCCAGAGAATGCCGAACCGCGGGCTCCACAAGTCGTAACTTGGTTTGCCGGACTGGTTGCCATCGGAGAGGAAGCGGTCGCGCCGCTCGCGGCTCGCGTGCAGATATTGAACGCCGGCGATGAGGGACAGGTTCGGCCGAACGTAAAGCGAATCCTCCGCATAGAAGGAGAGATTCTTCGGCTTGTCGACCATCGAGGTCGTGAGCGCGCCCTTGGTTGCGGCGATGTTGACATACTGGTTGGTGTCGATCGTGCCGTTTTGCAGATTTGCCCCGACGATCAGCCGGTTGCGGATGCCGTCCAGCGAGCGATCGTCGGTGGCACGCACGAAGCCGCCATAGTCATCGACGGTATAGTCCAGATACTGGTAGATCGGGTGGTCGACGTGCCGGTGGTTGTAGAACAGACCCAGTTCCACGACCGTATTGTCGAGGCGCAGCGTTGTCTTGTTGGAGACCCGGATCGAGTCGACGTTACGCTGCTGGTCCAGATAGACCCAGTAACCGTTCGCGTCGCGCGGCTTGTTCAGGGCATCGCTCTTGGTCACTTCGCCGGGGATGCGCTGGTTGGTGCTGGCGGCGGTAACGTAGAAGCGGGTCTCGACGTTGGACGAGATCCGATATCCGATGTTGAGATTTCCGCGCAGGGCATTGCCGTTGCTGTGGTCGCGATAGCCGTCGTTCCGCTGGGCCGACACGGTCGCGAAATAATCGAGAGGGCCGGACACACCGCCTGTGCTGGCCTGGCCCTTCACATAGCCGAAGCTGCCGCCGTCGATCCGCGCGTCCAACCTAGAGGTGTCTCGTCCCGTCGGCGTGACGAGGTTGATTGCGCCGCCCAGCGCATTCGAGCCGTAACGCAGGGCATTGGCCCCCTTGAACACCTCGACATAGCGATAGGCGCTGGGGTCGATTTCGAAGAAATCCATCAACCCATCCGACGTGTTCATCGGTACGCCGTCGAGGTAGACCGCGATGCCGCGAATACCGTAGGCACGCGACAAGCCCGAGCCCCGAATGGCGACACGGGCATCGTCGCCCATGCGGGGCTGGACGATCACACCCGGCACATAGCCGAGGATATCCTTGATGTTCTGCACGGGCGTGTTCTTGAACGCGGTGTCCGGCACGACCTCGACACCGCCAGCGGTGCGCTGGATGGTGGCCGTCGCCTGCGCCGTGTCGGGCGTGGCGGTGACGACGATCGTGTCGGACACCGATACCCCTGAGCCGGCCGCCCCAGAGTCCGCTGCCCCCGCGTCCGCCGCCATGGCGGGCGTTGCGGCGATCGAGGCCAAGGCCACGGCGATGAGTGATGATTTCATGATATACCCCCTGAATTCTATTCGAATGCTTTTTGCTGTTTCAGCCGATGAGACGCTTGAGCTTGGCGAGCGCCATCTGGTCGCTCTCGTCATGGTCGATGGTGGAAACGAAGGTGCCATCCCGATCCATGAGGTAGACCGAGGCCGTGTGGTCGATCGTGTAATCGCCGCCCGGCTGGGGCACGCGCTGGTAGAAGACCCCGAAATTCTTCACGGCCTGGGCAAGGTGCTCCTTGTCCCCGGTCAGTCCGATGACGGGCGTGCCGAAGAGGGCCACATAGCGGCCCAGGTCCTCTGGTTTGTCATGTTCGGGATCGACCGAGACGAAGACGATGGCAAACTTGCCGCCATCCGGTCCGAGCTGCTTCCTGAGCCGCGCCATGCGCGCGAGCGTCGTCGGGCAAACGTCGGGGCAGCGGGTGTAGCCGAAGAAGATCGCATAGGGCTTGCCCTTGAGACTGGCGCTGCCCACGGTGTGGCCATCGGGCGCGGTCAGTTCGAATGGCCCGCCGAATGCAGTCGGCGCGTCGGGCTGCGAACTGCTGCACGCAGCAAGGCCTGCCAGTAGCAGGGCCGCAAGCCCCACCCTGATCCGGCGATCAACGCGGCGCATGATCGCGATCCATTGCGGGCATGCCGGGATTAGCGGTCATGGACTGGACGGCAAATTCCACGCGCACCTGTCCGGCGCGCTGGAATTGCAGGGTGACAGGAACCGTCGTGCCGGCCTGGAGCGGCGCCTTCAGCCCGATGAACATGAGGTGATAGCTGCCTGGCCGCAGTTCGACACTGGCGCCCGCCGCAATGGGAAGGCCATCGACCAGGCGGCGCATCCGCATGATGCCGCCGTCCATGCTGACGGTGTGGATCTGGACTTCGGCCGCGATCGGCGTGGTGCCGCCGATCAGCCGGTCATCGGCCTTGCCCTTGTTGGTGATGACCATGAAACCGCCGCCGGTCGGCTGACCCTGCGCGGTCTTGCGCGCCCAGGGATGCGCCACCGTGATGGCCCCGCTCACATAGTCACGTGCGAGCAGCGGTGCCGCGATCGCCAGCGACAGGCTCGATGCGACAATCGCGTGATGAAAGGCTTTCATGAGAGTCCTCCGAGGAAATGAGCTGATTGGAAATGTCGATGGGAGTGGTCGCCTGCAGCGCGGCATCGCCGGCGCGAAAGGCAAGACAGAGGCCGATGGCGATCCAGGTCCGTCTGCGGAACCGTTTGAAGGCTCCGGCCTGGCCATCGCTGAGGGTGAGAGCGCTCATTGACCGCCTCCACGCACATGGGCGAGGGCGGCGCGGATCAGCGGTGCGATGCGGGCGCGTTCCGTACTATCGACACAGCGGCCGATCTCGATGCTTTGCCAGTGGTAATGCAGCATGAGGCGAACGTCGAACGGACCTTTGCGTAGTTCCTCGATCCGCGTCCAGTGGCTGGGCAAGGTCGTTACCTTGCCGCGGTGGTCGCGGATCGTCAGCCGGTCGAAGTCGATCTCGATCGTTTCCGAAGGCACCGGCTGGCGCTGGAATATTTCGAGCGCCAGCAGCAGCGATGCCATGCCGACAAGCACGGCGATCGGCACCAGATAATGGCCGCGCATGGCGGGCGCGATGGTGGCGGCACAGGACAGGCCCAGCATCGACAGCAGTGGCAACCGGCCCGATGCGGGGAAGGATGAGCGGTTCTGCTGCACATGGAGAGCAAAGGGGACGGTTATCGATGTCAGCCTGGCCCTGGCGGCATCGCCCTCGATCGACCTTGGCGGCGCAAGGTCTTCGAATCGCCGCCCTTCCGGGCAGCGTAAAAGAATATGCATGGGGATTTTCTCCGGCTGATCCGGAGCGCGCGACATAGGCGCACACCGGACACTTCCGACAATTCAGTTCAGAATGTCAGAGTGCAGCCGGTGGTCCGCGCAGCGGCGGACGGAGAAAATGAGGCCGGCCCCGCAGGACCGGCGTTGTGGGCGCGAAACCGAGCGCCAGAATGAAAGCGAGTGCGAGCGCCAGCAGCGGCGTATCGGCGCCGCCAAGCGCGCCCATGGTCAGCGACGAGAAGGCGCAGTGGCCGCCATCCTTGCCCTGGGACTGGCCATCGTCATGCGACTTACTATCCATGGGGATGGTCAGCGAGACAGCCTTGTGGGTGACACCGTCGAGACAGAGCTGAACGGTGAAGGTCTTCGAAGCGCCGCCGACCATATAGCCCTGCGGGACCAAAGCCTTCACGCACAGCGCCAGCGCCACCAGCAGGATGGCGAATGTGCGATGATCGCGCAGGAAGGCTCGAACAGTGCCCATTACCGGGCGCCCTTAGTTACTTTGTCGCCGCTTGTCATCGTTCTTGGACAAACCTTGGGCAATTTGACCAAGGAACGGCTTATCATAACCGCCGTTTTTCCAGCTTTCGCGCCAGTGTGAGGCGGTGCAAGCGGAAGCGACGTGCGCCTTCGGAGATTTTGAAATCGCCCCAGATCAAGTGGTGCGCGTTTGATCGTTCACCAGCCTCGCTGCCAGCCGCCATGAGCTTCGGCGTTGATCCACTGCCCAATCCGGTCAAAGCGGTAAGCGATGTCGCGGATGGCGGGCCAGTCTCCCTCGGCACATTCGTGACGCTGCCGGTCCTCCAGTCGATCAATCGTAAAATGAATTCGGCGCGCGGTGTCTTCGTCGATTTCATCCTCGTCCTCTTCATGATCAAGACGATTTTCGAGTGCATGGGCCCTCTGGCCGGAGCATATTGAGCGCGCGAGCCTGTCGTCGTCATCGAATTGGCGATAGCGCGGGGCATAACCACCACCATTACCAATATAGATGCCCCAGCTTTGTGCGTTCGCCGAAGCACTTGTGAACAGTCCGGCCCCCAATATTGCCGCCAGCAGCACCTTGCGCATTTATCCCTCCGTGATCGGGCAATTCACCCATCTCGGGTTAACGCGATCCGCGTGGCGTCATGCTGAATGTGTTCGTAGTCTGGCGTTCATCCATCGGCTGGACCAGGCAAGGTTCGACTTACCGGTATTGTGCCCTGACATCAGGGGAAACACGACGTTGGCCGAACCGACTTGCTTTTCTTAACGCTTATCCCCTAACGAGGGCTTGCCCGTTAGCGCGGGCGGAGGCGTGGAAACCTTCTGAAACACGAGCCGGTCAGCTTCGGCGACCGGGTGGCGGACGCGTATGTCCAGGGCCACCCGGCCTAAAGGCGTTCGCGCCTGACGTGTTTCAGGTTTCCAACACCCGGTTCCAGGGCCGGCACGTCTCCAATCGGAGATGTGCCGCCGGCTGTCCGGAAGACTCGCGGCACGGTAGTTGGAGCGCTGGTCGAGTAGGACAAGATGTGAACATCGAGGTTCCCGTTGAACAGCTCGGCGATCGGCAGCAACGGTTCGTGCGAGAAGGCATATGGCTGGGTATTGTCGTCGCCTGCGCGCTGCTGGCGGCCGTGAAGCCGGCTCTGTCCAGTATCACCGCAGCAGCCCTCTACATCCCGATTGTCTGCGTCGCGTTTTGGAAACTCGGCGAAAAAGCTGGCTGGTTCGTGGCGTTTTTGATCGGCCTTACCACAGGCTTATCGGCATCCGGACCGGCCCCCATCAACCTGGCAGTCCATGTTCTGGTTTTTGCACTCGCCGGCTGGGTTGGTTCGAGAGTTCTACGCATCTCCACGGGCCCGGGCAATCATGCCGGGCACGATCCTTTGACCGGGGCACTTACCAGAGAGGCGTTTGACGACGCCTTGAAGCAGGCAGTTGAGCCGACGCAGGGAAGCAGAAGTCTGGTGTTGCTCGCCGTGGTCGATCTCGATGATCTCGGAGCCATCAATGGCCGCTTCGGTCGACGAGAAGGCGATCGAGTTCTGATGGCCTTCGCACAGCAGGCTCGACGGTCATTAGGAAGCACAGGCATCTTCGGAAGGATTGGAGGAGACCGGTTCGGTTTCCTCGTTGCTGTCAATTCACACGACAAGGGCGAACGCTTCGCCATTGGACTACAGACAGCCCTGTCCTTCGTTCTCGCCAGGCGCACCAATATGGTGACATGCAGCATGGGAGCCTTGCTGATTTCTCCCCAGAACCGGCGGAGCGTCGTATCGCTGATGGACAGTGTCGAGCAGCTTGTGATTACCGCAAAGCGTTCCGGGAAGAATGCAGTCGAGCTTGAGTGGAACGGGCTTCACTCCCTGCGCCTGGTTCCGCGATATTCGTCGGTTGTGACCAGGGGTGAGCAATGATGGAACGGGACGTCATGCAGGGCAGGGCGGCCGACCTGATGCGCGAAGCCCTTGTCTTGCTCGACAGGCTCGACGCGGACCTTGCCGCTGTTCATCTCCAATGGGCGCTGGATTTGATGAGACAGAAATCGATCACGACAAGGCTGAGGGCGCCTAAGAGGAAAATTAGATAAGATAATATGTTAGCTGACATTTTCGAGGGAATTTACGATCCTCCGAGATTTCATCGGCCTGATGTTTTCGGCGGGAATCGCGACGATCCAGAACGATCCGGAGGAGGCCATGCGCGAAGCTGACCTGTCCCTCTACAAGGCCAAGAACGCCGGCCGCAATCGGACGAGCTACAAGGAGGCGGCGTAGCCCCAATCCGAGCAAATCGGGCTGGCCGATCGTCTGACGCGCCAGGCAAGCATTTGCAATCCCCCTCACTTCGTTTAGGTAGCCGCTCCGAGAGTCGGGTTATCCGGCTCTCATTGATCGCGCCGGTGCCCCGAAAGGGGCTTAATCGGGAATGCGGTGCGGGGCTTGCCTCCAAATCCGCGGCTGTCCCTGCAACTGTAAGCGGATAGCGCGATGCACATCGCTCCTCGTTGAAGGAGCAGCCACTGGGCCGGACGCTAAATCATGCGAGGCCTGGGAAGGCGCGCATCAAGCTTTGACCCGCGAGCCAGGAGACCTGCCGGCGTCTGGTCGCTCTTGCCTTGGTCCAGGGGATGGCCGCGGCACGGTGAACTCCGTCTGAGCGACGAACGAGCGGCTGGGGCCGCATCGGAGACGTGTGTCGACCGCCCATGGCGTCCGGTCGCCACGCGTGCCGACCGTTCGTGAACGGCACGCCCCCGCCACGTCGCAAGACGCCGGGGGACCATTTCGTGATCAAGACCATCCTTTCCAGCGGCGCGATCGCCCTGATTTTCGGGGCTGTGCCTGCAAATGCCTGGGCGGAAGAGAGCAATCCGGTTGCCGACACCGAAACCGATGGCGGAAGCGATGCAATCGTCGTTTTCGGCCGTGGTGAGGCCAAGATCGGTACAGCGCAGGCCGCCAGCGAAGGCAGTATCGGCGGAAGCGACTTGCTCGTTCGGCCACTGCTGCGCGTGGCCGAACTGCTTGAGGCGGTGCCGGGCATGGTTGCGGCCCAGCATTCGGGCAGCGGCAAGGCCAACCAGTATTTCCTGCGCGGGTTCAATCTCGATCATGGCTCGGACTTCACGACCTATATCGATGGCGTGCAGATGAACTTTCGCACGCATGGGCACGGTCAGGGCTATCTCGATCTCAACGGCCTCATCCCCGAAATCGTTGCGAAAGAGGATTTCCGAAAAGGCCCATACCGCGCCGATGGCGGTGATTTCGCGCTGGCGGGGGCTGCCTATATGACGACCGTCGATGCATTCACCCGGCCATGGCTATCGGTCGAGGGTGGCTCCTACGGTTGGCGCCGGGTTGCCGCAGGCGCGACCTTGCGCAATTTCGGACCCGGTGACCTTACGCTGGTCGCGCAGGCGAAAGTCTATGACGGCCCCTGGCAGGAGCCGGAACATTTGCGGCATTATTCCGGTTTTGCCAAATCCCGCGTGCCGGTCGGCGCGGGAACGCTGGAGGTTTCGCTTCATGCCTACCGTGCGACATGGCGCCCGACAGAACAGATCCCCGAGCGGATCATCGGGACGCCGCTGTGTGCCGACGTGTTTTGTTCGCCCGATTCATCGGCGCGGGGAGAGACGACGCGCATCCTTGGCAACATCGCTATCAAGCAGCCGACGTGGCACGCCAATGCCTATGCGCAATTTTATGATTGGAGTATGTTCTCCAATCCCACCTACGCCGATCCGGACGGCTCCAGCGCACAAATCGAGCAGTTCGACCGCCGCTGGGTCATGGGGCTCACGGCCCAGAAACACTGGGACATCGCGCATGGCCTGGCCTTGGCCGTGGGCACGGAGAACCGCTATGACCGCATTGGCAATGTCGGCGTCGATCATACGGCTGACCGGCGCTTTTTGGCCTCATTGGGACACTATCGTGTCGAAGAACTGTCGGGCGCGCTTTACGCGGAAGCGACCTGGAAGCCGGCCCCGGGTCTGCGCCTGACCGGCGGCGTTCGCGGCGACTATTACCATTATTCGGTGAGGGCCCGGGACGCGGTCGCCGCCGCGCTTGGCGAAGGGAGTGGTTCGGCCTCGATCGTTTCGCCCAAGCTATCGGCCGCTTACGCGATTTCACCCCATTTCGAGGTCTACGCCAACTGGGGCCGAGGCTTCCACTCCAACGACGTCCGGGGGGCGGTGAACTCGGCCACCCCTGTTCCTGTTCTTGTTCGCGGTGTGGGCAAGGAACTGGGCGCGCGCCTGCAACTTTCCGGCGTGTCGCTCACGGCGACATACTGGTGGCTCGACGTCGATAGCGAACTTCGCTTTGTCGGCGATTCCAATGCGGTCGAACCGTCAGGTGCCAGCCGCCGCCACGGCTATGAGATCGTGGCCTTCTGGCGGCCGCTGCCCTGGCTCGCACTCGACGCCAATTACACGGCGAGCCACGCTCGCTACGACAACGGCGATCACATCCCCAACGCATTCGAGAATGCCGCATCGGCGAGTGTGGCCATTGTCCGTGATCCCTGGGAGGCGAGCATTCGGGTGCGTCACCTGGGGCCATCGCCGCTGATCGAGGACAACAGCGTTCGCGATAAAGGCAGCACGGTGGTTAATGCCCGCGCAGCCTGGAAGGGCAAGCGGATCGAGCTGTTCGGCGAGGTTCTGAACGTGTTCGACAGCCGCGACAAGGACATCGCCTATTTCTACGAATCCTACATCCCGGCCTATGACCCCGGCCGCCCGGTGGAAGGCCGGCTCAGCCGGGTAGTCGAACCCCGAACCCTCAGATTGGGCGCGAAATTCAATTTCTGACGCTGCCGTTCGACCGGGCTGCGCGGGGTTTGTTCCGCCGCGCGGCTTTCGTCCCTCAATCTCGGAAACGATCATGCCACCATTCGCCAAACCTGCTTCCCTGCGCCGGCGGATCGCCGTTCTCTTCGCCGGGCTGATCGCCGCCAATATCGCTGCCTGGACCTGGGCGTTTAGCCTCTTTCACGCACAACCCCTGATGCTGGGCACGGCCTTGCTCGCTTGGGGGCTGGGCCTGCGCCACGCGGTCGATGCCGATCATATCGCGGCCATCGACAACGTGACCCGCAAGCTGATGCAGGAGGGGCAGCGACCGATTGCGGTCGGTTTCTGGTTTGCGATCGGGCATTCGGCGATTATCGCCGTGGCCTCTATCACCATCGCCCTCACTGCCAGCGTTCTCTCCCGGTTCGGCGCATTCAAGGAAATCGGCGGGGTGATCGCCACCGTGGTTTCTGCCTTCTTCCTGTTCACCATCGCCGGCATGAACCTACTCATTCTGCGTTCCGTGTGGAGCATTTTTGCTCATGTCCGCGCGGGTGGAACCTATGTCGAGGACGACCTCGATCTGCTGGTGAGCTCGCGCGGTCTGCTCTCGCGGCTGTTTCGGCCAATGTTCCGCCTGGTGAATACGAGCTGGCACATGGCCCCGCTCGGCTTCCTGTTCGGTCTCGGCTTCGATACGGCCAGCGAAGTCGCCATTCTGGGCATGTCCGCCAACCAGGCCGCCAACGGGCTTTCGATCGGCACGATCCTGGTCCTGCCCGCGCTGTTCACTGCCGGCATGGCGCTGATCGATACGGCGGACGGGGTAGTGATGTTGGGTGCCTACGAGTGGGCTTTCGTCAAGCCGCTCCGCAAGCTCTACTACAACATCACCATCACCCTGATCTCGGCCATCGTGGCGATCCTGATCGGCGGAATCGAAACTCTGGCCCTAATTGGCGACAAACTTGGCCTGACCGGTTGGCCTTGGGGGCTGGCGACCAGGCTGGGCGAGAACTTCAACAGCCTTGGCTTTGCAATCATCGGGCTTTTCGCGCTGTGTTGGCTCGCCAGCTTCGCGATCTACCGCTGGAAGCGCTTCGACGAGATCGAGGTGCCGGTCGCCGGGTGAGCGGTTATCCGTGAAACCGGCGACAAGGATTGGCTTGCCATTCATTTTGCGATAGGGGCCGCGGCGAAGGTCCGGCCTGTTCGGCCCTTCACTGATCGCGCCGGTGCCCCGAACGGGGCTTAATCGGGAATGCGGTGCGGAATGCCTGGCTTTCCAAATCCGCGGCTGTCCCTGCAACTGTAAGCGGATAGCGCGATGCACATGCCCCTCATTTGCGGGGGCGGCCACTGGACTGCGCCTCGGCAAGTCTGGGAAGGCGTGCATCAAGCTGTGACCCGCGAGCCAGGAGACCTGCCGGCGCACCGGTCGCTCTTGCCTGATCCAGGGGATGGTCACGGCACGGTAACTCTCCGTCTGAGCGACGAAGCTGTGCGGCTGGGGCTGCACGGCCGCGTGGTCACGGGTGCCTTGTCGCGCCCGCCCGTCGCCCGCGCGCCGACCGGACCTGTCCGGCAAGCCCTGCGCTTTCTCGCTCCGGCGCGCGGGGGAAGTTGCCATGTCCGACCTGTCCAAGCTGCCGGTCACGATCATTACGGGTTTTCTGGGCGCGGGGAAAACCACGCTCATCAGCCATCTGATCCGCAATGCCGGCGGCCGCAGGCTGGCGGTGGTGGTCAACGAATTCGGCACGCTGGGGGTGGACGGCGACATCCTGCAATCCTGCGCCATTCCCGACTGCCCGGCGGAAAACATCGTCGAATTGGCCAATGGCTGCATCTGCTGCACAGTGGCCGATGATTTCATCCCCACGGTCGAGAAGTTGCTGGCGCTCGATCCGCGCCCCGATCACATCCTGATTGAAACCTCGGGCCTTGCCCTGCCCAAGCCCTTGCTGAAGGCGTTCGACTGGCCGGCGATCCGCAGCCGGATCACGGTCGATGGCGTGCTGGCGCTGGCCGATGCCGAGGCGGTCGCCGCTGGCCGTTTCGCGCCAGACCTTGCCGCGCTCGAGGCGCAGCGCGCCGCCGATCCGGGCATCGATCACGAAACCCCGCTGTCCGAGGTGTTCGAGGACCAGCTTGCCTGCGCCGACATGGTGCTGCTCACCAAGTGCGATCTGGCCGGGCCGGAGGGCATCGCCGCCGCCCGCGCGGTGATCGCCGCCGAGGCACCGCGCCCGGTGCCGGTGATCGAGATGGCCGAGGGCGTGGTCGATCCGCGCGTGATCTTGGGGCTTGGCGCCGCCGCCGAGGACGACATCGCCGCGCGCCCGTCGCACCACGACGGCGACGATGAACACGAGCACGAGGATTTCGACAGCACCGTGATCGCGTTTGGCGAGATCGCCGATCCGGCGGACCTTGCGCGCCGGATCGAGACGCTGGCGCGCGATCATGCGATCCTGCGTGTGAAGGGCTATGCCGCCGTGACCGGCAAGCCGATGCGCCTGCTGGTGCAGGCGGTCGGCGCGCGCGTGCGCCACCACTATGACCGCCCGTGGCGTCCGGGCGAGTCGCGCCTGACCCAACTAGTCGCCATCGCCGAGCACGACGCGATCGACCACGGCGTGCTGCGCGCGGTGCTCGAAGGCTGAACGCCGGCGATGCACGTCATCTTCCGCGAAACCCATGGGATGGAGGAAAGTGCCGTCCCGCAGGATCTCGGGCAGTCGCCCGCGGATCTGGTGGTCCTGTCCTTTTCGGACAGCGATCTGGGGGCCTTTGCGGGCGGATGGCGTCAGGCCCGCGAGGCCGATCCGGCCTTTCCCGCATTGCGGCTCGCCAATCTGGCGGCACTGGCGCATCCGCTCTCGGTCGATACCTATGTGGAGCGCACGCTGTCGGGCGCGCGGGCCATCCTGATCCGGCTGATCGGGGGGACGCCCTATTGGGCCTATGGGCTTCAGCAGGTGGAGCTGCTGGCCCGTTCGCGTGGTATCGCGCTGGCGGTGCTGTCGGGCGATGGCCGGCCCGACGCGCGGCTCGACGCGGCATCGACGGTGCCGGTCGGGATCTTGCGCGCGTTGGCGCGGTGCTGCGAGGCGGGGGGGGCGTCGGCGGCGCGGGCCGCGCTGGGCGTGCTGGCCGCCACCGCAGGGCTCCGCCACACGCCTATCGCCGAGCAAACGCCCTTGCCGACGGCGGGGTTCTGGCATCCCGATCGCGGCGTCATTCCGGCAGATGGTTTCGTTCCGGCGGGGGATCGCCCGCTGGTGCTGATCGTCTTCTACCGCGCCTACCTCGCCGCGCATGATCTCGACCCCTTCGTGGCGCTGCACGCGGCGCTGGAGCGGCGGGGTTTCGCGACGCTGTCGATCTTCGCGCCCTCGCTGAAGGCGCCCGAGGTGCGCGCGCAGGTCGCCGAATGGGTACGGCGCGTGCAGCCGGTCGCGATCCTCAACGCCACCGCCTTTTCCGCGCGCGATGAGGCGGGTGAAACGCCGCTCGACGGCGTCGGCGTGCCGGTGTTTCAGGTGGCGCTGGCGACATCGGACCGGGCGGCATGGGCACAGGCGGCGCGGGGGCTGTCCCCGGCGGACCTCGCCATGCATGTCGTTCTGCCCGAGATCGATGGCAGGGTGCTGGCCGGGGTCGCCAGCTTCAAGCAAGCGGGCGAGCGCGATCCCGAGCTTGGCTTCGCGCGCCAAGTGCACCGCGCGGATGCGGGGCGGGTCGACGCGATCGTCGACCGGGTGGCGGGGTGGATCGCACTGGCGCGAAAGCCCGCCGCCGACCGCCGTCCGGTGCTGGTGCTCTCGACCTATCCCGGCAAGGCGCACCAGATGGCGCATGCGGTGGGTCTGGACGCGCTGGCGTCGGCAGAGGCGATACTCGCCCATCTCGCCGATGCTGGCTACGCGGTCGCGCCGGTGGCGGACATGGCCAGCGCTCTGCTGTGCGAACATCTCGCATGGCCGGTATCCGAATACGCCCAAGCGCTGGCCGCCTTGCCGGAAGGGCTGCGCGCCGATCTGGCGGCGGCCTGGGGCGATCCCGAAAGCGATGCGGCGGTCGTCGATGGCGCGTTCCGCTTTGCCGCGATCCGCGCGGGCAATGCGCTGGTCGCCTTGCAGCCGGAGCGCGGGGCAACTGCCAGCCGCGATGACGAATATCACGATCTCTCGCGCTGCCCGCGCCACGCCTATGTGGCGTTCTATCTCTGGCTGCATGCGCAAGGGGTCGACGCGCTGGTGCATGTCGGCGCGCATGGCACGCTGGAATGGCTGCCGGGCAAGGCGGTGGCGCTGTCGGAAACCTGCTGGCCCGAGGCGCTGACCGGGGCGCTGCCGGTGATCTATCCGTTCATCGTCAACGATCCGGGCGAGGCCGCGCAAGCCAAGCGGCGGATCGGGGCGGTGACCCTCGGCCACGCGCCGCCGCCGCTGGCGCCGTCGGGTACGGGGGCGGGACTGGCGCGCCTCGAGGCGCTGCTCGATGAATTTTCCAACGCCAGCGGCCTCGATCCGGCGCGCCGCGACCGGTTGCAGGGTGCTATCCGCGACGAGGCGCGGGCGCTGGGGCTGGAGGCCGAATTGGGGCTCGATGGCGCGACCACGCTGGTCGAGGCGATCACGCGGATCGACCGCTTCGTCTGCGATGTGAAGGAAAGCCAGTTCGGCGACGGGCTGCATGTTTTCGGGCGGGGCGATCATGGCGCCGGCGAAAGGGCGGGGCTGCTCGCCGCGCTCGATGGCCGGCGGGTGGCGCCGGGGCCCTCCGGCTCGCCGTTCCGGGGGCGGCGCGACGTCCTGCCCACGGGCCGCAACCTCTACACGATCGACCCGCGCGCGGTCCCCTCGCGCGCGGCGCATGCGCAAGGCGTGACTCTGGCCGAGGAGTTGATCCGCCGCCACTTGCAGGATCACGGCGATTATCCGCGCGGGCTGGTGGTCGATTTGTGGGGCTCGGCGACGATGCGCACGGCGGGTGAGGAATTCGCCATGGCGCTGCACCTGCTGGGGGTGAAACCCGTGTGGGACATGGCTTCCGAACGCGTGACCGGGATCGAGATCCTGCCTTTGCCGCTGCTCGACCGGCCACGGATCGATGTCACCTTGCGGGTTTCCGGGCTGTTTCGCGATGCGTTTCCCGCGCTGCCGGCGCTGTTCGGGCAGGCGGTCCGGGCGCTGTGCGGGCGCGACGAGCCTGCCGACTGGAACCCCTTTGCCGGTCGCCCGGTGGGCCCCCGCGTCTATGGTCCGGCGCCGGGCGCCTATGGGCTCGGCCTGGGCGATACGACCGAGACCTACACCGACGAGGCGCGCCGCCGGGCGGGCGAGGCGTGGCTCGCCGCATCAAGCCACGCGCTCGATCTGCCGGGGGACGCGTCCAAATCCGCCGAAGACCCCGATGGCTTGCGGCTGCGCGTGGCGGGTGCCGATGCCTTCGTGCATCTGCAGGACCTGCCCGAGACCGACCTGCTGCTCAGCATGGACTATGCCGCGCATGAAGCGGGCTTTGCTGCGGCGAAGGCGCTGACGGGCGGCGCGGCGGCGCTCTATCACCTCGACAATCGCGATCCGGCCAGCCCGCGCGCGCGAACCCTGCAGGAGGAAATCGCGCGTGTGGTGCGGGCGCGGGCGGCGCATCCCGGCTGGGTTGCGGGCATGATGCGGCACGGCTTTCGCGGCGCAGCGGAGCTGGCGGCCACGCTCGACCATCTCGGCGCCTTTGCGCATCTGGCGGGCAGCGTGCCGCCGCAATTGTTCGACCTCTATCACGACGCGACGCTGGGCAGCGCCGAGGTGCGCGACTTCCTTCGCCGCGAAAATCCCGGTGCGCTGGCGGCGATGGAGGCGCGTTTTGCCGCGTTGCACGCCGCCGGATTGTGGGCGACGCGGCGCAATTCGATCCTGGCCGCGCTGCCGCTGGCTTCGGGGCAGGAGGGCACGCCATGAGCGGGTTTGCGGTCAAGGGCTGGTGTCCCGATGCCTGGCGCCCGATGCGGTCGGGCGATGGGTTGCTGGTGCGGGTCAAGCCGCGGCTGGGCCGTCTCACCCGCGCGCAGGTGCTGGGCCTGTGCGATGCCGCGATCACGCATGGCAGCGGGCAGATCGACGTGACCCGCCGCGCCAATCTCCAGATCCGGGGCGTGGACGAGGGCGGCTGGCCGGGTTTGCTGGAGCGGCTGATCGCGCTGGGGCTGGTCGATGCCGATGCCGCGCGGGAGACGCGCCGCAACATTCTGATCGCGCCCGATTGGCGCGAGGGCGACGACAGCCACCGCATCGCCTCGGCTTTGGCCGGTCGGCTGGGCGAGTTTCCGGCACTGCCGGGCAAGGTCGGCTTTGTCGTTGATGCTGGCCTGGTCCGGCGGCTGGCCGACGAGCCGGGCGACTTCCGCATCGAGCGCGGGGCCGACGGTGGGCTGATCCTGCGCGCCGAGGGGCATGCCGAGGGCTGCGCGCTGGCGCCGGGCGGTGAAGTCGACGCGCTGATCGCGCTTGCGCGGTGGTTCGTGGAGAGCGGTGGTGCCGCCGCCGGACGCATGGGGCGGCATCGCGCGGCCCTGCCGCCACAGCTTGCGGCTACCGTCCCGCCGGCGCCATCGGTCGGCGCCATCATGCCCGGCCCCATCGAGATGGGCGCGGCCTACGGCGTGCCGTTCGGCCGGATCCACGGTGAGGTGCTGGCGCATGCGGTAGAAGCCTCGGGTGCCACCGCCATGCGGGTCACACCGTGGCGGGTGATCGCGTTCGAAGGCGCGGAATTCGGCGAAGGTGCGGAATTTGGCGAAGTCGCGGGGCTGATCAGCGATCCGGCGGACCCGTTGCTGCGCGCCGATGCCTGCCCCGGCGCCCCGGACTGCCCGCAGGCCTCGGTGGAAACGCGTGCGCTTGCCCGCCAATTGGCGCCGCATGTCGCCGGGCATCTCCATGTTTCGGGCTGCGACAAGCACTGCGCTCGCTCCCGCACCGCCGATGTCGAAGTGACGGGGCGCGAGGGCATGTATCATCTCGCCGGCAAAACCATTGCAGCGCGGCCCACGGATCAACCGGCGCGCGATCGCGCAGCCATCCTTGCCTATTTCGGAGCTGACTGATGCCCCATGCGTATGAAACCGATGGCGCGGCGATCTATCGCCAATCCTTCGCAACCATCCGTGCCGAGGCCGATCTCGCCCGCTTTTCCGTCGAGGAAGAGCCGGTGGCGGTGCGGATGATCCACGCGGCGGGGATGGTCGAACTGGCGCCGCACATCCGCTTCTCGCCGGGCTTTGCCGAGGCCGCCCGCGCGGCGCTGGCGGCGGGCGCGCCGATCCTGTGCGATGCGCGGATGGTCTCGGAAGGGGTTACGCGGTCGCGCCTGCCCGCCGACAACACGGTTCTATGCACCCTGCATGAGCCTAGTGTGCCCCAATTGGCGCAGGACATGGCCAACACCCGCTCGGCGGCGGCGCTGGAATTGTGGCGACCGCATCTGGCCGGCGCGGTGGTGGCGATCGGTAATGCGCCGACCGCGCTGTTCCATCTGCTCAACATGCTGGAAGACCCCGATTGTCCGCGCCCGGCGGCGATCATCGGCTGCCCGGTCGGTTTTGTCGGCGCGGCGGAATCCAAGGCGGCGCTGTGGGAAGCGCCGCCGGTGCCCTGCTGCATCGTCGAAGGGCGGCTGGGCGGCAGCGCGATCACCGTCGCGACGATCAACGCGCTGGCGAGCCGCGCCGAATGACCGTGGTGGCATCCTCTTCGCCGCCGGTCGGCACGATTCACGGCGTCGGGCTGGGGCCGGGCGCGGCGGATCTGCTCAGCGTCCGGGCGGACCGGCTCGTGCGCGGCGCCCGCCATGTCGCCTATTTCCGCAAGGCTGGCCGTCCGGGACAGGCCCGGCGCATCGTCGAGGGGATGTTGCGCGCCGACGTTGTCGAACTGCCCATGGAATATCCGGTCACCACCGAAATTCCGCTGACCGACCCGCGCTATAACGACTGCCTCGCGGGATTTTACGCCGAATGTACGGCGCGGCTTGCCGCTCTGGCACAGGCCGGCGAGGATGTGGTGGTGCTGTGCGAGGGCGATCCGTTCTTCTACGGCTCGTTCATGCACCTGCATGCGCGCCTGTCGGGCGTGGTGCCGGTGGCGGTGGTGCCGGGGATTACCGGCATGGCCGGGGCGTGGAACGCGACGGGCGTGCCGATCACCTGGGGCGACGATGTGCTGACCGTGGCGATGGCGACATTGCCCGAAGACGAGTTGGCGCGCCGTATCCGCGACACCGATGCGCTGGTGGTGATGAAGATTGGGCGCAACCTGCCCAAGCTGCGCCGCGCCGTCGCCGCCGCCGGGCGCGAGGAGGCGGCATGGCTGGTCGAACATGCGGCGATGCCGGGCCAGACGGTCACGCGGCTGGCCGATGCGACCAGCGTCACCCCCTATTTCTCGATCCTGCTGATCCATGGCCGAGGACGCAGGCCATGAACGCGGCGCAGGCCATGACGGCGTCTGGTGATGGTGGCTGGCTGGCGATCGCCGGCCTTGGGCCGGGCGACGCGGCGCTGGTCACGCCCGAAGTCAGTGCCGTGCTGGCCGAGGCGACCGACGTTATCGGCTACATCCCCTATGTCGCCCGTATCACCCCGCGCGACGGGCTGACGCTGCACGCCTCGGACAACCGGGTGGAACTCGACCGGGCCGGGCTTGCCCTGCAACTGGCGGCGCAGGGGCGGCGCGTGGTGGTCGTCTCCTCGGGCGATCCCGGCGTCTTTGCCATGGCGGCGGCGGTGTTCGAGGCGCTGGAGGCCGGGCCGGCGATCTGGCGCGATCTGGACATCCGCGTGCTGCCGGGGATCACCGCGATGCTGGCGGCGGCGGCGCGCGCCGGGGCGCCGCTGGGCCATGATTTCTGCGCGATCAACCTGTCGGACAATCTGAAGCCGTGGGCGCTGATCGAGAAGCGGTTGCGGCTTGCCGCCGAGGCGGATTTCGCCATGGCCTTTTACAACCCGCGCTCGAAGGCCCGGCCCGAAGGGTTCGCCCGCGTGCTTGAAGTGCTGCGCGCGGCGTGCGGCGATGATCGCCCGGTGCTGTTTGCCCGTGCGGTTACCACCCCCGAGGAACAGCTGCGGATCGTGCCGCTGGGTGAGGCGCGCGCCGAGATGGCGGACATGCGCACCATGGTGATCGTGGGGTCCAGCCTGACGCGGATAATCGCGCGGTCCGCAGGGCCGATCCTCTATACGCCGCGCTCGGTGGTGGAGGTACCAGCATGATCCAGCCAGGCGAGCACCTCTTTGGGGCGGTAAACCTCGATGCGTACGGGCAGCGCCGGGCGGTCGATCATCAGCACCGGCAGGCCGAGGTTGCGGGCGGCGACCAGTTTGGCCTCGGCGCCGGTGCCGCCGGCATTCTTGCAGACGACCAGATCGATGGCATGGCCCTGCAACTGGCGCGTATCGCCCGCGACGGTGAAGGGTCCGCGATCGACGACCAGATCATGATGGGGCAGCGCCGGGAGCTTGTCGGGCGCATCGACAAAACGCAGCAGGTAATGGTGCTGGGGTTGGGCGGCGAAGGCATCGACATGCATCCGCCCCAGCGCCAGCATGACCCGGCGCGGCGGCCCCGCCAGCGCCGACACTGCGCCGGCGATGTCGGATACATGGGTCCAGCGATCCCCGGCGGCGGATTGCCAGCCAGGACGGGTCAGCGCGATCAGCGGGATGCCTGCCATTTGCGCGGCCTCGACGGCATGGGCGCTCATCGTCGCGGCAAAGGGATGGGTGGCGTCGACCAGATGCGTCACGCGCTGTTCACGCAGGTAGGCGGCCAGCCCCGCGACACCGCCAAAACCACCGATGCGCACCGGCAAGGGCTGGGCGACGGGCGCACGCGTCCGACCGGCATAACTCAGCACCGCAGATATGCCGCGTTCCGCCAGCAGGCGCGCCAGCGCGCTCGCCTCGGTCGTCCCGCCGAGCAGGAGGAGGTTGGGCATGGCTGAACTGGCTCCCGCATTCCGGCAAGCGCCGTGGTTGACGATCGTCGGCATCGGCGAGGATGGTTTGGATGGCCTGTCCGCTGCGAGCCGCGAGGCTTTGGCTGGTGCCGATCTGGTCATGGGATCGGCCCGGCACCTCAGCCTGTTGCTGGCGATTAGCTGTCGCACGCTGGAATGGCCAGTGCCCTTCGCCGATGGCATCGCGGCGTTGCTGGCGCATCGCGGCAGTCGGGTGGTGATGCTCGCCTCGGGCGATCCGTTCTGGTTCGGCGCGGGCAGCAGCGTGACGCGCCATTTGGAGCGGCATGAGTGGGTGGCTCATCCGGCGCCGTCCACCTTCAGCCTGGTGGCCGCGCGGCTTGGCTGGGCGCTACAGGACATCGCCTGCCATGGCCTGCATGCGGCGCCTGTCGCGCGGCTGCGCCCGCATCTGGCGGCGGGTGCGCGTGCGATCGTGCTGTTGCGCGACGGTGCGGCGGTGGCGGAACTGGCCGCGTGGCTGGCCGGGCAGGGGTTCGGCGCATCGCGGCTCCATGTGCTCGAAGCGCTCGGTGGACCGCGCGAAAGGATCCGCAATGCGCGCGCCGACGCGCTCGATTTCACCGATATCGCGCATCCGGTCGCGGTGGCGCTGGAATGCGCGGGCGAGGGGCCGGCGATGCAGCGCACGGCGGGCCTGCCCGATGAGATGTTCGACCACGATGGCCAGATCACCAAGCGACCGGTGCGCGCGCTGACGCTGTCGGCCCTTGCGCCGCGCCCCGGCGAGTGCCTGTGGGACATCGGCGCCGGTTCGGGGTCGATTGGAATCGAATGGCTGCTGGCGCATCCCGCCAACCGCGCGCTGGCGATCGAGGCCGATCCCGCGCGGGCCGAACGCGCGCGCGCCAACGCGCGGGCGCTGGGCGTGGACCGGCTGGAGATCGTGACCGGCGCCGCGCCCGACGCCTTGCCCGATGGCCCCGGGCCCGATGCGGTGTTCATCGGCGGCGGCCTGTCGCAGACTCTGCTCGAAGCCGTGTGGACGCGCCTGCCCGCCGCCACGCGGCTGGTGGCCAATGCCGTGACGCTGGAATCCGAAGCGCTGGTCGCGCAATGGCACGCCGAGAGGGGGGGCACGCTGTTGCGCATCGAGCTGGCCGATGCCGCGCCATTGGGTGACCGGCGCGGCTGGAAGGCGCGCTATCCGGTGGTGCAATGGAGTGTGGTGCTGTGATTGCCCCGATGATCGTCGCCGGCTTCGGCTTTCGGCAGGGTACGGGCCTCGCCTCGCTGCGCGACGCGCTGGCGCTGGCGCAAGAGGGGCAACCAGCGGCCACCCATCTCGCCACCGCAGCCGACAAGGCGGCGGCGTTGATGCCGCTCGCCGAAGGTCTGGGCCTGCCCCTGCGCGGCCTGTCGCCCGAGGAGATCGCCAGCGTGGCAACGTACACGCATTCGCCCGCCAGCCTTGCCGCGCGCGCCACCGGCAGCCTCGCCGAAGCCAGTGCGCTGGCCGCCGCCGGCCCCGGTGCGCGCCTGTTGGGGCCGCGCCATGTTTCCCCCGATCGCATGGCCACTTGCGCCCTTGCCGCCAGCCTCACCATTCAGGAATTTCTGCCATGACCGTACATTTCATCGGCGCCGGCCCCGGCGCACCCGACCTTTTGACCCTACGCGGGCGCGACCTGATCGCGGCATCGCCGGTGTGCCTCTATGCTGGCTCGCTGATCCCGGCGGAGGTGCTCGATCATTGCCCGGCGGGTGCGCGGATCATCAACACCGCGCCGATGGAGCTGGACGAGATCATCGCCGAGATCGCCGCCGCGCATGCCGCCGGGCAGGATGTCGCGCGCCTGCATTCGGGCGACCTGTCGGTGTGGTCGGCGATGGGCGAGCAGTTGCGCCGCCTGCGCGCGCTGGACATCCCCTTCACGGTCACGCCGGGCGTACCCGCCTTTGCCGCCGCCGCCGCCGCGCTCGAGGCCGAACTGACCCTGCCCGAGCTGTCGCAATCGCTGGTGCTGACCCGCACGCCGGGCCGGGCCAGCACCATGCCGCCGGCGGAAAGCCTGACCAATTTCGCCGTGACGGGGGCGACGCTGGCGATCCATCTGTCGATCCACAATCTCGATCGGGTGGTGGCGGATCTCGTCCCCGCCTATGGCGCCGATTGCCCGGTGGCGGTGGTATGGCGGGCCAGTTGGCCCGATCAGCGCATTGTCCGGGCGACGCTGGCCAGCATCGGGGATGCGGTCGCTGGCAGCATGGAACGCACCGCGCTGATCCTCGTCGGCCGGGTGCTGGCGGCGCAGGATTTCGCCGAAAGCAGCCTGTACGCGCATGGTTATGATCGGCGTTTCCGTCCGCAGGATGCGCATTCGCGCTTTTCGGGGGTGACCGAGTGAGCGGACGCCTGCCCACTGCCGGTGCGATCCCGGGCCTGATGATCGCAGCGCCCGCCTCGGGCGAGGGCAAGACGACGGTGATGCTCGGCCTGCTGCGCGCGCTGACCGGGCGCGGCATGGTGGTGCAGCCGTTCAAGAGCGGCCCCGACTATATCGATCCCGCGTTCCATCGGGCCGCCAGCGGTCGCCGTTCGTTCAACCTCGACGGTTGGGCGATGGATGGCGACATGCTCGATGCCATCGCGGGCGAGGCCGAGGGCGCGGACATCATCCTTGCGGAAGGATCGATGGGCTTGTTCGACGGTGTCGCCAGCATCGGCGCCACCGGCAATGGGGCCAGCGCCGATATCGCCCGCCGCATGGGCTGGCCGGTGGTGCTGGTGCTCGATATTTCGGGGCAGGCGCAGTCCGCCGCCGCGACGGCCCTGGGTTTCAAGCTGCTCGACAGCGGGATCACGCTGGCGGGGGTGATCCTCAACCGCGTGGCCAGCCCCCGGCATGAGCGGTTGGCGCGCGCGGGGCTGGATGCGGCGGGTATCGCGGTGCTGGGGGCGCTGCCAAGGCGCGGCGATCTGGTCCTGCCCGAGCGGCATTTGGGCCTCGTGCAGGCGGTGGAGCATCCCGCGCTGGATGCGGCGATCGCCGATTACGCCGCCTTGCTGAGCGAGCACGCCGATCTCGACGCGATCTGCCGCGCCGCCGCAACATCGGGGCAGGCGCCGTCGCCGGACCCAGCGGACCTGCCCGCGCCGCCGGCCCAGCGCATCGCGATGGCGCGCGATGCGGCCTTCTCCTTCGTCTATCCGCATGTGCTGGAAGGCTGGCGCAGGGCCGGCGCCGAAATCCTGCCCTTCTCGCCCTTGGCCGATGAAGCGCCCGCCGCCGACGCCGACATGGTCTGGCTTCCCGGCGGCTATCCCGAACTGCACGCGGGTACCATCGCCGCCGCCGCGCGGTTTCTCGATGGCCTGCGCGCGCATGCCGCAACCCGTCCGGTCCATGGTGAATGTGGCGGCTATATGGTGCTGGGCGAGGCGTTGATCGACAAGGCGGGCGAGGCGCATCGCATGGCCGGCTTGCTTGGTCTCGTCACCAGCCATGCGCAGCGCCGGATGCATCTGGGCTATCGCCGGGCCGAATTGCTGGGGCCGATCGCCGGCATGGCGGCGGGGACGCGGCTGCGCGGGCACGAGTTCCATTACTCGACGATCGTGCAACAGGGCGACGAACCGCTGGCCCGCGTGACCGATGCCGATGGCGCGGTGGTGGCGGAAACCGGATCGCGGCGCGGCGGGGTGACGGGCAGCTATTTCCACATGATCGCGCGCGATGCCGCCCATATCCTTCTTGGGGGCGCGGCATGATCGACCTTGCGCTCATTGGCATCGGCACCGGCAACCCCGATCATCTGACGGCAGAGGCCGTGCGCGCGATGAACGAGGCGGACCTGATCCTGCTGCCCGACAAGGGCGCGGCGAAGTCCGACCTGATCGACCTGCGGCGCGCGATCTGCGACCATGCGTTGACGGGCCCCGTGCGGGTGGTCGAATTCGCCATGCCCGAGCGCGATGCCGCAGCCGCCTATGCGCATGCGGTCGACGATTGGCACGCGGCGATCGCGGCGCAATGGCGCGCCTGCATCGCCGAGCATCTACCCGCCGGGGGCCGGCTCGCGCTGCTCGTCTGGGGCGATCCCTCGCTCTATGACAGCACGCTGAGGATCGCCGAAAGGCTGGAGGCGGGCGGACAGCCCTTGCGCGTGCGGGTCGTGCCGGGCCTGACCAGCATCCAGTTGCTGACCGCGGCCCACGCCATCCCGCTGAACGCGCTGGCCGGGGCGGTCACCATCACCACCGGGCGGCTGTTGCGTGCGCATGGCTGGCCGGGCGATGCCGATACGGCTGTGGTCATGCTCGATGCCGGCTGCGCTTTCGAGGTGCTGGCGCCGCAGGGCGTGTCGATCTGGTGGGGCGCCTATCTCGGCATGGCGCAGGAGGTGCTGATCCATGGCCCGCTGGCCGAGGCGGCCCCGCGCATCGCCGCGCAAAGGGCCGAACTGCGCGCGCGCCATGGCTGGATCATGGATGTCTATCTGATGCGGAAGGAACAGGCCGATGCCAAGTGAAACGCCGGGCGCAGAGCCCGCAGACGATGCCCGCCACGCCGAAAAGATGCGCAAAAAACAGGCCGCGCGCACCACGATCATGGCCGGCAAGACGCGCGAAAAGGGCCTGTTGATCGTCCACACCGGCAAGGGCAAGGGCAAGACCAGCGCCGCGCTGGGCATGGTGATCCGCGCTATCGGCCATGGCATGAAGGTGGGCGTCGTCCAGTTCGTCAAGGGCGCGATGCAGACCGGTGAAAAGACCGTGTTCGACGCCTTCCCCGACCATGTCGAGTTCAAGCCGATGGGCGAGGGCTTCACCTGGGATACGCAGGACCGCGCGCGCGATATCGCCGCCGCGCGCCGGGCGTGGGAAGAGGTGAAGCGGATGATCGCCGATCCCGCCTATCACATGGTGATGGCCGACGAGATGAACATCGCCCTGCGCTATGAATATCTGCCGCTCGACGAGGTGCTGGAGGTGCTGGCCGCCAAGCCCGAGATGAAGCATGTCATCGTCACCGGTCGCAATGCGCCCGACGCGCTGATCGAGGCGGCCGATCTCGTTACCGAGATGACGATGGTCAAGCACCCCTTCCGCGCGGGCGTGAAGGCCCAGCCGGGCATCGAATTCTGATCGGAAACCACGCCTTGCCGGAAACCCCGCCCCTCTTTGACGCGTCTTTCCAGCAGCAGTTCGGGCAACTGCTGCGCTGGCGCCGCGATGTCCGCCATTTCGCGTCCCAACCGGTGGCGGAGGCGGATATGCGGACCATGCTCGATTGTGCCGCGCTGGCGCCATCGGTGGGGCATTCGCAGCCGTGGCGCTTCGTGCGGCTGCGCACGCCGGCGCTGCGCGACAGGCTGGTCGCGCATGTCGACGGCGCGAACGCGCGGGCGGCGGAGCGCTATGCCGGCGATTCGCGCCTGCAGCACTATCTGTCGCTGAAATTGCATGGCCTGCGCGAGGCGCCCGAATTGCTGGCGGTCTATTGCGAGGAGCAGCCCGAAGCGGGGCACGGTCTGGGCATCGCGACCATGCCCGAAATGCTGCGCTATTCCTGCGTCATGGCCGTGCACAATCTCTGGCTGGCGGCCCGACTGCGCGGGATCGGCGTCGGCTGGGTTTCCATCCTCGATCCGGGGGAAGTGCAGGCCCTGCTCGATGTGCCGGCGCACTGGTCGCTGATCGCGCTGCTGTGCATCGGCTATCCCGTGGAAGAATCGGAAACGCCCGAATTGGAACTGCGCGGCTGGCAGGGGCGCGAAGCGCTCGCCGACCGTGTTCTGGAAAGATGAGCCTCATGCAAAGGACAAACACCCCATGCTGACCGCCGTGGAGGATGGCCCGGCCATCGTCGCCTGCAACACCTGTCGCCATAGCGGCGACGCCCGCGAGGATGAGGCTGGCCAGCGCGGTGGCCAGCGCATGGTCGAGGCCTTGCGCCATGCGCAGGCGAGCGATCCGCGCTATACCGGGATCGCCGTGCAGGAGATGCCGTGCCTGTTCGCCTGCACCGAATTCTGCACCGTGCATCTGCGCGCGCCCGACAAGGTCGGCTATGTGTTAGGCCGGTTCGTGCCCGGCGAGGAGGCGGCCACCGCGCTGCTCGATTATGCCGTGCATTATGCCGCCAGCGAACATGGCCGCGTGCCGTTCAAGGATTGGCCGCAGGGGGTGAAGGGGCATTTCATCACCCGCACCCCGCCACCGGGCTTTGTCGCGCAATGAGCGGCTTTGCCACCCGCGCCGCCTTCGATGCGGCCCTTGCCGATTTGCCCATGGCCGATGGCGTGGCCCGCGATGCCGCACGCGCGCGGCAGAACGATCTGACCAAGCCGCCCGGATCGCTGGGCCGGCTGGAGGACATCGCCGTGTTCCTCGCCGGCTGGCAGGGTACGGCGAGGCCGGCGCTGGGGCAGCGGCGCGCCGCGATTTTCGCCGGCAATCACGGCTTTGTCGTGCACGGTGTCAGCGCCTTCCCCGCCAGCGTGACGCAGGCGATGGTCGCCAATTTTTCCGCCGGTGGCGCGGCGATCAACGCGTTGGCGGACTCCTCGGGCCTCGATCTGCGGGTGGTGGCACTTGATCTTGACCGGCCCACCGCGGACTTCACCACCAGCCCGGCAATGGACGAAGCCGAATGCCTGGCCGCGCTCGATGCCGGCGCCTCGGTGGTCGAACCGGGGCTGGACCTGCTGGTGGTGGGTGAAATGGGCATCGGCAACACCACGGCCGCCGCCGCACTGTGCGCCCGCGCCTTCGGGGGCGCGGCAGGCGATTGGGTCGGCCCTGGAACCGGGGTCGATTCCGACGGGATCGCGCGCAAGGTCGCCGTGGTCGAGCAAGCCCTGGCGCTGCATGGCAATGCGCCGTCGACGCCGTTCGAAGCCCTGCGCCGGCTGGGCGGGCGGGAGATCGCCGCGATTGCCGGCGCGGTGCTGGCCGCCCGCCAACAACGCGTGCCGGTGGTGCTAGACGGATTTATCACCTGCGCGGCGATCGCTCCGCTGGCGGCCGCCGTTCCGGCGATCACCGATCATTGCCTCGCGGGGCATTGCTCGGCCGAACCAGGGCATATCCGGCTGCTCGGCCATCTCGGCCTTGACCCATTGCTGTCGCTGGGCATGCGGCTGGGCGAAGGCAGCGGGGCAGCCGTCGCCGTATCGGTGATCCGTGCCGCGCTGGCGGCCCACAACGGCATGGCCACCTTCGCCGAGGCCGGGGTGGCAGGCGCGCTGTGAACGGGGCAAGCAGCTTCGCGCTCCACCTGCTGCGGCATGGCGAGCCGGAAGGCGCGGGCCGGCTGATCGGCGCCACCGATGCCACGCCCACCCCCGCAGGGCTATCGGCCTGTGTCGATCAGGGGCGGGATTTGGGCGCGGAGGTGCTGATCGCCTCCGACCTGTCCCGGGCGCGGCTGGCGGGCGAAGCGATCGCAAGCGAAACCGGCGTGCCGTTGTCTATCGACCCGCGCTGGCGCGAACTGGACTTTGGCACATGGGACGGGTTGGCGCCGGGTGACGTCGATGGGGCGGCTTTGGCGCGGTTCTGGGACGACCCGGATGCCTACGCGCCGCCAGAAGCGGAAACCTGGTCGACGCTGGTCCGCCGTGTCGGTTCGGCCATTGGCAGCCTGGCTGTACGGCCGACTTTGGTGGTTACCCATGGCGGAGCGATGCGGGCGGCGCTGGCGGTGTTGTGCGGATTTGGCCAGCGCCAAACCTGGGCACTGGACCTGCCCTATGGCTGCGTGCTGTCGCTGCGGGTCTGGCCCGGCGATGGGGCGGGCCAACAGCCCGCGGCGCAGATCGCGAGGCTCTATCCATGAAGGGCTTCATCATCGCCCTGCAATTCCTGACACGCCTGCCAACCCCGGCGGTGGCGGCCGATGGCGGCGCGTTCGCGCGGTCGATGCACTGGTTTCCCGCCGTGGGCGTGGTGATCGGCGCGCTGGTCGCGGGGGCGGCCTGGGCGGGGGCGCACCTCGATCCTCGGCTGGGTGCCCTGGCCGCGCTGATCGTCTGGGTGGGGGTGACCGGCGCGCTGCATCTCGACGGGCTGGGCGATCTGGCCGATGCCAGCGGGGCCGCGCACAAAGATCGCGAAAGGGTGCTGGCCGTCCTTGCCGATCCGCATGTCGGCAGTTTCGGCGTTGTCGCGATCGTGCTGCAACTGATCGCCAAGCTGGTGCTGCTGGGCCTGCTGGTCGAGGCGCGGGCGTTCGCCGGCCTGATGCTGGTGCCTTTTGCCGCGCGCATCGGCCCGCTGGTCTGGAACTGGTGGCTGGAGCCGCTGCATCAGGGGCTGGCGGCGCGCTTCCGCTCCGCCATCGGCCCGGCGATCCTGCTGGCGTGGGCCGCCGCGCTGGTCACGGCATCATGGTGGGTGCCGGCGCTGCTGGTCACGCCGCTGCTCGTGCTGGGGTGGGGCTGGCGGGTGCGCCGGACGATCGGCGGAATATCCGGCGACGGGCATGGCGCGGGCATCGAAGTGATCGAAACCGCGCTCTTGTTGGCGCTGGTCGTGTCCGCCGCCGGAGGGCACGGGCGATGACCGGTTTCCGCTTTCACGGGGGCAAGCTGGCCGAGGCGCGGGCACATTTCGGCCCCGGCGACTGGATCGACCTTTCAACCGGCATCAACCCGGATGCCTGGCCCGGCGTTGACCAACTGACGATGGATTGGCGGGCCCTTCCCGATACCGGTGCGCTCGCCGATCTGGAGGCCGCCGCAGCCTCCTGTTTCGGCACCGATCCCGCCCATGTCTGCGCTGTTCCCGGCACCGAAATCGGTCTGCGCCTGCTGGGCGACAATCTGCCGGGGCCGGCCATCCATGCCTGGCCCAGCTATCGCACCCACGGCGAGATGATACCCGGCAGCCGCGCCGCAGACCTGTCCGATCTGGCGGGCCTGCAAGACGCGAGCCTCATCGTGGCCAACCCGAACAACCCCGACGGGCGGATCATCCCCCCGCCACACTGCTTGGCTGGCTGACGGCGCGCCAGCATCATCCGTCGTGGCTGGTGGTGGACGAGGCCTTTGCCGATGCCTCTCCCGAAATCAGCCTCGCCGCTCATGTCGAAGACGGGCGGCGGCTGGTCATCTTCCGCTCCTTCGGCAAATTCTTTGGGCTGGCTGGGGTGCGGCTGGGTTTCGTGCTGGGGCCGCGTCCGCTGATCGCGCGCTATCGCCAGCGCCTCGGTGCCTGGCCACTCTCGGCGGCGGCGCTGGCCATCGGCACGGCGGCCTATCGGGATACGGCGTGGATCGCAGCCATGCGCCAATCCCTGTCCGAACGGGCCGCCGCGCTCGACGCAGTTCTGGGCCGGCGGGGTTTCAGGGCCGCGGGTGCCTGTGCGCTGTTCCGGCTGATTGAGACGCGCGATGCCGCCGCGCTGTTCGAACATCTTGCTGCCCGCGCGATCCTGACGCGGCCGTTCGACTATAACCCCCGCTGGCTGCGTCTGGGCCTTCCCGCCAATCGGCAGGCGCTCGATCGCCTCGATCAGGCATTGGCCAACGATTGGGGGGGCGATGGCTGAGCCGACCGCTTTGCTCGCCCTGGCGCTTGATGCCGCGATGGGCTGGCCCCTGGCGGTGTATCGCCGAATCGGCCATCCGGTCGGGCTTTTCGCGTGGGTGATCGACCGGGCGGAAGCGGCGTGGAACGACCACGCGCGTGCCGATGCGTGGCGGCGCGTGGCGGGGGTGGGCACCGTGCTGATCCTGCTGGGGGTTGGCGGTGGCGGCGGCTGGCTGTTGCAGCGGCTGCTTGGCTGGCCGCTGGCGGCGTTGTTCGCCTGGCCGGGCCTCGCGCAGCGCAGCCTTTACAGTCATGTCCGTGCCGTGGCCCAGGCGCTGGAGCGGCGGGACATGCCCGGCGCGCGCAAAGCCGTTGGCATGATCGTGGGGCGCGATACGGCGGCGCTCGACGAAGCGGGCGTCTCGCGCGCGGCGATCGAAAGCCTGGCCGAGAGTTTTTGCGACGGGGTGGTGGCGCCGCTGTTCTGGCTGCTCGTCCTGGGCCTGCCCGGCATCTGGGCCTACAAGGCGATCAACACCGCCGACAGCATGATCGGCCACCGCGAGGAGCGCTGGCGGGCTTTCGGCTGGGCGGCGGCGCGCACCGACGATGTGATGAATTTCGTCCCGGCGCGCCTCGCCGGGCTGCTGGTTTGCCTGATCGGTCCGGGCGGATGGCGGATCTTATGGCGCGATGCCTCCAACCACGCTTCGCCCAATGCGGGCTGGCCAGAGGCGGCGATGGCCGGTGTGCTGGGGCTGCGCCTGGCGGGGCCGCTCGCCTACGACGGCGTTGTTTCGCAAAAACCGTGGATCGGCGAGGGCGCGCGCGCCGCCGAGCCAGGGGATATCCGGCGCGCGCTCAATGTCTTCCTGCGCGCCTGTTTGGGTTTGTGGATCATTGCAGGGGGTGCGGCATGGGTGCTCTGATGTTGCAGGGGACGGGTTCCGACGTGGGCAAATCGGTGCTGGTGGCCGGGCTGTGCCGTGCTCTGGTGAGGCGCGGCCTCAAGGTCCTGCCGTTCAAGCCGCAGAACATGTCGAACAATGCGGCGGTCACCAGCGATGGCGGCGAGATCGGGCGGGCGCAGGCCTTGCAGGCGATCGCCTGCGGGGTTGAACCACATACCGACATGAACCCGGTGCTGCTGAAACCGCAGGCCGACCGCACCTCGCAACTGATCGTCCACGGCCAGGTACGCGGAACCCAGGGCGCGGGCAATTTCCGGCAGGCGCGCGGCAGCCTGCTTGGCGAGGTGATGGCCAGCTATCACCGGCTGCGCAAGGCCTGCGATATCGTCGTGGTCGAGGGCGCCGGCTCCCCGGCGGAAATCAATCTACGCGCTGGTGACATCGCCAACATGGGCTTTGCGCGCGCGGCGGGTGTGCCGGTGGTGCTGGTGGGCGATATCGATCGTGGCGGGGTGATTGCCGCCATCGTCGGCACGAAGACGATCATCGACCCGGCCGACGCGGCGATGATCCAGGGCTTCATCATCAACAAGTTCCGGGGCGATCCCGCGCTGTTCACCGATGGCTACGCCCAGATCGAGAGCCTGTCGGGCTGGCGTGGTTTCGGTGTCGTGCCGTGGCTCGGAGCAACAGCGCGGTTGCCCAGCGAGGATGCCGTGGTGTTGGAGCGCTGCAAGGCGCGGACGAGGAATGCCAAGCTGATCGCCTGCCCGATCCTGCCGCGCATCTCCAATTTCGACGATCTCGATCCGCTGAAACTGGAAGATGAGGTCGAATTGCTGATGGTCGCGCCCGGCCAGCCGATCCCGACGGAGGCGGCCCTGATCATCCTGCCTGGATCGAAGGCGACAATCGCCGATCTGGCGGCGCTGTGCCGTGAAGGCTGGGACATCGACATTCTGGCGCATCACCGGCGCGGGGGACTGATCCTTGGGCTTTGCGGTGGCTACCAGATGCTTGGGCGCAGCATCGCCGATCCGGATGGGCTGGAAGGGCCGCCGAGTAAGGCTAGCGGGCTTGGCCTGCTCGATGTCGAAACGACCCTGCACGCGCACAAGGCGCTGCGCCCGGTCAGCGGCACGGCGATGGGGGCGCCTTTCCAGGGCTATGAAATGCATATAGGCCAGACCGGTGGACCGGATACCGCGCGGCCTTTCGCCCTGTTCTCTGATGGTCGCTGCGATGGCGCGATCAATGCGGCGGGAACGGTGTTCGGCTCCTACGTCCACGGTCTTCTAGCCGACGCCGAACTGCGCCGCGCGCTGCTGTCGCGCATCAATGTCGAAGCCGGGCGCGCGGACTATGGTTCCTCGGTCGACGCAGCGCTGAACGAGATCGCATCCGCGCTGGAGGAGCATCTCGACATTGACGCGCTGGTGGCGTTGGCAAAGACAAACGCTGGGGCGGGAGAGAGGGTATGAGTAGCCTGCTGGTGCTGGGCGGTGCGCGTTCGGGTAAGAGCCACTATGCACAACATCGCGCCGAAGCCTTGCCCGGTGCGCTCGTCTATCTGGCGACGGCCCAGGCCTTCGACGAGGAAATGCGCGAACGGATCGCCTTGCACCGTGGCGAGCGCGGCCCACGCTGGTCAACCGTTGAGGCCCCGCTGGAGCTGGCGAAAGCGATTTCGGCATTTAGCTGGCCCGACACGGTGGTGCTTGTGGACTGCCTGACGCTTTGGGCATCCAACCTGCTACTGGCGGAACAGGATGTGGAGGCTGCCACGCAGGCTCTGATACGCGCCGTGGCGATGGCAGGCGGACCGGTCATCCTGGTCGCAAACGAAGTGGGGCTGGGCATTGTGCCCGACAACGCACTGGCTAGGCGCTTTCGCGATATCGCTGGCCGGATGAACCAAGCCTTAGCCCAAGCTGCCGATGGTGTTGTTTTCGTTGCCGCTGGACTGCCGTTGGCTTTGAAATAGCGTCACAGCCTATTCAATCACGAAACCCCGGGTAGCAGAACGCACCTGCAATGAGGCCGCAGTCTTTCTCGCTGACGCCTCCGGATCGGGCAATCTCGTACCAGCGCTGACTGACACATTGCTCCATGTCGTGGACGATTGCCTCGGCTTGTGCATGGGGCAAAAGGAATCTCTGGCTTTGTGAACAGAGATTCGCCGCAGTTGCGATACGGCCAGCGTCACCGATCGTCAGCGCAAGATCGCGCCGTTCCAGGCTAATGGGCGTCGTCGGTGTGAGGTCATAGGCCGGCGACAACCGCCAATCCTGGTCTCGGGCAAGGAGGGCATGGTTGCGCGGATGATCGTCGGAGTTCGAGATCAACGCATTATAGCACATTCGCCGGAACAGCTCTGGCGCGTCATGCTTCGGGTCCGCCGATGCCCGCCTGAGTTCTTCCGCAAGAAGAACATAGGACCAGCGATCTCGATCCCTGTGGCTGTCTTCCGTCCGGAGCAGGGTCAAGGCGCTTACCATGCGCGCGCGCTGATACCCGTCTTCGGTCTTGTCTCGGTCGAAGCGGCGGACCATCAGGACGTCGCGTCCTCCGGCAACCACCACCTTGCTCTGCGCGACATCGATGCCGCAGGCCCCCGCCAGCCTCAACATCGCATGCTCGACGCGCGCGCTGTTCCAGCGATCGTCCGCGCGGTTGAATTTCGCGACCCATAATGCGTCATGGTCTTCGACGACGGCTTTGGGGCGAGCACCACCCATTGATGTTCCGACGAGCAGCAATTCCTGAATTTGTTCGGCTTCGGCATCAACGGGCAATTCTTCGTCCGCGACAATGGCATCCGCGATCCGTTGCAGTTTTTCCAACGCAACGGTCTGATTGAAGTTACGTCTGGGGGCAGGGGGCTGTTGGTTGAACCCGAAACCAAGCGCACCCGCACGGTCATCGGCGGAATGGAGTAGATAGTCGAGTTCGCTCAGCTCGGCCTTGCCTGCATGCTTCTCGATGACACGCCGCCCCCAATAGTCGGGACCGGCATCGCGCAGCGCGCCAAAAACGCCCCGTAAGCCTGCCGTTTCATAGGTTTTTGCACCAAGCTTGAGCTCGACCGGATCGAATTCCACCGCATTGGGGCGCGCGAGATAACTCCGCCCATAGACGAACCGGCCGATCACAGTACCGGCGCGATCGGTCTGCATCTGGAAACGGCCAGCGGTGACGGGCTCTGTCGAACCGGGAAGAGTGATGTAGACATAGCACTCACCATCCCTGGCTTCAGAAGTCATTGCTCAGTCCCTGGCTCGGGCGTGCCCGTGACCGCTGCTTCGAGCGCGCGAGAATCAAGCCTTCCTGATCCAGCGATGGATCGGCCAAGCGCTCCATGCCGCCAAGAAGGTCGTAACTCCACAACAGGGCCGCATAGACGGCCATCGACGTCGTCGCCTTGCCACGCTCGGCATCGGCCACGGCACGTCGGCCTGATCCGATCTTCGCGGCGACCTCGTCTATTGTGAGGTTCCGGCGAAGCCGTGCCGTGCGTAGATCCTCGCCTAGGTGAGCGAGGGCCGACAGGATCGCATGGGGCGGCGCCGCAGAAAGGGCGTTGCGAGCAGGCATGATCGTTCAAGGGCCTCTAAAGGTCGATTATCTGCTTTCAAGGCTATATTGGCAAATTTGTAAAATGTCAAGATATGTGCCCTTGAGTGCCTTATATGGCATATATAATGCTCTTGAACGCACATTTATGAGGAGCTTCTACGCTCCCATTCGGGAGGTAGGCGTGGAGAGGAGGAGGAAATCGAAGATGAAGACCGGAGGCGCGCCATGGGACAGGAATTCTTCGAGACAGCCCTCGCCGCCAGATTCCCTCTCTTCGATGTTGGTGCTATAGCTTACCCCGGAAAGGATCCGGCTATGGACCCGGTTATCGAACCAGGCGAGGCATTGAGGGACGACGAGACCGTTCAGACGCAGCCACGTCCGCGTGCGTCCGCCTGGCTGTGGCGTCCATGGTACGCAAAGTCCTGGTGGGCTGGGATTGCGATCTATTGGGCGGGCATGGTTGATTCATTCTATTCACCCGCCCTGGACGAATTCTACACCAGCACGCTAGCCGGTTTCCTCAACATCGCCTTCTTCCCGCCGCTGGCGCTGATGGTGCTCGGTTTGGGATATGCGCGGGAATGGTTCGAGTGGAGCGATTGGGAGTTCGTCGAGCCGACGCACGAGCAGATGTTCCCCAAGCGCTCGGTCGGCGGGATGCGGGATCCCTATTCTGATCCGCTCGATCCACGTTCAGGCGCGTTGCATAGGCGACATTTCAACCGCCATCGCTGATCGGATCATTTGTCTCGACGTTCTTTGAAGGTCGGGTCTCCGTCCTGCGGGCCATGTTCGAGATCGGTCGAGAAGTTTCCGCTTCGCAGCAGGGACGATTGTTCGATCGACGTCAGCGGGCCGGTGATATCCGCTGTGCCGCGACCGGAATCCGCCTGTTCGAGATAGCGGTTACGAAGACCGCGCTGTCCAAGAACCTGCTGGCCAAGTTCGCGCGAGAAGGCTTCAGCTGGGTCGTGTGATCGAGCAGCGGCGCGTTCAGCGGCGGCAATTGCCTCTCGCACATCGTAATTGACGATATCGATATTCGCATTGGCTGTTTCCGAGGTCGTTCCCCGATCAGAGCTTTCGAAGCCCAGGTTCGCTCCAGCGCCGCCAGCAACAGAACTGCCAGATTGCTTTCCTGCATTGGTACCTGCCTTGCCAGGACCGGCGCGGCTGACCGACGCAGATATAGACGCACCGACATCGGTTCCCATGGATGTCTGATCTTGAGCCAGCCGGTCGATGCTCCTCGTCCATCCCGTCTGCGCCATGATCGCCTGGACATCGCGCTGCAGCGTGTCGGCAACCTGCGGCTTCAGCCGCCAGTCGCCCTTGCGGTCCATCTCAAATCCGCCCCTGAGCCAGTTGGCCATGGCCGCATGACCTTCCGCACCACCGCCCAAGAAATGCTCGACCGTATCGGGACCGGCCTGCTTGCCGGCCTCGAAGCGGGTGCTGGTGTCGTTGCGCGCCGACCTTTGAGAATTCGTGCTGCTCGAAACCAGCAGATCGTTATGGGCAAAACTGAACCGCGCGGAACCGCCATTGGCGACAGCTCCGAGCTGGCTTTCGTTGATCAGCCCACCTTTCCACATCTGGGCGGCGGTCTCCGGCGTCAGGTTGAGGTTGAAATCGCCGTTCTGATCCATGGCGATCTGGCGCCTGGTCATGTTGATGCCATGCTCGCGCAGCAGGCCCTGCATCCGGGTCAGCCGCTCCTTGTCGACGATGCCGGTCAAGCGGTCGTTGCGGGCGCGATCGGCGATCCCGCCGGCACCGCCCTCAGCCATATCGACCTGGTTCCCGGCGGTTCGGCTCAGTGCCTGGATGAAGCTGTCGAGACGGGCGGCCTCCCGCGTCGAGGTGCCGGCAGCGGCCGCGCCTTGGGCAAAGCCAAAGTTCTCCGACTGGCGCCGTTCCTCGCCGATGCGGGCGGCGCTGCGCGTCCCGCCAGTTCCGACCTCGCGCTGGGCGTCGAGCTTGCCGGCCCGTTCGGCCACGTCGTAGCGTGCTGTCTCGCGGGTCCGTCCATAGACGCTGGAGCCTTCACGCGCCGTTTCGGCTGTGGCGCCGTCGGCGGTGCCAAGCTGGGTCGCGGCGTTGTAGGTTTCCAGGGCGTGCATCACCTGAGCCTCGTTTCGACCGGTCGCGCGGGAAAGCTGGGTGATGGCCGAAGAGCGCGCTTCGCCCGACAGCGCATTGATGAACGAAACCCGCCTGCTGGTCTCGCCGACCGAGAGACCGAGCATTGCGGCGGCACCCCGCTGACCCTCGTTGCCGCCGGTGCGCCAGGCCTGCTCGGTCGCGACATTGCCGCGCTCGACTTGGGCGACCCGATCACCGGCATAGTCCCGCCGCCCTTCCATCGCGCCGACCTGAATCTGGGCACCAGTCAGATCGTTCCTGAGCATTGCTTCCTGATCGAAGGCGTTGGCGGTAAGCTTGGCGAAGGTCGGGTCGGCCGCCGCATCGCCGATCACGCCCGATGCCTTGAGCTGGGCATCCTGCGGCGAATAGCCATTCCGCTCAAAATGCCGGGCGGCGCCCTGCAACATCATCCCGTAGGCGCGCTCGTCGCCGAACGCCTTCCACTGCACCATGTTCTGCGCGAACGAGGCAAAGGCCCGCTCGCCGGCCTGGCCCTGCCCAAAATAGGTCGTGCCAAGCGACCTGAGCGCATCCTTCTCGGCAAAGTTATGGATCGCCGAGGTCATTGCATTGGCGCGCACCGCCTTTGCCGTCGCCGGGTCGCTCAGATCGCGGCCATTCAGCGCTGGAGAGAGCCCGCCCAGTTCGCGCGCAGCATCGGTCGCGCCCAGACCGAACGCCGGGATGCCGGGCGCGCCGCCGCCCTGTTCGCCGATGACCGCGCCCGCCGCTCCGAATGCCCGATTGGTCCCGAATGAGGACCGCTCGCCAAAATCGCCGAAGCTGGTGGCCGCGCTGCGCCTTGCAAGCGTGCCGGCGGCCGAGGCCTGGGATTCGAGCGCCGAGGCATAGCCTTCGCGGGTCGCCAATGGCGCGGCGGCGGCAACGCCCTGACCCTGCTCCTGAAGCGCCCCGCCGGTGAAGCTGGAAAAGACATTGCCCGAGAAGCGGAACACGGTGAACACGAAGGCCCCGGCAAGGCCCGCCGCCGCCGTGCGGAAGCTGCCGAAGATGGCGAGCGCCTTCATCGCCGAGGAGGGCGCCAGCATCCAGGCATTGGCCGCCACAGAATTCGATCGCATCTCGGAGAGTACGTCCATCGCCCGGCCGAGCGTCAACTGGTAGATGCCGGCATCGATCACGCCCCACAATGCCACGAACACGAACAGCCCCAGCGCGAAACTCGCCACGCGCAGGTTGATCGGGGTCAGGATGAACAGCAGCGCGATCGGCACCATGAACAGCATGATGCCGAAGACGGTAGCACGGATCGTCGGCATCCATTCATTGGCGACCGACATGGTGGCAAGCCCGTTCGAGATGATCGCGCGGTTCGCCATGACGCGTGCGGCTGATGCGGGACTGTCCTCGAACAGGACATCGCCGACGGTATTGCCGAGCAATATGTCGGTCATGAAGGCCTGGAGCGAGAGCGGGGTTCCCATCATCATCTGGCCCATTTCTCCAAGATGCGAGCGGCAACGCGAGAGCTGCGAGGCATTGGTCACGTCATAGCCGGTGCGCTGGCAGACCTGGGTCGTATAGCCGTCGAACAGGGTCGGATCGGACAGACGCGACTGGATGCTGTCCCAGGCCTCCTGGCAACTGACCGTGGCGCCGCCCTTGTTGGCAGCGGTATAGACCGTGCTGAAGGTCGCCGGCCCGGCCATCGCGGCAAAGGAGGCGGGCAGGTCGGTGCTGGTGCGGAAGAGTTGGTCGTCATCGACACCGTAGGCCGGTGAGACCCGCGCCACCGGATAACATTGCCGGACATAGTCCTTGATCGTCGCGTCGAGGAAGGTGTCGGTCATCGGTCCGCGCGGGGAGACGGCGTTCAAAAACAGGTCGAAGCTGTGGCCGCCCGCGCCAAATTCCAGCTTGGCATTGGGATCGAGCGTATTGTCGTCGATGATCTCGGCGAGCGAGCGCTCCATGAGATTGGTGACGCCCGCAACCAGTACGAGCAGGTTGGGCACGCCGCCGACCGGCTGATAGGCATTGCGTACCCGGTCATAGACATGGACGGTGCCGGTCGTGGCGACGAGGCCGGTGAACAGGCCGATCCCAACCAGCATCTGGAAACCGAACGCGACGATCCCCATGCCCTGGCCGCGAATGACGGCGAGTATTGCCCCCAATGACATGCCGACCACCGCGATGATCAGCACCAGCGTTTCGTAGCGGTGATCGGCAAAGATCATGGAGACCAGACGGAAGGCGTCGACTGTCTCGGCAAAGCCGTCATAGGTGTGAAAACTGGTATCCACGGCCCATGCGGGCGCGGCGACAAGGCCAAGCGGAAGGGCGAGGAGCGAACGCAAGCGAAGACGCATGGCGGGTCTTTCCGGTTCAGTGATTCGGGTTGGCGGCGGTGCCCTGGGCATCGCGGGCGTCATGGTCGCGCTGGCGCAGCAGCCCGGCATAGTTGGCCGAGAGATTGGCGGCGCCTAGTGCTGCGAGATAGCTCTGGCGCATCTGCGCACGCTGGCGCAGCACCTCCTCTCGCAGGTCGCGCAACTGCTCGATGCCCTTGGTCAGGATGCGGGTCTGACAGACATTGGCGTTGCCGGCATCGGCCGCGCCCGCCGCGCTTGCGCCGCGCTCGGCATTGCCGATGGCGAAGTCGATCGAGCGGGTGAGGTCGTTGAGCATCTGATAGGCGAGCGTCAGCGCCACCAGCTCGTCGGTATCGCCGATCACTGAATCGGGCACGCCTTGCCGGACGCCCCACTCGAGCATGCGGTAGACCGGCAGCGTGCGGACATTGGCGACGAACTGCTTTTCTTCGGCGGTGAGCGCGGCGCGGGTGCGGATCTTGGTTGCGATCGACTGCATCCGGTCGCGGGCGAGTTCGAGCGCGCCCTTGCCGTTATCTGTCGAGCAGTCGGCGCCGGTAGCCGGGATATTGAGCGCGCGGCGCTGGACCTTGCCGGTCAGGAAATCGTCCGAGCTTTCGGTATCCTGGCGCGGGCAGGCGGGGATCGCGGAAAACAGCGGCACCTTGTCGGTCGGGTCCCAGCGCATGTAGACATCGCCGACCCGGGCCCGCATCACGTTTGCCCAGTCGCCCGCGCCGACGCGCGTCGCGGCGTGGGCAAGCAGCGAGCCGGTGCGGAAGATGTCGGTCACCTCGGCCGGGCAGTTGGCGAGCGCGTCGCGCAGATCCTCGGTCGGATTGTTCTGGTTGGCCTGAATCTTTTCGCGGGACTGCTGGTAGCTCTTGGCGAAGCCTGCCTTGACCGACTTGTAGCCGGTCATCTCCTCGATGATGCCGGACATGTTGTCGTCGCCCTTGGCGATCTGGACCATGCGGTTGGCAAGACGGCAATCGTTGACCTGGATCGAGTTGAGGAAATTGGTCGCCGCCTCCATCTTCGAGATGATGTTGCCCATCTTCTCGTCCAAGGTTTCGAGGAGATACTGGAAGGCGACGGCGGGCGCGGCCTGAAGGATGCTCTCCAATTTCTGGACGAGATAGTCGGGATCGAGGAACGACATGCCGCCGAGGAACATGTCGATGCCGCCGCAGCCGGCTTTCACCTTGGGCAGGCTGAGGCTCATCAGATAGTCGTTATGGACATCGACCCGGCCCGACATGCCGCCCGCCGTCACATAGCCGCGGGTCTGGTCCTGGAATGAGCCTGGCGAAGTATAGGTGACATTGTCGAACCAGCTTTCCGCCCAGCTCTGGGCATGGGCGGGAGCGGTTGTCCCGCAGGCTGCGAGACCAGCGCAGGCAAGAGTGATCAGGCGGGCTTTGACCGGGCGCATGGCGGGCTTCCTTGCAGGTGAGGGGAAGGGAGAAGGAACTGGCCCGCCATGATCAGTTCCTTTCCGTTTTGTTTGCCGGGCGAGGCGCTAGCCCCACGATCCCGGTGAATTTCGACAACGCCCGCACACCGACATCGGCGCGGACGCCGGTCAGCATCTTGGCCGCGAGATAGAGGTTGCGCGCGAGATTGGGGGCATGATCGGTGCCGATCGCAACCGGCACGACACGGTTCGAATCATCGATGGCACGAACCCAGGCGACCGGGTGGCCGACCCAGGGGAGCCCAAGTCGTCCCGACCGGAGCATCGCCTCCTGACTGTCGAGCACGGCGACGTGCCAGCCATATTGGCGGGCCAGGCTATTCAGCTTGCTCCAGAGATCGGCGCAGGGCAGACAGCCGGGCGCCGACGACATCTCGACGATGAAGGCTGGACCTTGCCCGCGCAGGCTCGCGGCAAAATCAGGCGGGAACTCGCGCGTCACCGGCACGCGCGCGAGCCATGCCTGCATGTCGGGATTGCTGGCGACCGGATGGATCGCCGCGCGCATCGCCTCTTCACGGGTGACGGGTCGCGCCCATGCCGCGACGCCCGGCAGGACGGCGGCAGCCGCGAGCGCGAACGCGGCAGGCAGTCGCAACCGCCGAATCATGGCTTCGGCCCCAGTCCAGTCGCCACCAGATCACCGCCGATCACCCGCGGATCGGTTGCCGACACCGGCCCGTTGCTCAGCGCGTCGAAGAAGGTATTTTCCTCGCCGGCCCCGGTCATGAACTGTTCGGGCCGGATGTCACCGGTAAGCAGCTTGACCGCCTGGTAGGCCATTTGCGCGAGGTTGGGATAGGCTTCGACCCCGGCGGCGATCACCATGCGCTGCTGGCTATTCCGGCGTATGATCATGGTGGTGGGCGTCACCTCGACGCCGAAGCGGGTGCCGAGATCGGGCCTGCGGTCGAGATCCATCAGCGTGACCTGCCAGCCCATCTCGTCCTGGAAGCGCTGGATGATCGGCCACTCGACCCGGCAATAGCCGCAGGTGCTGCGCGAAAACATCACCAGGGCAAATTCCTGGGCATGGGCGCGCAGATATTGGCGGCGGATCATGTCCTTGCCCGCCGCCATCTGGTCGCGCGCGTCGCCGACCATCGGGTTGGCGGATTTGGAATTGAGTTCGGGATGTTGCAGCATGGCGATCTGGGTCACGCCAGCAAAGGCGCGGGCCTTGCGCCGGGCAAAATCCTCCAGTCGCCAGAAATCCGCGACAGCATCAATGGTGAGCACCGTCGCGGCATAGTCGCGCTGCTCTTCGATCAGCTTGCGGATCCGGGGCGGGGTCCAGGTCGCGAGTTCCGCCATCGGCGGGATCGCCGGTTTGACCAGCGGATCGGGCTCGGCGGTTTGTTCTGCCGCCGGCTTGGACGGCGCCTGATACCACCAATAGCCGGCCTTTGGTCCGGGATCGCCGGGGCTTTGCGCCTGCGCGGCACCTGCGACTGCGCAGGCCAGCAGGGCGGCTGCCACGATGCGGACAGAACGCCGCGTCACAGCACCCGCTCCATCCGGGTCAGGCGGGGAATCGCGACAGGCCCATAGTAACGGCTGTCGAACCCATTGGGGTGGCTCGATCCGACATAGATGAAGCCCGCAGGAATGACCGTGCCCTGGGGGTGGAAATGCGCGAGGCGCTGGCCGCCCCGGCCGATCGGCTTGCTCACACCCAGGAGATGTCCGTTGCAATAGTAGTAGCCATCTCCCTCGCCGCCAGGAACGCCCGGCGTCATTGAGGGCTTCTCGATCATGGCGAGCCGATCGCCGGGCATGCACAGTGCATATTTGGTGACGGGCACCGGGCTCGGGCCGGCCAGCGGGTGCGAGAGCATGAACGAGACGAGATCGCCCTTGTGGATCACCCCCGGCGCTGCGCGCACCGCCCATGCGGAGATCGACGGGCTCATCACCCAGGTCACCTGCGGGATCGCCCACCAGGTGAGGTAACCGATCGGCAGCACGATGCACCAGGCCCTCAAAAGTTGCTCGGGCCGTGGCGGCTGTCCGAGACCGGCGCTGCCGAGCGCGACAGCGGCGCGCAAGGGGAGCAGCTTGATCCGGGGCCACAGCGCCTTAGCGGCTTTCCAGGCGAGACTGAGCATCGCGGACCTCCTCCTTGCCGCCGAGGCGGGCATATTCTTCGAGCATTCCCGACAGCGCGGCGTCGCCATAGACGATTCTACCGGCCAATTTGGGGAGCGTAGCGGGGGCGGACGCATCCTCGCCGCGCTCGCAATAGGGCTGGGTTGGATCGCCCGGGATCATGGCGAGCGCGGGAACCTGGGCAATGCCGTGCTGTCGAAAGACGATCGGATCGACGATGAGCTGGACATCGCGCATCGCGCAGGCCGGACCTTCGCAGCCGGGATCGAGCCGGAGAATCTCGGCCGAGAGCCTGGCCATCGGCGCGACATGGGTGAGACCGCCCGGCATTCCGCGGAACGCCATCACGCCGCGCGCCTTTTCGAGCTGGAGCGCATAGGCACGCAGCGTCGTGATCGGCATCGAGGAGGATACGAACAGCACCGGTACCCAATTGTCCGCCGGCTTGGGCGCGGCCGCCCGCGCGAGTGCCGCCATATCGGGAGCCTCCAGCCCGAGCGCCTGGTTAAGCCGCCGCGCCATGGCATCGCGCTGGGCGGCGAAAGCCGCCTTGCCGGCATCGAGCGCAGAGCGCGCCCGCGCATCCATCGCCGGCGACGGCGTGTGGGCGTGCATGGCCTCGAACGCGCGGCGCCGGACCGGCTCGGGGATTGCCGGTAGCGCCGCAGGGCCGGATACGGTGGCATGTTCCTTCTGTGCGGCCACGGCTTGGCGCAGGCGTTCGAGCGCGCCATCGCCTTCCTGCTGGACCTTCTCGCGCGCATTGGCCGACGGATTCTGGCTCGGTGTCTGGTTCGACGCCTGGCTCGGCTCCTGCGCCAGTGCTGGAGCCTGCATCGCGGACAGCGAGGCGATAATCAGCCCCAGGGCCAACGCCCCGCGCCGGACGGCCAAGTGGGATGGCGTGCGCATCCTATTTGCCGAGGACTTGCATATAGGCATCGATCTTGTCCTTCATATCGACCTGGATCTGGCCCTGAGTGCGCGCCTCGATGTCCGAATAATATTCGGACAGATCCATCTTCGAGAAATCGAGCGCCTGGAACTCGTCGGGCGTGAGCCCCCGGCAGTAGGGTGCCTTGGGTGTGCCCCAGCCAACGGCGTTGAAGCTCTTGAGCTGGGGCCGGCCCTGTTCCTGGATGATGCGGCCGAGCTTGGTGTTGAAGCAGCAATGGCCCTTGGCCTTCTGGAGGCAGATGCCAAGGAACTTGGCGGTGCAATAGCTGCCGACCTCGTGGCACATGCCCGAGCCGCGCAGCATGCCGGTTTCCATATCTTCCTGATCGCAGCCCTGCAGCAGCACCTCGATCATGAAGTTGATGGCAAGGCTGATCGCGATTGAGGTCGGATCGATCCCGGCGATGATCGCGTGGGCGCCGGCGCTCGCCGCCTCGCTGGCGGTCGCCCCGGCTTTGAATGCGACATAGGCCGCCTTCATGCCGCTGAGCACGCCCTTGGCGACCGCGATCTTGGTGCCGATCGAGCCGATCGACGAGCCCATGCCGTCCTTGACGATCTTGCCCTTGTCCTTGCAGCAATTGCTGAAGGTGGTGAACAGGCCCGGGGGACGGCAACGCATCGCGCGGCCTGAAAATATCTCGATGTTCGCGGTGCAATTGCCGTTGGCATCGACTGCGCCGTCGGCGGGCACCCCGGGATCATTGAGCGGTGGTTCCTCGACGATCGGGGTGGCGGCGGTATCCTGGCAGGCATTGGGCGAACAGGTCGGCGCTCCGCCGCTGGCCGGCGCCGCGCAAGGATATTGGGCCCCAAGCGGGCAGGCATAGACGCCGGGGGCGTTGACCGTGCAGAGGGCCGCCTGGAGCGGGCACTGGACGCTGCCGTTCTGCATGGGGAGGCAGGTCGCGGTTTCACCGGGATCGCTGGCGTCGCCATTGCCGTTGAGATCGGCCGCGCACATCTGCGCGGCGAAGGCCGGGGCGGGGATGGTGGCAAGCGGTGCGGCGCCGAGCAGCAGCGCGAAGAGGAGGGATGGCCGCTTCATGGCCTATTGCTCGTGCAGGTCATGTCGGCGCCGCCAAGACGCACCGTCTGCATCATCACCACGGCTTCCGGAAAATCGTCGAGACAGCCGCAGGCGCTGACCACTTCCTCGCCCGGCCCCGCCGGGCAGACATTGGCCGCGTCGCAGACATGGTAGAAGGTGTCGAAGCCGGTGGGGTTGTTCTGCTGGCTGGCGACCACGCCGGCCGGCGTCGCGGCACTATTGGCCTTGGGCGCGCGGGTCTTGCAGACGGCCTCGCAGGCCGCCACCGGCGCCTGGGCGGGAAGCGAAAAGGCACGGGTCGAGGTCGTGACAGTGCCATCGCTCGCCTTGGTCCGGTCGGCGAGCAGCGTCTCGGTCGAATGATCGATGATATAGGCCCCGCGGCTCAAATCCGGCTCGGGCAGGCCCGCTCTGTCGGTCGTGCAGGCATAGGTGCGGTCGCGCTCGAAGAAGGGGCGGGTCAGCGAAAGCGTACAGCTGGCATTGCCGAACAGGCGGGTCTGGGGCAGGGGTTTGAGGCCGGTCGCGACGCCGCCCCGGAAGGTTGCGACGCCATCGACCTGTTCCTCGGAGAGATGGCATTTGGGATCGGCAGCATAGCCTGAGCACAGGTCGACGAGCTGTTCGGTGGTGGTGCAGCTGGTGTCGACCTCGGCATGGACCTGCGCGAAGGCTTCTCCATGGTCCCCGACTGCGACATGCAGCCAGATCTCGTGGTCGCCCTTGGTGAGCCAGGGCTTGAGGTCGATGTTGGGCCAGAAATAGTTGGTGCGGCCGGTTTCACAGCGCCCGGGCGGATAGCCGGGTCCGGTCCAGGCCCCCGGGCCATAGGCGACCAGCGTGCCGTCGATGCGGAGCTGCCCCCAGTCGTCGGTAAAGAACATCGGCAGGGTGGCTGATATGATCCGGTCGGGCTCCTCGACATGGAGCGTCATCCGAAAATCGAAGAACCCGCAGCCGCCGCCGTAGAGTGTATTGTCGTTGGGCGAACCCATCAGAAAATCGATGCCGGTGTAGGGATCGCTGACGAATGGATCACCGCTGAATGGGTCCCAGCCGACTGGATACCCGCCCGGCGGCGTGACGTTGGTCGCGTAGCCGCCCGACGTGCGCGCGATGATGTCATCTGCCTGGAATTGCTTGAGCGTCACCTCGCGGGTGATCGTGCAGGCGCGCAGCTGCTGCGCCTTGCCGGCCCCGGCGGACGATTGGCTGAGAGCCTGGAAAACCGGATTGGTCGAGGACAGGGCAAAGGCATCGCCCTGGATCGCCGCCGGATTGGCGCGATAGGTGGTCTGACCGATCGCGGGATTGCCGGTGCAGGCCGTGGTCTGCGCGCCGACATAGTCGATGATGGGTCCGTTGATCTTCGCTTCGGCGACGCCGATCCGGGGATCGGCGGTGGTGAGCGCGCCGACCATGCCGCCGCCCAGATCCTTGAGCACCGAGGCGAGGTTGGCGAAGACCAGATTGGCGCCGCAGCTGTTGTTGACGCAGTAGCATGCCGAGAGTTGGGGCATATCGACCTCGGTCAGCTTGAGGTTCTTGTCGGCGTCGAGATCCCAGCGGAACGAATGGCACTGGTTCCAGCTGCCCGGCGCACAGGAGATCACGCCATTGGCGCAGATGCCCGACACGGGAACCGGGAGCGTTGTCACGCTGTCGAAACTGCCGTTCATGTCCTTGTCGCGGCTGATGCGGACCATGCCGATGTCGCCGGTGCCATTGGGCTGGATCAGCACTTCCAAGAGGTTTGCCGTCTTCTGGCAGGCGAGCGTCGGGGTGAAGCTCTTGGTTCCATCGACGGTCGTGACCGGCTGACCGCTCATCCCGGGTGTCACATAGTTCTTGAGCAGCGTGTCGCTGTCGCTGGTCTTGGTGCGTGAAGCCTGGGCGGCGGCGCGGGCGCGATCCTCCACGGTCTGCGCATGCAGGATCGCGGGCAGCAGCAGCGCGGCGCCGGCGAGCATGATGCCAGCCCCCCTCATGACAGTGCCCTCAGGGGCGCGTGAAGGCGCGATCCCTTGCGCAGACGGAAGAGATGGCCCAGCTTCAGGTCCCGACCATCGGACAGGATCAGGCGGAACACCGCTTGCCCTTCAAAGGTGGTCAGTACGGCTACCGCGCTGCGATGCGCGAGGGGGAGGGGCGACGCGCAGCCCGCAACCGCAATAGCCGCACTGACCGGGTTGGGAGCGACGCCGCTGGGGGCCTGCGGCGTCGCTCCCGCCTCGCGCATGTCCCGGCAGCCTTGCTGGCTGTGGCGGGCAGACCGCGGCGAACCCGGGGCTCGCGCGAGGGGTGGGGTGGGTGAGCCGCTCACGGCGCGGAAACTCCGGCGCAGCAGATCACCTTTTCGAAGAGCATGAACTGGGCATTGTCCTTGCCCGGGGCGTGTTTGGCGCTCGACCACAGCGCGCCGGGGCGCCCGATATTGACGCAGGAGCCGCCCTTGACCGGTTCCATCAACTGGAGCTTGTAGCGCGACTTGGTCCAGATCGGCTGCGGGATGAAAGAACAGCCGTCGGACGACGAGATGGTGAGCGCACCCAAGCGCCCCATCATGAAGGTGCCGCGCGCGGCGAGCCCGGCCCAGGCCTCGACCGAATCGTCGAAATGGATGTCGCCGGCGACCGGATAGGTCGCACCCCACGAGCCCATGCACCAGAACAAGGGATCGATGACCTTGCCCGCGGCAGCCGCCGCACTGTCGGCCATGCAAGCAAGGCCGGCGGCGGGATTGCCGAACAATATGCCCTCGGGCTGGATGATCGCGCCCAATGTGCCCGACTGCCAGGTCGGCAGTACCTCGGTGATCAGCGCGACATCGAAGCCGTCGTCCTGAAGACAGGGCAGATCGGTGAACATGTCGAGCATCGCCCAGACCGGCGAGATGTAATAATGCATCTGCGCGAACATCTTGCGGGTGTTGGTTCCGTCGGAGATCGAGCTTTGACTGCCCTGCAGCTTGCCGTGCGTGGGCAGGACATCGACGCCCAGCGCCATCATGCAGCCGGGCTCGGTCACGACGTCGACCATGCGGTTGGGCGACCAGAACGACACCTTGACCCCGAACCAGAAGGTCGCACCCTTGCGGCAGGCACACAGGGGCTTGGACGAGGACTGCGCGTCCAATGCCTTGCCGAGCTTGTCGAACGTGCCGATGCGCACCCCGCCGATGGTGATCGGGAAGATGCAGGTCCAGCGCACCTTGGTGATCGGGTTGAACACCGTTCCGGTCGGGCAGGACGAGGCATGGGCGGGGGCCGTGAATGCGAGACCGCCGAGCAGCACAGCGGCCGCGATCGCCCGGGCTTTGGAGAATAACCGGGTCATTGGCCTTGCCCCCGACGTGATGTTGCCGATGCCCTCGGCGTGACCGGCGATGCCCCCGTCGCGCCGCGTGTGAGCGGGCGGTCGAGCCGCACTTCGGTCAGTTCGAGCTTTTGGCCGACCTGCTCGACGATCACCGGCGCCACCGTCAGGCCGAGCCGCTCCTTGACCCTGGCTTCGAGGATGAAGAGCGCCCGCCCGCTGCGTTCCGAGAGGGTGAGCGGATCAGCACCATGCCCGGTATCCGCCGTCAGCAGGATGAAATCTGTTGGCTTTGCCTGGGCAAGCGCCCATGCCAGATCGCGCGGATGGACCACCACCAGGCGCTGCGGCAGCGTCACATAGGCGAGCGGATTGAAGGTGTAGCCCTTGGGGTAGAGCAAGGTGCCGTCGGGCAGGCGGATTTCGCTTTCGAGCGTGTAGAAGGGCACGACGCTGCGCCGCAGGGTATGAACGGCGACGCCGAGCGGCGCGGCCTTCATCGCCGACCAGGTCGAACGCGGCCCGAATTTGCCGGACATATCGGCGGGCAGGGTCCTCACCTTGGCCTCGATCTCGGCCATGGCGTCGGGCTCGACGATCGGCCAGACACGCCCGATCGTCGAGGTCTGTGCATGGGCGCTCGTCGCAACCACGATCGACGCCAGCAGGAGCAACGCGATCGTTGCCGACTGGAACCTGACCACGCCCCAGCCTTGCTGCGGTTCGTTCGGCCCCGAAGGCAGCGGGTCAATAGGCAGAGGGTCAACGGCCATGACGACGCCTCCACCAGGTCGGGCGATCGTCCTCAGAAATCCCATGGATCGCGGCGCACAGTGCTCCCAGCGCCAGGGCGAACACCAGCGCCACCAGCACGCGCAGCGCCACAGCGAGATGCGGCGCCGACCACAGAACCAGCGCGGCCTGGATCAGCAGCAGGACATGCGTGCCGACCATCAGACGGATCGCCGAGGGTCCGGGCGCGGCGGAGAGCAGGCCCCTCATCACCAGCTCCACGCCAGGAGCTTGGCGAGCAAGGGGTCGAACCGCGGCATGGCCAAGGCAAAGAGGTTGCCGGCGAGCAGAACGGTGAGCGTGATCGCCGCCATCGACACCGGCACGGCATCGAATATCCCTGCGAGGACGAGGAGCATGGCGAGCGTCGCGTCGAGCGCGAGACCGGCGATCAGCCAGACGTGCCGCCGATCCGCCGCCAGCCGTTCGTAGCGCAGATGGACCTCTTTCCAGACCACCTCGACCTCGAGCGCGTCGAGCTCGCTCACCATCTCGTCGTGACGGCGCAGCAGGAAATCGTGCAGGCTCTCGTCTGCCAGCCGTTCGATCGGGTCCCGGTACAGGGGCCTCGCGTGCCCCTTCAGCGGCGAGGGCGCGCTCATTGGCTCCTCCAGCGGCGATAGCGCGACACCAGGTGGCCGGTCAGCCCCGAGAGTGCGATCAGCAGGAGCCCGCTCGCGAGGCAGGCGGCACCCACGACCGCGGCGCTACGGCACACCATCGCGGTCGGCTGTCCGAGCGCGAGGCCGGCGGCGAGCACCAGTCCCGCCATCATCGCGGTTTCGATGAGGATCAGGCGAAAGCGCCAGCGCATCGCGGCGGCCTCGGCACGGATCGCGACCCGCGCTTCGATCATCCGCTCCTGTTCGGCATTCTTGCCGAATTCGAGCGGGAGCTGGTGGATTTGGGAATTGCGTCTGAGCATCATGCGGTCTCCGCACTGGAGATTGTTGGACTGGCTATTTCTGGACCGGATATTCCGAGGGGTTGGCGCCCGAGGATTTCCGCGGGATCGACACCGGCCAGTTCGCAGACCGCTTCGAGCGGCGAGCGCCCGTGCCGCAGCAGCGCCTCGAAGGCGGCGACCTCGGTCGGTGCCGAGGTGTTGATCCAGTAGGAGAAGGGATCGACCACGAGCCGCGCGATGCCGAGGCCCAGGGGTGAGTCGATGAACACCTCGGAATAGTTGGGCTTGTTGTTGCGGACCGACTTCAGCAGTTCGAGAACGAAGCCCGAATAGTCGAGGATCTTGTTCTCGACCGCCTTGTCGTAAGTGCTCCCCTGGAGCAGGAAGCGGGTTGCGGCGTTTTCGAGGATGACCTGGCCAGTGCCGCCAAACAGCAGCAGATCGTTCATCGACTGCATGACGATGCCGAAGCTGCCCTGATATTTGCGCGCACGCCGATAGCCCTGGCCGAAGGCCTCGGCGAGGCGCGAGAGATCCTGCCCGTCGGTGCGGGTCATGAACTGGGCGGCCTCGTCGCAGAGCACGAAGCGCGGCCGGTCGCGGCCTGACAGGTAGAGTTCCTGGGTGACGGCGTTGACCACGACCATCACCACGACGTTGAACAGGTCTGGCATGTTCTTGAGGCGCTCGAGTTCGAGCACGACGAACTCGTCCTGGCTGATGTCGAAGGTCGACGGGCCGTTGAAATAATGCCCGTATGCCCCGTCCGACCCGAAATCCCTGAGGTTGAACGCCAGTTCGCGCGCCACCGGCACGAGATGATCGACCCGGTCGAGTTCGCTGGTGGTCTGTGCGGGATATGCGCCAAGCCAGTCGCGCACGGCATCGATCCCGTCTTCGGCGCGGCCGGAGTCGATCGTCCACTGGACGGCCGATTTCAAGAGGTTCCATTCCGAGGTCGAAACGCCCTTCCTCGTCGCGGCATTGGCCATCTCGGCGACGATCGCGACTGCCATGGCGATCGCCGACTGGCGGTCGTCGCCATCGAGCGCGAAGCCCATGTCGAAGGGGTTGAGGACGAGCCGCTCCTCGCCGATGTCGATGTAGCGGCCCGAGCACAAAGTGCAGAGCTTGCGGTACGAGCCGCCGATATCGATGATGCGGATGAGCGCGCCGCTGGCGTAATATTGCTGGCACAGGTTGTTGAGCAGGAAGCTCTTGCCCGCGCCGCTTTCGGCCGAGACGATGAAATTGTAATTGTTGATGCGCGGATCGAACAGGTCGAGCGTGATCAACTGGCCCTTGCGGCCGGTGTAGAGCAGTGCTGGCCGTCCGCCGCCGCGAAAGTCGGTCTGCACCGGCGCCATCAGCACGGTGGCTTTGACCGGCATGCGAAAATCGCGCTCGAGCATGCGCATGGTGCGCCCGTCGGGATAGAGCCCGAACGGCAGGCTCATCGGTAGGAGGACCGGATTGAGGTAGCTCTCCTCCTGCATCATGAAAGGCAGCGGCTCCGACTCCCACAGCCGCTTGGCGCGTGCCGCCATTTCGCGGGCCTGGCCGCGCGACTGACCGAAGACCCAGACGGTCGGGATCACCCGTACGAAACGGCTGTTACCGGCCTCGTCGAGCACCCAGCCGATCTCCTCGATCTGCTTGCCGACCTCGACCGCAAAGCTGCCGGCCGCCTTCTGCGCCGAGAGGATCTGCGCGCGCTTGTGGATCTCAAAGGCGGAATGGTCGAACAGCACGTTCAGCGTGAGCAGGAACGGCCCGCCGATCTGGTCGCTGTCCTCGGACGATCCCCGCATGCCGCCGGTCAGCCGATTGGCGCGCTCGGCGCTGATCCGCCGGGCGGGTGATTTTGGCGTGAGGCAGCGCGCGACCTGATTGCCAAGGAAGACCTCGGGGCCGTCGAAAGCCAGGTCGGGCCCGGCGTTGATGATCTGCTTGCGGATCGGCGGGGCGGCGAAGCCCTGACCCTCGTGGTTGACGAAACTGCCGGGAGCCGCCTCGAATACCCCGTTGAAGATCCGGCGATAGAAGGCGATCGTCGCCTCGGGCGCAAGACGGCGGATGCCGAGCTTGGCGAGCTGCTCCTCGATCTGGCGCTTCAAGTCGCTCGCCAGCGGGTGCCGCGTCTTCACCGACAGGAATGTCCGGAAATTGCGGATCGGGATGCCGTGGAGCGCGGCCACGCCGTGACGGCCGGCGCGCAGATAGTCATAGGTCCGCCGGGCCGAGGCCTGGATCAGCGGATCGTCGCGGGTCTTCAGTGCCAGATAGGCATCGAGCGCGCCATCGATCAGCGGATCGGCGAAGCTGTGGATCTGGAGAACCGTCCCGGCTTCAAAATGAATATTGAGAAGGCCAAGCAAGGCATTGTGAACATGGTCGAACATATAGGCTGTCGGCACCAGTTCCCAGGCATAGCCCCAGCCATCGTCGATGGTCAGGAACGCTTCCTCCGCCTCGACCCAGGCGACCAGCGGCAGATGGTCGGAAAAGCTGTCGCGCGAGACATTCCGGCGCAGCGCGCTGAAGGTGAGGCCGCCGTCATGACAGGTTCCAGGCGATGTCACCGGTGATGCTCCTTCATTGGCCTGGCACTGGGCCGGACGCTGGGCATGTCAGTGGGCGCAGTTGCGGACGGGATTGGAGGTGGCATCGCGGACAGTGCCGTCGGCGGAACCGTGGGCTTGGTCGCATCGCGGGCCGGCAGTGGATCGGCGGCGTCGCCGGGCCGTTCGCGGACCTGCTCGAGCACCGGCACCTGCGACGAAGGGGCGACCGGTTCGACCAGATAGCCGCCGACCACCCATTGCGGCTTGTCGAGGATCGAATAGACGTAGCGCGGCATGTAGAGCCGGTCGGGCCGCTGACGGTCGGCATAGGGCAGGATCAGCGTGCGCACGGCCTGCGAAGGCTTGAGCATCGGCGTGACCGGCTGATCGATCAGCCCCTGCAGCTCGCGGTAGACGCTGTCGCGGTAGGTGCCGAAGGCGCCATTGCCGCCGGGCATCGTCTTGCCACCGGCGCGCGCGGCTCCACCGTCCATGTTCGCAGCGTCGCCGCCGCCTCGCAGCAGCTTCCTGTCGTTGGTGACGGCGGGGTCCGAACGCGAAGGGCGGCCGGCGACCGCATCGGCATAGGCCTTGTCGGGATGGATGCACTGGCCATGATCGCTGTTCTTGCAGCTGTACTTCTCGGAGTAGGGCGACATCATCGAGCCCAGGGTCGTGCAGCCGGTGAGGGCCATCAGCGCTGATGCCGTCAGCAATACGCGCGCTGCTCGCAGCCGAGACGAATGGGAAAGCTTGGGTTTGCGCATGGCGCGGTCTCCGGTGGATGTGGGCAGGGCGCGCATCAGAACTTGCTCCCCGCCGATGGCTTGATCTCGAGGGTCACGCCCTCCTGGATGACGACGACCACCTCCTTTGCCGCGCCGACTTCGACGATCGGGCCGGCCTGGCGGGCGAGGTCGAGATAGAAATCGGTGAGCTTGTCGGAGGATTTGGAGAGGCCGCCCGCGATCCCGGTCTTGGCCGCCTCGCCCGCATCCAATGTACGCACCGATCCCAGCGCCGAGGTCGAGGTCGACCCGAAAGTGGTCTCGACCGTCTGAGCGATGCCGCTGATCGTGCCGGCTATGAAGCTCCTCGCCAGCGCCGCGCCGGCGCGGGTCACGACCTTGCCCGAGAGGCCCTTTTTGCCGTCAGTGTCGACGAAGAAGCCCTTGACCGGCTGATCGACCACTGAATGCTCGTCGAAATCGACGCAGGAGAGCGTCACGAGCTGGACCTCGACCCGCTCCTTGGCGAGACTGCCGGTGGCGTTGCCGATGACGAAGCAGCCTGAAAGGTTGGCCTTGACGTCATTGGGAAGCACGGCCGGGGCCTGGACGCGCGCGATGATCGGTTCGGGGTTCGAGGTCGCGTCCCGGCTCGCTAGCGCGTCCACCCCGGTCAAGAGCCGCGCCTTCATGAAACCAGGCGGCAAATAGATCGTCCGGGTCTTTTTTTTCGAGTCGGGAGCGCCATTGCCGTTGCCGGCGGCGTCCTTGGGCACCAGCGGCGTGGTCGCCGCGCCGATCGAACCGACGACTTTTTCGACCGGCGGTGGCGGCGGCGCGGCGGGTGCCGCTGGCGGCACGGGCAAGGGCGCGTCGGCGCTGTTGGCCCCCGCGGGCGAGGGCGGGTAGGCTGGCACGCTGCCGGGCAGGGCGGGCGGCAAGGGCCCGCCGTCCGCGGCAGCCTCGCTGGCCGCGCCGCCAGCGCTCTGGGGCGATCCGCTGCCGGGTACGACCTTGCCTTGCTCGATCGCGGTTACCCGGTCGCCAAGCAGCGTCTGGCCATCGAGAATCTTCTTGAGGTCGCCGCGCAGTTTGACTTCGAGGCTGTCGCCGCGCAGCCCCGCGCCCATGTCGAGATTGGCGGCGGTAGGGGCGGTGGAGACCGGCGCGTTGTTGTGGGTGCTGGCGGTGTAAAGGCCGTAGCCGAGGACGCCGACAGCCCCGGCGAGCGCCGCCTGCTTCGCCCTGAGCCTGGCCCTCGAACTCAGTCCCGCCCAGCGGGCCTTCAGATCGAGCAGCGCGGGGTTTTCCAGGCCGCGATCATCTTGGGCCGCGGCAGCGGCAAGATGTTCCTGATAGGGGCTCGGGGCCGCAGGCTTGGGCGCGGGCGTCCCTTCGGGCGAGGGCATGTCATCCGCGCTCATTCGCCCGCTCCCCGCCGGATGACGATCAGTCGCGCGGTATCGCCAGGCCGCAGCACGAGCCGGTCGAGCGTGACCGCGAAAATGTTCGCGCCGAGCGTCCGATCGAGAAAGGCGCGTTCATCGAGCGTGGTGCTGGCACTCACGCTGACCAGATATTCGGACGCCGAAAGGCCCGAGCCCTCGATCTCGATCCGGCGGCGTTCGCGCAGCGATGCGGTCGAGATCGCCGCAAGCGGGAGTGTGCCGATGCGCGGCGCGACTTCGGAAAAGCTGGCCGGCACCCGGTCCTGCAGCAGCGACAGGGTGATCGACACCGCGCGCTCTTCCTCGACCAGAGGCCCCATCAGATCCTCGTTCGCCCGGGCGCGCTGAACGCTGCCCGGCGCGAGCGTCACCGTCTGGGCGGGGATGTCCGATGGTTCGGCATACAAGGGATAGATCGCGCCGTTGCACGAGATGAAGAATTCCGAGGGGGTGGTGACGAAGCTGCGCGTCGTCGTGCCGGCGTCCTCGACCTCCTTGACCAGGAACTTAATCCAGGCATCGGAACCGGCTTTCTCTACCGCGATCGCCTTCTCGGCCGAGAATTTGACATCCTCGATCTCGCCGCCCTGGCAGACGACATGGTTGACGTCGCGGTTGGACAGCCGAATGCTGCTGGTCTGATCGGGCAGGGCGATGATCGACTGCGCGGCGGCCGGAAACGCGGGGAGCGCGATCAGGCCCGCCAAAAGTGTCTTTCGCAGCGAGGCCGCAAACAGCCGTCCCACGGGCTTATCCTTGGGTTTCGGCATTGAAATTCTCCTCGGAGAGATGGGTAAGCCAGAAGCGGCCGTTTTCGATCGCGTAGCCAATCCGCAGATTGCCCCGGAAACTGCGGATCACCCCGCCGATCACGCGGACTTTCTCGACCGGCACGACGATCTCGGTGGCGGTCCAGGTCACGGGCTGATCGGGGCGGATGTAGGTGGCGATCGACAGCGTCGGATTGGTCGACAGCTCGTCGAGAATGCCGTTGAGATTGTCGCGGATCGCATTGTAGGCGCTGGGGTGAACCAGGCTCAGCAGCTCCTGGAACTGCCGGTCGGCGGAATAGGCCGAATAGGTTCCCGACAGCGCCACGATATTGCGCGTCATCGTCCGCAGATAGGCTTCCGAGGGAGCATTGCCGGTCACATAGAGATCGCCCGATGCCCCGAACGGCACGATCACCGTGCGCTGGTTTTGGTTTGAGGTGTAGATCAGCGTGCCGAGCACCGCGGTCACGCCGAACAGGCCGACAATCGCGAATTTGAGCAGCCGGTTCTCCTCGAACAGGTTCGAGGAGCCTTGTAGGAAGCGGTGGATGCCGAAACGGGCGGGGCGGTCGGCAGCCAGGTCGCTGCCCGCATCCGGTTTGGGTTTGCGGAAGAACATGCCCGTCCTCACTCGTAAAAGCGGGTCTGGGTCGGACCCGGATAATGGCGGAAGGAAACGAAGCCCCAGCGCCAGGCGAGATGGGGGATGAAGCCGCGCGGCTTCGTCCGCTTCCAGGGGATGAAAAGGAGAAGGGCCAGGATCAGCATCCAGCCGATCAGTCCGCCGACGATGACCGCGACGAAGATGGTCGACATGACCAGAATGAACTCGTCCGCGCCAAACCATAGGATCTGGACCGGGCCGTGCAGATACTGGGGCAGACGCTCATCCAAGGCCCTTCTCCTCCTGCTTCATGACACCCTTCGTCAGGGGGTCATTTCCCGAAGGCCGACCATCGGCCTCCAGCTCGTGGCGGCTGCGCGCCGCTCGCCGGTCCACTCGGGCTACGGCACGCGCCCGCGAGGTTCAGATCACCATCCCGAAGGTCTGGAGGATGGTGTCGGACTTGATCAGGCAGACCGCGGCGACGATGGTCGGGATGCCGATCATCACGTTGGAAAACAGCCGCGAAACGCCGAACAGGAAGGCGGCGACGCCGCCGACGAAGCCCATCGGGCCCTTGACGCCCTTGTTCACGACGATGTTGTAGATGTCGTAGCCAAGGTCGCCGACGGCGGGCGCGGTGAACGCGTGGGCGCTGGTGCTCATCAGGGCGAGGACCGCCAAAGGGACGCCGATATTGGCAAACCCCGCTGCACGGGCGCCGATATTTCTGATCATTTCCGTTCTCCT